>WLOT01000047.1 GCA_009699125.1 Actinomycetota bacterium
AAACGGGTCTCATTGTGTCCCCCCATGGCCGGTCCCCTCGTCATCGTCGAGTCGCCCACGAAGGCGAAGAAGATCACCGAATTCCTCCGCGGCGAGGACACCGGTGGCGCTTCGCCGACCGTTATCGCGTCTGTTGGCCACATCCGAGATCTCGTTTCCAAAGCGAAAGAGCTTCCCGAGGGCAAGCAGAAGGAGTGGTGGTCGTACCTGGGCATTGATCCAGACGACGACTTCAAGCCCTATTACAAGGTGTACGACAAGAAGAAGGACACCGTTGCGGAACTTCGTCGTGCGCTGAAGAACGCCGATGCGCTCTATCTCGCAACCGATGAGGATCGCGAAGGTGAAGCCATCGCGTGGCATTTGCTGCAGGTTCTGAAGCCACCGAAGGACATGCCGGTGTATCGCATGGTCTTCCACGAGATCACTGCACCAGCGATTCGTGAAGCATTCGCCAATCCGCGTGAACTTGATCAGTTGCTTGTCGATGCGCAGGAAACGCGTCGACTTCTTGATCGCCTCGCTGGCTACGACCTTTCGCAGGTCCTTTGGAAGAAGGTCAACCGCGGTTTGTCTGCTGGTCGTGTGCAGAGCGTTGCCACACGACTCGTTGTGGAACGCGAACGCGAGATCATGGCGTTTGTTTCTGCCGACTGGTGGGACATCAAGGGAGTCTTCGCTGCGTCGTCTGAACCGATTCCGTTTGGCGCCAAGCTCATCGCCCTCGATGGTGTGCGCGTTGCGACTGGTAACGACTTCAACGACGACGGCGCGCTGACTCGCGACGATCGGGTCATCCTCAACGAAGAAACAGTTCGTTCGCTCGCAGCCGAACTGCAGACGTCACCGTTCTCCGTCCGCAGCGTTGAGTCCAAGCCCTATCGCAAGCGTCCGTTCGCTCCGTTCACGACCTCGACACTGCAACAGGTCGCTGGTCGTCGGCTCAAGGTGTCGGCCAAGCAGGTCATGTCGATGGCCCAAAGCCTGTATCAGCAGGGCTACATCACCTACATGCGAACCGATTCAACGAATCTTTCCGCTGCAGCGGTTACGGCCGCCAAGAGCGAAATCACCGAGCGCTATGGCGCTTCGGCGATTGAAGGCAAGCCCCGCACGTGGGGCAAGAAGGCCGCGAACGCGCAGGAAGCGCACGAAGCGATTCGCCCTGCCGGCGATCGTTTCCGTCGTCCCGAAGAAGTTCGCAACGAGGTTCCGCCTGGCGAAGCTCGTCTGTACGAAATCATCTGGCAGCGAACTGTTGCGTCGCAGATGATCGATGCCATTGGCGAAACCGTCACGGTTCGACTTGGTTCACTCACTGCGAGTGGTCGCGACGCAGAGTTTTCTGCAGCGGGCACGGTTATTACTGAGCGCGGTTGGATGCAGGTCGAAGACTGGCGCACCGACGATACCGATGCGGAAAACGATGACGACACCGAACGTCGCCTTCCGCAGTTGAAGGTTGGCGATGGTCTCGATGCAACCGAGATCACGCCAGAAGGTCACTCCACGAAACCGCCAGCGCGTTTCACGGAAGCATCGCTCGTCGGAAAGATGGAAGAGCTCGGCGTCGGCCGTCCCTCTACCTATGCATCGATCATGGAAACCATCCAGGGCCGCGGCTACGTTTGGAAGAAGGGTTCTGCACTCGTTCCCAGTTGGAACGCGTTCGCAGTGACAACTCTTCTTGAACAGCATTTTGCTGAACTTGTCGATTACGACTTCACCGCAAACCTCGAAGGAATTCTCGACCGCATTTCCAATGGCGATGCGAACAGCGTTGAAACGCTCGCCGAGTTTTATTTCGGCCCGATGGTCGATGGCGCACGTAAAGACGGACTTCGCGATCTTGTGACCGAGCGTCTCCCGGAAATTGATGCGGCTGCGATCAACACGTTCTTGTTGGGTGACGACCACAACGGAATGCCCGTCATCGCCAAGCCCGGAAAATTCGGGCCCTATGTGCAACGCGGCGACGACACCGCGTCGGTGCCCGACAGTCTGCCTCCTGCCGATCTCACCGTTGCGGTTGCGCTCGAATTACTTGCGATGCCCAAGGGCGGCAAGCCCATCGGTGAAGATCCTGAAACCGGTCTCACCGTTTTTGTGATGAGCGGTCGATTCGGTCCGTATGTGCAACTCGGTGAACTCGAAGACGATCCCGATGGCAAGCCGCGTCGAGCGTCGTTGTTCAAGACGATGGACCCTTACGAAGTCACACTTGAACAAGGTCTTGAGCTGCTGTCGTTCCCGAAGGTGCTCGGTGCCGATCCCGAAACGGGCAAGACGATCCGTGCACAGAACGGCAAGTTCGGTCCGTACCTGACCAAGGGCGACGAAGGCGATGCCGAAAAGCCCGAAACCCGCAGTCTCGACTCGGAAGAGCAGTTGCTGGCCGTGACCTTTGAAAATGCGTTGGCGCTTTTTGCTGAGCCGCGTCGGTTCGGTAAGCGGGCTCCGAAGCCTCCGTTGGCTGATCTTGGTGTCGACCCCGCATCGGGCCGGCCCATGCTGATCAAAGACGGCAAGTTCGGCCCGTACGTGACCGACGGTGAAACCAATGCCTCACTGCGAGTTGGTGATGTCCCTGAAACGCTGAGCCCCGAACGTGGAGCCGAGCTCCTTCAGGCCCGTCGTGACTACATCGCCGAAAATGGCGGCCCCGTGGCGAAGAAGGCAGCCAAGAAGGCCACCAAGAAGAAGGCCACGGCCAAAAAGAGCGCCAAGTCTCGGGCCAAGAAGCCCGATCTGATGACCTCCCGCACTGTGGGTGCGGGCCAGTCCAAGGCGGCGAAGAAGGCAGCGAAGCGACCCAATGTCGTGAAGTCCGATTCGCAGATTCTCGATCCCGGACTCTGATCTTCTTCGGAGAGGTGCTCAGGGCCGCAGGGGACCTCTCCTAGGCTCATTGCATGGCTGTGCCTCGCCCCAACCCGCGGGACGACGCCGATCCCCCCGAGGATGCAACGCCCGTCGAGGCCTCTGGCCCCGACGTTGACGCGACCATCCCGGGCTGGACTCGGGCCTCGCTCTTCGGTGAAGACACCGAAACGATTTTTACGAAAGACCCCTCGGATCGTCCGGGGTTCCATGTCCGACTGTTCGGCAGCCACGAGTTCTTTCGACTCTGGCTCGTGCAGGTCGTGTCGGCGACCGGTGATTGGCTCGGGTTCTCGGCGATCATCCTCTTGGCCGCGACCATTGGCGGCGGTGCTGGTGCTGGTGCGATCTCGCTGGTGATGGCGGCCCGCATCGTGCCCGGGTTCTTCTTTGGCCCGCTCGCAGGTGTGCTTGTCGATCGGTGGGACCGCAAGAAGGTCATGGTCTCGTGCGACATTGGTCGAGCGCTCGTCATGGTGTTGCTTCCGTTCGTGAGCGACGTCATCGGTCTCGTGTTGGCGTCGCTTGTCCTCGAAGTACTCACGCTGTTGTGGGGGCCAGCGAAGGACTCAGAAGTTCCAAATCTTGTGCCTCACGAACATCTCACGACAGCGAATTCGCTTTCGCTTGCTGCCGCGTATGGAACATTCCCGTTTGCATCGTTGCTGTTCGCGTTGCTCGCTGGTTTGTCGGTATGGATCGGACATGTTCCAGGCCTCGGGTGGCTCGAGACAAACCAGATGGCATTTGCGTTCTACGTCGACGGCATGACCTTTGTGTTCTCGGCATGGATGATCAGCCGCTTGCCGTTGCCCAAGCGCGAACGACGTGTGAAGTCCACGGCCGACGACGAACGTCGAGTCGACATCAAAGCCACGCTTGAAGAACTACGCGAGGGCTGGAACGAAATCTGGAAGAACCACACGGTGCGCGCGGTGAACTTGGGTCTTGCTACCGGTCTCATCGGCGGTGGCATGCTCATCCCGCTTGGTGCGGTGTTCTCCACCGAAGTGCTTGATGCCGGCGCTGCTGGCTACGGGTTGTTCACGACTGCTCTTGGTTTTGGCGTTGCCATCGGTGTAGTTGGCGTCTCGGCGTTCCAAAAGCGTTTACCGCAAACGACCACATTCACCGCAGCCTTGTTCGTTGCTGGCATGTCCTTGTTCTGTGCAGCGTCGTCTTCCTCGTTGTGGGCAGCAGTGATCTTTGTTGGGCTCATGGGCATTGCTGTTGGCCCCGTGTACGTCCTCGGCTTTTCCATGTTGCAGCAGGAAGTCGCCGATGATCTTCGTGGTCGCGTCTTCAGTTCACTCAACACGCTTGTTCGCATGTGCGTGCTCATTGCGATGGTTGCTGGTCCGCTACTCGCAGCAATCCTTGGACGCCTTGCATCAACATTGATCAACAATCGAATTGATGTTGCGGGCAAGACCGTGGAACTCCCAGGTGTTCGACTCGCGCTGTGGCTTGCTGCGGCAATCATCATCGCTGCGGGTTTCGCTGCGGGTGCGTCGTTGCGTGCGGGACAACGCGTGAAGCGTGCCGATGAATCTGATCATCCGTCGCGTCCCAATCCACCTGATTCACAAGCGCTGGACTTCACGCCGATTGATCTGCGTCCGACTGGTCCGATTCCTGAACCACACCCAGATGACGTCGGTCCCGAAGTTCCTACGTTTCTTCCGCCACCGCCGTTTGGAGATCCGTTATGACCCGCGGCAAGTTCATTGCATTCGAAGGCGGCGAAGCTTGCGGGAAGTCCACGCAATCCGCGCGTTTGGCCGATGCACTCGATGCAGTCCTCACGCGTGAACCCGGCGGAACGGTGATCGGCGCGCAACTTCGAGCGGTGCTGCTTGATCCACAGACCGTTGATCTTTCTGATCGCGCCGAAGCTCTGCTGATGGCGGCTGACCGCGCGCAACACGTTGCCGAACTCGTCGAACCGGCGTTGGCTGCAGGCCGACATGTGGTGACTGATCGGTTCGCTGGGTCGTCGATCGCGTATCAAGGCCATGGGCGGGGATTGCCGATCGACGAGATTCGCGATCTTTCGCTGTGGGCAACAGGTGGCGTATGGCCTGACCTGATCATCCTTCTGGACGTTCCCGAAGCCGAGGCCGATCGACGCCTGGGTGCCGCTCGCGATCGCATGGAGTCTGAGCCAGCAGCGTTTCATGCCGCAGTTCTCGAGGGCTTTCGGGCACAGGCCGCCGCCGAACCCGATCGTTGGATCGTCATTGATGGCACGCCATCAATCGATGAGGTGTCAGCGGCAGTGTCCGCTGCGGTCGTTGAGCGGCTACAACTGCCTCTGTGACATCACGCACCGACTACCCGCCGCTGTCGGCGGAACTCGCAGGAATCGAACTTTGGGCCAATGTCGTTGGTCAGGACGATGCCGTTGGCGAATTGCGCGCTGCAGTCGACGCGCCGGTGCACGCCTATTTGTTGGTCGGCCCGCGCGGAAGTGGCAAACGCGAGTTAGCGCGCGCATTCGCTGCAGCGCTCGTGAGTCGCGATCGAACTGGTGACGACGCGGTTCGACAAGCGCGGATGGCGCTTACGCAGAATCACTCTGACATCACCGAGTTCGAACGCGTCGGCGCATCGATTTCTGCCGAACAGGCCGACACCATCATCGCGACCGCAGCTCGTTCATCGATTGAAGACGGTCCGAAGGTATTGATTCTCGACGAGTTCCACCTCGTCACCACTGCAGCGCCGAAACTGCTTAAGACAATCGAAGAGCCACCTGCTGGCACGGTGTTTGTTGTTCTTGCCGACGATGTTCCAAATGATCTCGTCACAATCGCGAGTCGTTGCGTGCGCATCGACCTCGCAACGATCACCGATGATCTCATCATTGAGCGACTGATCGCTGAAGGCGTTGCGCCCGAACGCGCTGCAGACGCGGCTGCTGCTGCTGTTGGAGATCTTGGCCGTGCGCGATTGTTAGCAACCGATGATCGACTCGCGTTGCGGCGCGCGGCATGGCGCGCAGTTCCCGATCGGCTCGACGGCACCGGTGCGCGCGCCATCGAAACGGCCGACGACTTGTTGGCGATGATCGACGATGCAATGACGCCATTGGCTGAAGCACATGCTGCAGAAGTCGCCGAGTTCGCTGAACTTGTAGCGGCTCGTGGCGAACGTGGTTCGGGTCGCAAACAGTTCGAGGATCGACACAAGCGCGAAGTCCGCCGCTATCGAACCGACGAGATCAGGGCCGGACTCACGGAATTGTCTCGCCGTTACCGTGACGATCTTGCCGCTTCGTCACGCCCCACCGATGTGACTGCAGCGATCGACGACATTGCTGATTTGGCCAGCAACCTCGTGCGAAACCCCAACGAACGACTGCAGTTAGTGGCGCTCTTTTCGAAACTGGGCCGCCCTCGTCGCTAATCGGCTGAGCACTCTGCACCGCTGATTGGCGCCGAGTGGGTCCGATCGGAGCCGGCGGCTAACCTCATCGCTTCCCGCCCGGGTAGCTCAGACGGCAGAGCAGCTCACTCGTAATGAGCAGGTCAGGAGTTCGATTCTCCTCTCGGGCTCTGATGGCCAATCAAGACGCGTTTGCCGAACAGGCAATGGAGTACATGCCGCAGCTGTATTCCACCGCGCTGCGAATGACGCATAACGCGTCCGACGCCGAAGATCTTGTTCAGGAGACCTACCTGAAGGCCTACAAGGGATTCGCCGGGTTTGAGCAGGGGACCAATCTGCGAGCATGGATGTTCCGCATCCTCACCAACACCTACATCAACTCCTATCGGTCGAAGAAGCGTCGTCCCGACGAGACCGAGCTGGATGATGTCGAGGACTTCTACCTGTATCGCCGTATGGGCGGCCTGGAAGCGGCTCGCGCCTCCCGCAGCGCCGAAGACGAGCTCATGGACTACTTCACCGATGCCGATGTGCAGGCGGCAATCGATGCCCTTCCGGAGTCCTATCGCCTCGCCGTGCTCCTGAGCGATGTTGAGGGTCTGTCGTATAAGGAAATCGCTGATGATCTCGATATTCCGATCGGAACCGTGATGAGTCGGCTCCATCGTGGAAGAAAAGCCCTCCAAAAGCAGTTACATGACTTCGCCGTTGATCGAGGACTGGCCGATGCCGTTCCCGAGGCCCCCTGAGAATCGCCATGACCCACGACCACGACGCCACTCCCACCACGCCAATTGCTGGGACAACTGACTGCGAACGGGCGTTGGCCGAGGTCTACGCATTCCTCGATGCGGAACTCACAGACGCCCAGCGGAACCAGATCATGGCCCACCTCGAGGCCTGTAGCCCCTGTTTCGAAGCTTTCGATTTCGAGGCCGAACTCCGCATGGTCATCACCACGAAGACCCATTCGGTGGAGTTCCCTGAGACCCTCCGGATCCGCATTGAAGAGAAACTCACCTATCTCCGGATCCAAGGTTCGGGCGGAGTTGGCCCCGACAGTGGCGGAGAGCCCGGCCGCGGGGCCTAGGATCGCACCCATGGAACTTCTGTTCGCACAGGTTTGGGCGTTTTGGATTGCGCCGGCGCTTCTGCTGCCGACGATCCTGATTCTGCTGGGAATGATTGGTCTGTACCTGAAGAAGGTCGTCGCTCCCCGCTATCCCAAGCGCTGAGCAACGTGGCCGCAGCGGTCGATTGGGGTGTGGCCGAAAAGGTCGCGATCCGCACCGCAAAGAAGGATCCCTTCGCTGCCAGTTATCACTACCAGTCGCTTCAGCCTGACTTTGATCGGCTGACTGCTGTCGCTGAAGAACTCGTCGCGCAGGAGACCGGATTGCGATCGCTCGCTGGCCCGGCTCGTGCGCGAGTTACCGATCGACCCGGATGGATTCGCGCCAACCTCGCATCGTTCCAGCGGTTGTTGGCGCCGATGCTCGACAAGTTCGGTGACCGCGTGTCGTCGAGTCGTGTGGCCCCGATTACTGCACGACTCGCTGGCGCAGAACTTGGTGTCGTTTTGGGCTGGATGTCCGCGCGCGTTTTGGGTCAGTACGACTTGTTGGTAATCGAAGAAGAAAATCCGCAAGACCAGGACATCGTGTATTACGTCGGGCCGAACGTTCTTGCGTTGGAAAAGCAGTTTGCGTTTCCGCCCGAAGAGTTCCGTATGTGGTTGGCGTTGCACGAGGTCACACATCGAGCGCAATTCACTGGCGTTCCGTGGTTACGCGAACACTTCCTTGGTCTCGTGCACGAGACAATGAACACGATCGATCCCGATCCGGCTCGAATGAGCGAAACAATCGCGCGTGTAACGACAGCAATTCGATCAGGGCAGAAGCCCTTGGCCGATGGCGGATTGATGAATCTCATCGCCAGTTCTGAACAGCGCGCAGTCCTCGATCAGGTGAGCGGCATGATGAGCCTTCTTGAAGGACACGGCGACATCACGATGGATCGCGCCGGCCACAACCTGGTTCCCAGCGCAGATCGGTTCGGAAAGGTGTTGCGCGAGCGGCGCGAGTCGGCTCGTGGAATTGCTCGCATCTTCCAACAACTCATTGGGTTGCAGGCAAAGTTGGCGCAATATGCGCAGGGCGAAGCATTCATCACTGATGTCGAGCGTGCTGGTGGCCAGCAGTTGTTGTCACGTGCATGGGAAGGCCCCGAAAACCTTCCGAGCATTCTCGAAATTCGTGATCCGCAACGGTGGATCGATCGCATGGGCGCCGCGCTTCCGGTTGCCGGCTGAACGAAATCGACTGGCTGTGAGTTCGCTCGCTGAACGCCATGGCGCGTTTCTGGCTCGATGCACATTCCCTCCAGCGGGAACTCCTTTGGTGTGTGGCGTCTCGGGCGGAGCCGATTCGATGGCGCTGTTGGTGTTGGCGGTTGCCGCAGGCTGTGACGTAACCGCAGTGCATGTCGACCATGGGTTGCGTCCGGGATCTGAAGCTGAATCCGATCGTGTGCGAGCAATTGCCGAACGTCTCGGTGCTTCGTTTCGCGCCGAGACGGTGGAAGTCGACACCGGCCCGAACCTTGAAGCTCGTGCGCGATCGGCCCGGCATGCAGTGCTCGGGCCCGATGCCGCACTCGGCCACACGGCCGATGACCGGGCCGAGACGATGGTCGTGAATTTGTTGCGAGGTGCGGGCCCCGATGGATTGGCCTCGATTCGCGGCGGATTCCGCCACCCGATTTTGGATCTCCGTAGGTCCGAAACCGAACGGGTGTGTGAGATCGAAGGGATTGAACCGTTCGTTGATCCCAGCAATGCGGACCCGATGTTCGTGCGTAATCGCATTCGCCATGAAGTGCTTCCGCTACTGACCGATATCGCTGGCCGAGATCTGATTCCGTTACTTGATCGTCAGGCCGATGTCTTTGCGTCAGTTGCGGATTACCTGCGGTCGGAAGCCGCCGAACTTGATCCGACCGATGCGCGACTTCTTCGAGATGCCCCCGAGGCCGTGGCGCGTGTTGCACTTCGGGAGTGGCTTCGTGACGGCGCCGACGAACGTCATCCACCCGACGCGGCAACGATCGATCGTGTGATGGCAGTCGTTCGTAACGATGTGATCGCGACCGATGTGGGTGGAAACCGTCGCGTCGAACGCACCGCAGGAAAACTTCGCATCGTTACGACACCGAAGGCCTAAGGACTGCACTACATTCGCCGCGTGACCCAAAGCGCGTCCGCTCACGAACATCCGCATCCCGATGTCGATCCCCATCTGGGTCAGATCCTCGTCACCCATGAAGCCATTCAGCAGCGCATTGCCGAACTCGGCAAAGAGATCACTGCCGACTATGCCGGCCGAGCACCGTTGCTCATCGCGGTTCTGAAGGGTGCGGTCATGTTCATGGCCGACATCGCTCGCGCGATTGCGCTGCCGGTGGAACTCGACTTCATGGCGGTGTCGTCCTACGGCACAGCAACGAAGACCAGCGGTGTCGTTCGCATCGTGAAGGACCTCGATATCGATCTCACTGGGCGCGATGTCATCATCGTCGAAGACATTGTCGACAGTGGCCTCACGCTCAATTACCTCCGCAAGAACCTGGCGGCTCGGCACCCAGCCAGCCTTGAGGTGTGTGCCCTTCTTCTCAAAGAGGGCATGCAGAAGGTGGAACCCGATCTTCGCTACGTAGGCTTCCGTCTCCCCGACGAGTTTGTGGTCGGGTACGGCCTCGATGTCGCTGAGCGCTACCGCAACCTCGATGACCTTCGGGTCTACGTGGGCCCCGGAAGCGGTCATTGATTCTTTGCCACAACGGGAATCACTACGATTTCCTGCCTGTTGAACGTTCTTGTTCTTGTCCCCTCATCAGGAGACCGTGATGGAGCCCATCGATCTTCCCCGAATCTCAGCTGCTGTGAAAGAGATCCTCATCGCCATTGGCGAGGATCCCGATCGCGACGGCCTGCACGACACGCCCGATCGCGTGGCGCGCATGTACGCCGAGGTATTTGCTGGCCTTCGCGACGATCCCCGCAGTCATCTGCAGGTGATGTTTGAGGCGAACCACGACGAAATGGTGATGGTCCGTGACATCGCACTCACCTCGATGTGCGAACACCATCTCGTTCCGTTCATGGGTAAGGCGCATGTTGCCTACATCCCTGGCACTGATGGGCGCGTGACGGGACTTTCAAAGATCGCTCGTTTGGTCGATGCCTACGCGAAGCGTCCGCAGGTGCAAGAACGCCTCACCGCGCAGATCGCCGACGAACTCGAAGCAACACTGCAGCCCCGTGGCGTGCTTGTTGTTATTGAGGCGGAGCATCTGTGTATGTCGATGCGTGGTGTTCGCAAGCCAGGTTCAACCACCGTGACGTCTGCAGTGCGCGGACTCTTCCGTGAAAGCGCTGCCACTCGATTCGAAGCGATGCGATTCATCGCTCGCGACTAAACGTGGCCGACGTCGTTCCGCGACTCGGGGTCGGTACTCCGACATCGATTCCGCTGGTGATGGGAATCGTCAATGTCACTCCCGATTCGTTTAGCGACGGCGGAAAGTTTCTTGAACCGTCTTCGGCAATCGCGCATGGGCTTTCGCTTGTGGAGGAGGGTGCATCAATTCTCGACATTGGCGGCGAGTCCACTCGACCAGGCGCGGCACCCGTTGACGTTGACACCGAACTCGCTCGTGTCATTCCGGTTCTCGAAGGACTGAGTGGTCGTTGTCGACTCAGCATCGACACGCGAAACGCCGAGGTCGCGCGCGCTGCGGTCGCTGCAGGAGCAACTCTCATCAATGACGTTTCAGCTTCTCTCTGGCCAGTTGCGGCCGAGCTCGGTGTCGGATGGATCGCCATGCATATGCAAGGCGAGCCCGGCACGATGCAGACCGAACCTCACTACGACGATGTCGTGTCAGAGGTGTGTGCGTTCCTTCGCGAGCGCGCAACGGCTGCTTCAGAGGCCGGTGTGAAAGAAATTTGGGTTGATCCTGGATTTGGATTTGGGAAGACCGATGCCCACAATCTGGCGCTGCTCGCACACCTCGATCGCATCGTTGAATTGGGTTGGCCGGTGATGGTCGGAACCTCCAGAAAAGCAATGCTGGGAAGGCTCCTTGCCACTTCTGATGGTTCAGCTGACATCGTTCCCGCCGACGATCGCTTGGCCGGATCGATCGCCACTGAGGTGTGGGCAATGCACGCCGGAGCGAGCATGATTCGCGCTCACGACGTCAGAAGCGCCATCCAAGCGGCCAAAGTCGTGGCAGCATGAGCGCCGTGGCCAGTAAAGGGAAGTGGGCGCAGGGGATCCGACCCCGCAATTTTCACTGGGTGATCGCTGAGCGACTCGCCGTCTGTGAGCGACCCGGTGGCTATGGCGCAAACCATCGCAAGGTTCGTCGTCAGGAAGAAATCATCTGGGTTCGCGAACAGGGCTTCACCTGCGTCATCTCGATGATCGCGGCACCGCTGAATCTCCACAATTACGACGAACTCGGTGTGGTGTGGCGTCACCGCCCAGTTCCTGAAGACGATCTCGGCATCTTCGAAACTGCCTTCTTCG
>WLOT01000048.1 GCA_009699125.1 Actinomycetota bacterium
CACCGACGAGGGCGCCAGTCCTCGCTCTCGCACGACGCCGACGTAGGCGTCAAGATCAGTTGCGCGAACTTCTTCGAGCGTTCGACGCGTTTTGGAAAGCCAGATGCAATAGGCAGTGAGGTCGCGCCGATACGCCGCAAGCGTGTTGGCCGAACGACCTCGCTCAGCTGCCAGCCATGTCAGAAACTCCTCAACATCAAGAGGAAGTTCCCACTCTTCGAATTGCTCAGCCACCGCCAACCAGCGACGCCGCGAGATACAAACCAATAACGGTCTTGGTATCGATGAGCGAGCCATCGGCGATCAGCGAGAACGCTTCGTCGAACGTGAACCGCTCAACGCTCATATGTGACTCCTCGATCCCCTGCACATCGCGCGGTACCGATTCAAGGTTGCGACCTAGGTACACCCAAGAGAGTTCGTCACTGAAGCCAGGTGCATTCGCAAACGTTCCTAACAAGTCCAACGTTCCGGCGCGCATTCCGATCTCTTCGCCGAGTTCGCGCTGTGCCGTTTCGGCTGGAGGTTCGTCTGCCACGTCGCGTTTTCCGGCAGGAATTTCGAGAATGTATTGATCGAGCGCTGGTCGATACTGCCGAACCATGATCACTCGCCCGTCACTATCGATCGGCACAACGGAAACCGCACCTGGATGTCGAACGATGTCTCGGCTGAATGGTTCGCCCTCGGGAGAAATGAAGTCAGCTCGAACGAGGTCGAAGATGTAACCACCGTGCAGGACGACTTCGTCGACCTTGCGGAACTGCTCGCTCACGCCGGTAACGACTCGACATCGAAATCGGGAAGGTGCGGGTTACGACCTTCTGAGCGCAACAACGCCGCAGCGATGAACTCACGAAACAGCGGTGCCGGACGTTCGGGTCGACTCTTGAATTCGGGGTGAGCCTGTGTACCGATCCAATAGGGATGGTTCTTGAGTTCAATGAACTCAACAAGTCGGCCATCAGGAGATGTCCCTGAGCAAACAAAGTCCGACTCATCGAAACGGTTGCGGAACTTGGAATTGAACTCGTAGCGGTGACGATGCCGTTCCGAGACAACCTCGGATTCGTAGATCTCGGCAACGCGTGAACCTGGCTGGAGCTGAGCGATGTACGCGCCCAAACGCATCGTCCCACCCATGTCGGTGACGTCACGTTGCGTTTCCATGAGGTCGATTACTGGGAACGGTGTTTGCGGATCGAACTCACTCGAGTGCGCTCCGGCCATACCAAGGACATTGCGGGCGTACTCAATGGTCATGACCTGCATACCAAGACACAAACCGAGACAGGGAAGATCGTTTTCGCGCGCGTACTGAGCGGCCGCGATCTTTCCTTCGACGCCCCGTTCACCAAAGCCACCGGGGATGACGATCCCGTCGAGCTCGCCAAGTCGGCCATCGGCGGTCATAGCTTCAACGTCTTCAGCCTGCACCCACTCGATCGAAACATCGGCGGCGTGGAAAAAGCCACCATGCTTCAGGGATTCGACAACTGACAAGTAGGCATCGGGAAGCGCGACGTACTTTCCGATGATTCCGATGCGAAGCGGAATGTTTGAGTTCTCCACGCGGTCAACAAGGATTTCCCATTCCGACAAATCGATGTGACGGTCGGCGAAGCCAAACATTTTGCAGACGTACTCATCGAGGCCTTCTTCATGCATGATGAGCGGCACTTCGTAGAGATTGCGGGCATCGGCAGCGTTGACAACAGCTTCAACGGGCACGTCGCACAGGTTCGAGATCTTGCGCTTGAGGTCGGGCGACAACGCCGCTTCGCTGCGACACACGATGATGTCGGGCTGAATGCCTCGACTGCGGAGTTCCGTCACTGAGTGCTGCGTGGGCTTTGTCTTCTGCTCACCAGATGGGCCGATGAATGGCACCAAGGTGACGTGCACGTAGCAAACATTCTCACGACCGACATCGAGGCGGAACTGTCGGATCGCCTCGAGGAATGGGAGAATTTCAATATCGCCGACAGTTCCACCGATTTCGGTGATCACGACGTCGACCGATTCGTCAGCCAGGCGGGTGATGCGGCGCTTAATTTCGTCGGTGATGTGCGGAATGACCTGCACGGTCTTTCCGAGATAATCGCCACGGCGCTCTGCGGCGATCACGGCCGAGTAGATCGATCCGGTCGTTGCATTCGAATCACGACTCAGCGGTTCGTCGATGAAGCGTTCGTAGTGACCGAGATCGAGGTCGGTCTCACCCCCGTCGTCAGTGACGAAAACTTCGCCGTGTTCGAACGGATTCATGGTGCCGGGATCGACGTTGAGATACGGATCGAGCTTCTGCATCGTGACTCGAAGGCCACGGCTCTTCAACAAACGTCCGAGCGATGATGCTGTGATGCCCTTCCCCAACGAAGAGGCCACACCCCCTGTGACGAAGATGTGCTTGGTCATTGGAGGGGCCTCCCGGCGTTAGTCAACACGTCGGGATTGCAGCGTAGCCCCGTTCTGAGTGCTCCGGCGCGGATCGCAAGGTGACGTCAGACCGTTGACGAGACCGCAGTCAGGATTGAGTGCTTTCCAGCAACTCACGAGCGTGTTGCTGGGCTGTCGAAGATTCAGGGGTTCCGGACAACATTCGAGCGAGTTCGGTGACTCGATCCTCGCCATCGACGACAGAAATCTTTGTTGTGGTCGTTGATTCGGTTGCAATCTTGTCAACAACAACATGCGCGTCGGCCCAACTCGCAACTTGTGCGAGGTGCGTCACCACGAGCACTTGGTGATCAACCCCAAGCGCCCCGAGTGACCGGCCAACAGCGACGGCAGCGGCTCCACCAATACCTGCATCGACCTCGTCGAAGACAAGCACTGGTGGCCCTTCGGTGAGCACGAGACGCAATGCCAGCATGGCTCGGGCCAGTTCTCCCCCAGACGCAACTTTGGCGAGCGGCTGAAGTTCCATGCCGGGATTCGCGGCAAACCGGAACGTGACATCACGCCCCGCGACGCCTGCAACCTCGACCTCGAGTCGGGCCTTTGGAAGGGCCAAATCGGGAAGGTGGGCTTCAACCGCTTTCGCCAGTGCCGGAGCAGCTGCACCACGAGCCTTCGCTACAAGGTCTTCAGCTTTGGTGAGCGCTGCTCGAGCCTGCAGCAACTGTGCGTCGAGCGCTGCGGCAAGTTCGTCGTGACCTTCGAGTTCGATCAACCTCTGGCTGGCATCGTCTCTCCAGACGATGACCTCGGCCAAGGTCTCCCCGTATTTGCGACGAAGGTCTTGCAGAAGCTTTCGTCGGTCGCCAAGTAGTGCGAGGCGCTCTGGGTCGCTTTCGATCGCTTCGGACGTCGCACGAAGTTCACGAGCCAAGTCGTCGATTTCGGCCTGGGTATCTCGAAGCCGAGCCACGACGCCAGTAAAGAGTGACCGGTCGCCGAGAGCCACAAGTGCCCCACCAATTGCGTCGGCTGCTCCCCCATCGGCGCTGAGTGCATCGAGCGCGACGCCGGCCGCATCACGAAAGCCGCCCGCATCGGCAAGCAGTTCCGCTTCCGTTCGAAGTTTGGCGTCTTCATCAGCGTCGTCGAGTCCGGCGGCGACGAGCTCTTCGACTTGGAAGCGAAGAAGATCGATTTCGCGCGCACGGTCACGGGGGTCGCCGCCAAATGATGATCGCTGCGTCTCGAGGTCGATGACCTGCTGGCGAGCGGCCCGCAACGGTTGCAGGTCCACCCCGCCGAATCGATCGAGGGCCTGGCGTTGCACAGCGCCCGTCAGGAGCGATTGGTGATCATGCTGACCATGAAGGTCAACGAGCCTGCTTCCAACCTCTGACAGTTCAGCGATTGTGGCAAGGCTGCCATCGATGTAGCCGCGCGATCGCCCTTTTGCGGGAACAACTCGTCGGACAACGCACTCACGATCACCGAGATCAAAGCGACCCTCGACCATGGCTTCGTCGGAACCAGGACGAACCATCGATGCTTCTGCCTTGCCGCCGACCAGCAACTCAATCGCCGTGACGACAAGCGTCTTTCCGGCGCCGGTCTCGCCGGTCACCGCAGTCATGCCCGGCGTGAACACGAGCGACAGTTCTTCGATCACACCGAGATTGCAAACTCGAAGTTCACTCAGCATTGGGTCGACCCTTGACTATCGATCGGACAGACCGAACTTGGCCTTGAGGATGGCGTGGAAATCGCGAGGTCCGGAAAGGACGAGTCGGGCGACATGGTTCGATGCACGACAACGGACGATGTCGCCCGGCTGCAGATCGCCGAGATGTCGACCATCGACCACTAACGCCGCTTCTCGATTCCCCGAAACTGTCAGGCAGACGTCGGAATCGTCATCGAGGATGAGCGTGCGATCGAACAACATGTGAGGAGAAACCGGCGTGAGCAGAAGTGCGCGATGGGTTGGCTCAACAATTGGCCCACGCGCCGAAAATGCGTAGGCCGTCGAACCAGTCGCAGTTGCAACGATGAGGCCATCGGCCGCGTAAGGCGTGAAGTACGCACCATCAAGCGCGACGTCGAGTCGGATGGTGTGCCCGGCTGCAGTCTTTTCGAGTACTGCTTCGTTCAGCGCGAGTACCGCCGTCTCGGATGCGCCACCAGAAGGTGCATCGATTTCAATATCAAGAAGCATTCGTTCTTCGATGAGATGTTCGCCCGCAAGCACTCGTTCGAGCGCGGGGCGAAGACCATCGGGTTCGATGTCGGTGAGGTAACCAAGGGTGCCGAGGTTGACACCGAGAACCGGGACTTCGTGACGAGCTACGAGTGCGACTGTTCGGAGCATCGTTCCGTCGCCACCGAGGCTGACGGCAAGATCAAGTCCTTTGACAAGTTCCGCGTCGGACACACCGAGATCGGCGCGACCGAGTCGAGCGGCGTCGTCGATCGGAAGGACGACTCGGTGCCCGTCGTTGATCAGCCACGCGATGGTGTCGAGCGCGACCGATGCTGCTTCGTCTCGTTCAGGGTGCACGACAAATGCGAACGACGCCATGGTCAGCTTTCCCCTTCGGACTGAACGCTGGTATCCAGGCAACCGGTGACAAGGTCGAATGCCCCGTCGAGTGATGTGACATCAAGAGGAGAATGGCGACCAATCGGGTCGACGGAACCGGCGAACCGCCCAAGGAGAATGAACTCCACGTTTCCGTCAGAACCTGTGATGGGCGAAACCATGACCCCCATGATGGCCGCATTCCGCTCAAGAAGCGCAGCCGATACTTCGGCCAGCACTCGACGCCAAATGACTGGGTTGTCGATGATGCCTTTGCCCTTGCTCACTTCGGTGCGACCAGCCTCGAACTGCGGCTTCACGAGTAGGACGTAGACCGCCCCAGGGACCGCTGCTGCGCTCAGCGTGTCGAGCACAAGGGCAAGAGAGATAAACGACAGATCGCCCACAACGAGATCAACCTGGGGTCCGAGGACCGCCGGGTCGACGGTTCGGAGATTGGTGCGTTCCATCGAGTGCACCCGTGGATCGCCGACCAACTTTTCATGAAGTTGGTTATGGCCCACGTCGACGGCGACGACCTCGGAGGCACCATATTGGAGAACGCAATCGGTGAATCCGCCGGTGGAGGCTCCGGCATCGAGGACCCGAGCACCCTTGATGAGGTCCTGTAACTCGAAGTGCTCGATTGCCCCTTCAATCTTTGCGCCAGCTCGACTCACAAACCTTGGAGGCGGTCCGTGAACAAGAACCGCCTCGGACCCGTCGACCATTCGTGAGGCCTTGGTCGCCGGAGCTCCGCCCACGGTGACCCGACCGGCAGCGATATCGGCCTGCGCGCGCTCGCGAGACGGTGAGAGCCCCCGACGCACAAGTTCGGTATCGAGTCGACGACGGGCGCTCATGGGCAGTAACGCTAGTTACCGAGTTCGCGGCCCGATAGGGCCTCAGAGACCAAGGCCAGGAGCGAGTCGGCCACGACATCAGGGGTGGGCTCAATAGGAAGATCGGCATGCGAGGTCACACCTGTGAGCACCAGCGCAAACTTCCAGCCAAGCGTGAGTGCAAATCGTCCGTCGGTATCGGGACGATCGCCCACCATGATTCCGTCGGCGCCGAGCAGCTCATGAACCATGTCAGCAATTGGTTGATACGGCTTGCCGGCAATCTCGGGGGTGACGCCAGAGGCAACGGCAATCGAAGCGAGCAATGCTCCGCCGCCAGGTACCGGCCCTGCAGCGGTGGGATAGGTGGAGTCATCGTTGGTGCCGAGCAAACGAGCACCATTCCGAACAGCGGTCGAGGCCGCGGTCATTCGCTGGTAGTCGAACGTTGGGTGATAGCCAACGACCACAACATCGACGCTCGTGCCGAGAGCTCTCGGATCGCTCGCATCAATGGTTTCAACATCTCGACGCTGCAACTCATCGACAACCCCAGGCCCTGCGCAGACCAGAGCACGAGACCCGCTGGGAACGAGAGCAGCCGCTGCCATTGCCGACGTAATCACTCCATCCGACGCATCGATTCCGTGACGTTCAAGTTTGGCGGCAATGTCGTCGCGCCGACCAAAGGAGAAGTTCGTGACGAATCCGACGTGCTCTCCCGAAGCGCGCAGTGTCGCGATGGCGTCGGCAGCTCCCTCAATGGGCTCGTCCTCTAACCAAACCACACCGTCGAGATCCAGGGCCCATGCCATGGCGGCAGTCTCCCATCTCTTCCTCGCAATCGTGACGACCGACCAAATTCATTCGCATCGATCCCCATTGCGCGTCTGCTAGTACTACTCAGTGCCACGCTTCGAACCATTCATCGGTATTCGCTACGACACCGCATCGCTTGATCCCGCGCTCGTTACGGCTCCCCCCTACGACGTGATCAGCCCAACTGATCGAGCTGCTCTTGTTGCAAGCGCTCCGGCCAACGTCGTCCGCATCGATCTCCCGATCGACGGCACCGACCCCTATGGCGATGCGGCCCGACAGTTCGCTCAGTGGCGGTCAGACGGCGTCCTTGTCGATGACCCCCAGCCTTCATTCACGGTCTACCGAATGGATGCCGCCGACGAAAACGGCGTCGTGCGCCACACGACTGGCGTGATCGGCGCAATGGAACTGACCCGACCAGGCGAAGGCGACATCCTCCCGCACGAATTCACCACGCCCAAGGCCAAAAGCGATCGACTCGATCTTCTTCGGTCGACACGATCAAACCTTTCGGCAGTATGGGGCCTCTCCCCTGCCCGAGGCCTGACTGCTCTTCTCGACACCACAGAAGATCCGCTGTGTCGATTCGAGGCCGATGGCGTGACCCATTCGGTCTGGCGAATCACCGACACTGCTCGCATCGACGCAATTCGAACCGCGATTGGTTCGGCACCGATCGTGATCGCCGATGGCCATCATCGCTACGAAACGTCACTCGCTTACCGCGACGAGCGCCGTGCATCCGATGGCGACGGTGGCGCGGCCGATGCAGTCATGACGTTTGTTGTGGAACTCGTGGAAGACGAACTTGATGTCGGGCCAATCCATCGCTTGCTTTCAGCGCTGCCCGATGGTTTCGATCTTCTCGAAGCATTCGAACCGTTTTTCGACATCGAAGCGTTCGTCTTCACCGATGCGCCAACCGTGAGACGACTTCAGGAACTTGGCGGGCTCGTCTTGGTCGTTCCCGAAGGCGCATGGTTGCTTCGACCTCGCCCCGAAACCATCGCCGCAACTCGCGATCTCGATTCCAGTCGCCTCGACCTTGCCCTCGCATCGCTGCCCGACCATGCGTTGGTCTACCAACACGGCGTCGAGCACATTCGAGCAGCCGTCGATTCAGGTGCAGCTCAGGCGGGCGTACTGCTGCGGCCAGTCACGATTGATCAGATCATTGCTATTGCGGAGGGCGGAGAAAAGATGCCTCCGAAATCGACGTTCTTCGCGCCGAAGCCGCGCACGGGCGTGGTCTTCCGCTCCATCGACTAACCGCGCCGTCAACGACGCGCAGAAGCAGCGGCGATCACCTGACAACGCAAACGGGCCGACCCGAAGGCCGGCCCGTTGCATTTCAGTTCGTGTCAGAACAACTCACGCAATGGTGATTGATTCGTCCAGGTAGACGTCTTGAATGGCGTTGAGCAGCGCAACACCCTCGGCCATCGGACGCTGGAACGCCTTGCGGCCGGAGATGAGGCCGGTGCCACCGCCACGCTTATTGATCACCGCGGTACGCACGGCATCGGCGAGATCAGAAGAACCCTTTGACTCGCCGCCAGAGTTGATCAAGCCGATGCGACCCATGTAGCAGTTCGCCACCTGCCAGCGGGTGTAGTCGATCGGATGATCGGTGACGAGATCGCTATACACGAGCTTCGAGGTCTTGCCGTAACCCTCAAGAGCGTTGTAGCCGCCGTTCTTGGTCGGAAGCTTCTGCTTGATGATGTCGGCTTCGATCGTGACACCGAGATGGTTGGCCTGGGCAGTGAGATCGGCAGCGTCGTGATAATCGACGCCATCGACCTTGAACGCGTTATTACGGAGGTAGCACCACAACACGGTGAACATTCCGAGTTGGTGCGCACGATGGAACGCCTCGGCAACCTCGATGATCTGATGATGCGACTCGGGTGAGCCAAAGTAGATCGTTGCGCCAACGCCAGCAGCGCCGAGTTCATAGGCCTCTTCAACGGTTCCGAACATGATCTGGTCGAATTCGTTGGGATAGGTCATGAGTTCGTTGTGATTGATCTTCACAATGAACGGAATGCGGTGCGCGTACTTGCGTGACATCGTGCCAAGGACGCCATAAGTGGTAGCGACGGCGTTACAACCACCCTCGATGGCGAGCTTGATGATGTTCTCAGGGTCGAAATACATCGGGTTCGGGGCGAACGATGCTGCACCCGAATGCTCAATGCCCTGATCAACCGGAAGGATCGAAACGTAACCAGTGTCGCCAAGACGACCGTGGCCAAACATTGATTGAAGATTGCGCAGAACCTGCGGGGAACGATCTGACTGCAGGTAAACACGCTCGACGATGTCACCACCCGGCTGTGTCAGCTGATCTGCAGTAATGCCCTTACACGTAAAGGTCAGCAACTCTTCGGCTTCGTCGCCGAGTAGTCCTTTGATGTCGGTCATGCCTCTCCTCGATCATCTGATGCGCCCGTGCCCACCAGACCCGTTCGATGCGCCTGCGCACACCGATCTTTTGTTCGGGAGGGAGCCTAGGCCAGCCGGGCAGTCCAGATGATCGCCTCGAGCGAGGGGTGACGAGCACCTCAGAGGTTGAGGTCATCGACACGAGGTTCGAGTGCGGTGCGAATCCGTACCCCAGATCGGGCACTCAGAATTTTGTCGGCGTGGACCTCGGTACGACTTGCAGTGGAACCACCAGCGCGGAAAAACCGGCGGCGAACCCGGCCCACGACCACGACGTCGTCACCCTCGACGAACTTGGCCGCCGCCGCAGTTGGGTTATGCCACACCACCGGCACCGACTCGGCCGGCAATTCGCCGTCGCGCACGGTGAGATCGAGGGACACGAGTTCGTCGCCAGACGGCAGAACTCGGAACTCTGGATCTCGGCGAATGAGCCCTCGGAGAATGACCAGATTGGAGCCCGGTGGCACCAGCTCCGTACCAAGGATCGAAGAGTCGTGTGTGGTTGAGGATGCACCCCGACGGGATGGTGCTGCGCTTCGTTGTGTCGTTGCGGCCATGAGGCCTCCCAGAATTGCGATCGGACGGACACCGACCGGCGGTCACTGGGGGAAGTGAGACACAACGTAGAACTGGCGTGAGACAGATCAGCGAAGAGCGCGGACCCGGCGCCGTACATCGGCGAAATCGGGATCGACGTTCTCAATTCGACCGAACATTGTGCGGGCCTTTGGAAGATCTCCCGAACGCTCGTAGAGATCGGCAAGCACATAGGCGCGTCGCAGGTGATGCGGCATCGGCCGCTTGGGGAACGTGAAGCTCTGCTCAAGAAGTGCGATCGCACCAGAGAGATCGTCTCGGTCAGCAAGCGAGCCCGCCATCACGATGCGGCCCTCCGTCACGAGTTCAGCGCTGGGCGATGCCGCGCGAAGCTCGTCCCAAAGTTCACCGACCTGCGTCCACTGCCGCATTCCCCGATAACAATCGGCAAGCACTGGGTGCTGATCGGTGGCGTTACTTAACATTCGAAATGCCTCAAGTTCACGCGCTGCCGGCTTCCACTTTTCTTGGCGATACAGCGTGAGTCCGTAGAGCTCGTGCACTGCTGCCACGGTCGGAGCCTCATCAACCGATTTCTTAAGGATGCGAGCAGCATCACCGAATCGTTCTGCCTCAAAGTGTTCCGCTGCTTCGGACAACCGCTTTTCCACGCGCTCGGTGCGCGCTGTTCCAACGGCGCGACTGAGTTGTTCGCGGACCTCACCGGCCAGATCGATCGGAGCCGGGTCGCGGCGACGAGAACCTCCGCGTGAAACTGCAGTGGTGGCTTCGTCGCGAACTTGGGTGATGATCGCTTCGTCCTCTGACGTGCGAGCATCGTTCGCAGCGCGACGCTCGGCGTCGGTGGCTTCGTCGGGAATGGTTCCCGGTGCCGCCCGACGCGCTGAATCTGGACGACGTTGCGGAGTTGCTGCCTCGACCGCGTCTCGCCATGCACGAGATGCGCCGACAACTCGCCGACCTGTCGCTGCGCCTGCACCACGACGGGCGACGCCGCCCCAGGTTCGCGGTGTTTCGAGCGCCGGACCGTCGGCCCAGCCGTCTTCGGTGTTTGAGCGGCGAGTGGCGCGATCATCGCCGCCACTACGAGCCCGAGGGCTCGGAGCATTGCCAGAACGAGGTCGATCAGAACTGCCTGAAGGCCGACTCGGACGACCTGATCCTGTCCGATCCGACGAACCAGACCTCGACGGTGCACCCGATCGAGATGATGGTCCCGAACGAGGGCCTGAGCTGGTTCGGCCCGACGATGAACCGCTCGAAGAACGCGACGAACTCGAACCTGAGCCTCCGCTTCCTCCCCGAGAGGGCTTTGCGCCAGAGGACGGACGGCCAGAACTGTCAGAGCTTGATCGGCTTGAAGGGCGCGCCGAACTGCGGCCAGCCGAACCAGAGGCCGAACCGCCCTTGGATCCACCCTTCGAACCGCCCTTTGCCGGGCCCGACTTCCCGGCAGGACGCCCGCCGCCTCGAGGGCCGTTTGACTTGCCCGAGCGCGACGAACTGGAAGAAGAAGGACTGGCCATGGGCCCAACCTACCGGCCGGAGACCCCAATCCTGAAAACGGGCTTCCTGACGAGCGAGGACAACCCGCCTTCTCGTGATAATTGCTGCAATTTCCTTTGAGCAAATTCAACGCAGAGCAAAACGAGAAAAGGACCCCCAATGGGGGCCCTTTTCTTTCTAAGAAATCCGGCGGCGTCCTACTCTCCCAGGGAGTCTACTCCCAAGTACCATCGGCGCTGGTGGGCTTAACTTCCGTGTTCGGAATGGGAACGGGTGTGACCCCACCGCCATAGCCACCGAAACCTTTGTCAAAAGGGTGCGCCAACTCCGACCGAAGTCGGACCTGTCGCGGCCCCTTCAGAACTCCATAGCGAGCACGAACATCTGTGTCGATCCAAGCCCTCGGCCGATTAGTACCGGTCGGCTGAATGCGTTACCGCACTTACACCTCCGGCCTATCAA
>WLOT01000049.1 GCA_009699125.1 Actinomycetota bacterium
CCTCTGAACTCTCAACCGGGGCTGTTGCGCGCGGAAATGCCGACTGTGCGGATTGACCCCATGGTTGCGTTGGCTTGCGCCTCGATTCAATGACTTCACCAATCAGCACAAAGGAATCGGTGTGCAGTCCATCAAGAGGACGCCGATGCAGCGGTTCTTGACCCAAGAGAATCGACTCACCAAGACGTAGATCGTTCACTCGCCCAATCGGGCTTCCACTTGTGAGCCAATCGATATTTGCCGAGTTCCCGCCCGAGACAACATCGACGCTCACGGAGTGGTCCAGCTCAAGGCGATCGGCAAGACGCGAAAGTTCACCCATGTTGGCGCAATCGGGAATCACCCCACTTCGGCAGGCCAGATTTGTGCCGATGCCAGCAAAGTGAAGGTGCGGAAGGTCAAGCACACGCTTGAGCGCCTCATCCACCTCGTCGGGCATGAACCCCTCACGTAGATCACCAAGTTCGACCATAAGAACAATTCGGTGATCGAGATCGAGTTCCACCGCAGACTTTGAAAGCAGCTCGATCGTTTCAATCTCCGTATTGAGTGAGAGTTCAGCCGCCCGGACAACGCGCCGAGACTGACTAGGCATCGGCGAACGAATCAAAACCGTGGATGACTGAACACAGTCGGTTCGCAAACGTTCAATATTGTCGATCCGCGAATCGCCGAGCGCAGCGACGCCCGCTCCTACGAGAGCTCGAGCGATATCGGGCCGACCACCGAATGCTTTCGTCACTGCCGTGACGCCAACTCCCTTTTCAGCAGTGAGCTTCACAAGATTCGCCGCATTCGCAGCGATTTTTGAAAGATCTATTTCAATCCTCGGCGCACTCAACGGACATCAAGCGGTTCGCCCGGTTGAAGCGAAGGGAACGAGGTAAGAACCATCTCGACCAGACGGTCACCTGATCGCCACAACGCATCGGTCACTGGAATGCCCAGTTCCAATTCGTAGAGCGCGATTGCTGCTTCGACATCATCATCGGTCATGAGCTCGTGATTAATCGTCAGGCCGATCACTTTTGTTTTCGCAAACAACTCAATGAGTTTGATTTCACTCGCAGCAGTTGGCATCGGAAAATCCGGGAAGTCGCTCGCGCTTTTCCGCGTCGGGGCGTGTTGAAGGACAACGCCTTGAGGTTGACTTCCCCGGAGAATCGCAGTGGAACTCAAGTACGTCGGATGGCTGAGGGCACCCTGGCCTTCAACAATGATCACATCAGGATCTTCGTTATCAAACGCATCAAGAACTGCGGCTTCCAATTCCCCCGTAACAAACTGTGCCGGCACAGCATCGAGAGCTACGCCATAGCGCGCACCTTGAATCAGGCCTGTCTGGCCAGTACTCACCATGACTGCACGAATCCCATGGTCGTTGAGCGCCTTGGTGAGGATCGTTGCGGTAGTTCGCTTCCCGATCGCTCCATCAGTTCCAAGCACTGCAATCCGCGGGCACGTCACGTCTCGAATGCGACCCGTAAACATCCGTAAGTCCTTTTTGGCGCGGGGCATACGAACGTCGGTGATGAGTACTCCGGCAGCATGCGCAGCAGCGACAAATTCAGCATCTTCAGTGAGGAACTCATGGAGCCCGCTCACCACGTGGAGTCCACGAGCTATCGCATTGAGAATCACATTGCGCTCCTCAAGCGAAAGGAGTCCACTTGTTGGAGCCAATCCAACGATGAAGACGCCAGGGTTGCCGTGTCCGTGCGCAAGCGCTTCGTCAAGGTCGCCTACAACTCGGACGCCATTCGGGACTCCATCAAGCACCATTCCCGCATCGCGTTCACGACACGTACTGTCGATCACTGAAGCGATTACATAGGTTTCGCTCTGCCTGACAAGACCATTCGCTGTCTTCCCATCGATCTTTCCAAAGTTCGCTTGGCAGTAGACGACCGCTACGGGTCGAACAGGAACGTGACCGATGCCATCTTGAACCTCGGAGGAGGAAGACGCAGACATGACAATCCCTTCGTTATGCCTCTGGGAGACGAAGAGAACGTTTCAACGAAGACAACAATTGATTGTCAAAAACGCAGTCCCCACAAGAAGCGGGTTTCTGCCTTGAGGGTACCGAGCGATTATCGAAAGCGGCGAGAGAGTTGAGTGCGAAAGTGAGCTCCGCACCCCGACTGCTCCCTATGGGCACTCAAAATGTTCGATCTTCCAAAGGTTCAGAGAACTTTGCGGAAAATTTTTGCCTTGCGGTCGGTGTATGGAGGATAAGCAACCGAAGGATCCATCTTCGTTCCACGCGTCAATACCGGCTTCATGTGCTGGAACAAACGCACGCCGGACTTGCCGTGGTAACCGCCCATTCCGCTTTCGCCGATCCCGCCAAACGGAAGATTCGGATTCGAAAAATGCATGATGGTTCCGTTGACTGTGACTCCGCCGGCAGTCGTTCGATTGACAACATCGGCCACCACTCGCTTCTCTCCGGCAAAGACATAGAGCGCGAGTGGATGCGGGTTCGCGTTGATGTGATCAATCGCTTCGTCCGTTGAGGCAATATCGATGATCGGAAGGAGTGGCCCGAAGATTTCTTCCTTCATGATCTGCGAGTTTGGATCGACATCGAGAAGCACCGTTGGAGCGATGTAACGCGTCGCAGCATCGGTCTCGCCGCCAATAACTGGAGTTCCACCTTCCATCAGTGCTGAAACACGAGCGAAGTGATTTGGCGAAACGATCCGTCCGTAGCTCTCACTCTCTTTTGGTTCAGTCCCAAAAAACTCTGTGATCGCTTTGCCGAGTTCGTCAACGAAACCATCGCGCACCGATGCGTTCACCATCACATAGTCGGGCGCAATGCAGGTCTGCCCGGCGTTTAACCACTTGCCCCAGGCAACCCGACGCGCTGCGACTCGGAGGTTTGCCGATGCATCAATGATCACAGGGCTCTTGCCGCCAAGTTCAAGCGTCACGGGAGTCAGGTTCTTGACTGCCGCCGCCATCACAATTCGGCCAACAGTTCCGTTGCCTGTGTAGAAGATGTGGTCGAAATGCTGTTCGAGAAGGTCAGTGGTTTCAGGAACTCCGCCTTCGACAAGAGCGATCGCTGACGAATCGAGATACTTCGGCACCAATGACGCCAAGAGCGATGAAGTGTGCGTCGTGACTTCTGACGGCTTCATCACTACTGCGTTGCCCGCAGCAATTGCGCCAGCAACGGGGACCAATCGGAGATGGATCGGATAGTTCCATGGTGCGATGACGAGAACCACACCAATTGGTTCGGGAATCAGACGCGACTTTCCTGGCATTGCCACGAGCGGCGTACCCACACGCTCGGGCCTGTTCCACTTCTTCAGGTTCTTAATCATTGACTTCACTTCGCTCGTGACGAATGCAATGTCAGTGATGAACCCTTCAACACGCGGCTTACCGAGATCCGAAGCAAGCGCGTCGAGAAACGCAGACTCGTTCTCCTCGAGCATCTTCACCATCTGCTCGAGTTGCTGCTTGCGCCATGCCAAAGGCCGTGTGCGCCCGCTGTTGAAGGTTGTTCGAAGGTTGTTAGCCACAGAAGTCATGGGCGCATTCAAGCACCCATGACTCACAGTGTCTTGCTGAATCGCAAAGGCGTTACTTCGACGTGTACTGCTTGAGCGCAGCGACACCGGCAGGGGGATTCGACGCATTGATGCCGTTTGCGCCCTGCTGGAACAACGCGAGGTATCCGGCTTCGTCTTCACCGTCGCCGTTTGGCCAAATCCAGTTCACATAGCCAGCGGTTTTGGTCTTCTGGACGTACTCAGGAGTGAAGACCACAACACCTTCGTACACCGGCGGAACCTGCAGGATCTTTTCCCACATGGGGATCGGCACATTGCCCAAGACGTACTTTGTGAGCGCATCGAGCCCTGGCGACATCGCGACGTCGGGTGCCAGTGAATGGAACTTCTCCACCACCGTGTCGTCGAACGACGTGACGACGACTGACTTGGTGCGATTCAACTGAGCGATTTCCTTCGCAAGTAGATCGGCGGTGATGAACGCATCAGCGCCCTTGCCCTTGATCTCGATATTGATCACGTAGTCGGGCCAACGCTCAGCGACCTCGCTGAATTTCGGCACCGCGAAATCGTCAGCGGTGTAACCGGCCGGCGGCGCAACTTTGCCAGTTCGGATTCCACGGAAGACGTAGTCGGCGTCGGGCTTTCCGGTGCAGGTATTCGCGCACGATGAAGCAAACCAGTAACCGTTATCGAGCTGATGAAGTTGGTCGTAGGTGAGATCAGCAATTTTGAGATCGGATTCGGTGGTGCGCTTGGTGTTGTCATCGTGCTGCACGACGAGAACTCCATCCTTCGTGCGCTGGATGTCGAGATCGAGAACATCAACACCGGCCTTCACCGACTCGGCAAAGCCATACATCGTTGAATGAGGAGCAACATCTTCTCCTGCTGCGTGGCCGAGAACGATTGGACGACCGAGTCCCAGAATCCCGTCAACTGTGGAAGCTGGCGACTTCGATGTCGGAGTTTTGGTCGAGGAACTCGACGACGAACCACATGCCGAGAGCAGCAACGCACCCGCCATGAGACCACCTGCAAGGACACCGACGAACTTCTGTGTGCGTTTCATTTGGCCTTCACCCCGAGATCGCTACTGGACCAACGAATGATAGTTGTTCGAGTGGCCAACGAAGCGTTTACAGACGGCGTTTGAGCTCAACAAAAACTTCATCGCCTACTAGTTCAATGAGTTCTTCAGCCAACGACTCGATTACCGGGCGATCACCCACATAAGCCCGATCGCCTTCGGTGCAACACCAGGCCATGGTCTCGCCTTCTTCCCCCCAGTCGGCGCGAGACCAACGGCGAAGTGTCGCAGTTTCTGTGGTTGGCGAGGTTTCCACCCAATCGATCTTGATCGGCAGTTGCCAGCACACCGACGGCTTCCATTCGATTGGTGATTCACCCGCTTCAACCGCCGCGAGGTGCAACGCGCAGCCGGCTCCACCAGCAAACCCAGGTCGATTCAAAAAGATGCAGGCGCCATCGATCACTCGGGTGTTCGTCGCTTTCTCATTGGCAAACACCCCGCCCTCAATCGCCGCATCATGAAATTGAAACAACGACGGATCGACCATGGGCGCAAGTGCGCTGAGCATCCGTGACTCATCTTCGCCATCAAGTTCCGCCCCAACCGAACAGCAGCCCTGTTGCAGTTCTTCGGAAGGATCATCGTGAATGCCGAGACAACCTCGGCCCCAAATGCAGGACCAGTTTGAGGTGAGGAAATTGGCATCGAAGGTCCAGGTGACCTCGCCATCGACAATCACTGGATTCAGAGGATCTTCGGCGTCGAAGGGTTCCGGAGTCGGCGCTGACGTCATTTCGAGATCGTACCGCTGTCTCGATTCTGTCAAGATGATTGACAGAATCGAATGGAGTCGGTAAGAAAGTCACATCCTTCGCTGAAAGCACGGCCGATGACTCTTGAGACCAATCGAACCGATCTCTCCTCGACCCGATTCGTGGCCGATGCTCATGAAGAACTCGCCCCCGGGCAATGCCGACTGCACGTTGAGCACTTCGCCCTGACAACGAACAACATCACCTACGGCGTCTTCGGCGACATGCTTCGGTACTGGGATGTTTTTCCGACCAGCGACTCCGGCTGGGGTCGAATCCCCACCTGGGGTTTCGCCAAGGTCGTCGAGAGCACAAGCGACGAACTTCCAATTGGCGAACGACTCTTCGGCTTTCTTCCGATGAGCTCTGAGACGATCATCACCCCCGGCAAAGTCGACGAGCGCGGCGTCAGCGACGTTGCTGCACATCGAGTGGGCCTCGCCGGCGCGTACAACCGATATCAGCGTTGTTCGACAGACCCCGTGTACGACGCACACCGCGAACCACAGCAAATGGTTCTCTACCCGCTGTTCTTCACCAGTTTCGTTATCGATGACTTCCTCTTGGACAACGAAGACTTCGCATCGACGCAAGCAGTGGTCTCAAGTGCTTCCAGTAAGACCGCAATTGGATTCGCCCAATTAGCAAAGAAACGTGGACTGAAGACCGTCGGGCTTACGTCCGAGGGCAATCGAGAGTTCGTTGAATCGCTCAATGTGTATTCGGAAGTTGTCACCTACGACGCGGTCGACTCAATCGCAAAA
The DNA here is from genome assembly GCA_009699125.1 of Actinomycetota bacterium. Classification (GTDB taxonomy): domain Bacteria; phylum Actinomycetota; class Acidimicrobiia; order Acidimicrobiales; family Acidimicrobilacustridaceae; genus Acidimicrobilacustris. The sequence continues at coordinate 6,140 of WLOT01000049.1, forward strand.
TCCCCCGCTGTCTATGTCGATATCGCCGGGAACCAAGACCTCCTCCGCGCTGTACATACCCACCTTGACGGAGTCCTCAATCACTCGATGGTCGTCGGCAATACGAACTGGAACCACAAAGCGACCGATACACGTGCGTTGCCTGCGCCTACACCTGAGTTCCTCTTTGCGCCGTCGCAAATCGCGAAGCGCACGAAGGAATGGGGGCGCGACGAGCTTGACCAGCGCATTGGAAGCGCCTGGAAGAACTACTCCGAATGGTGCGACACATGGCTGGAGTTTTCTCAGGCGGTTGGGAACGAAGATGTTCTTGGCGTGTACGAGACACTACGAAGCGGTCAGCCTGACCCAAAGCTCGGTTACATCTGTTCCCTCCCTAGCGAAGAAGCGAAATGAACACTCCACTTCTCCCCGAAACTTCGAAGACACCGTCAGTCGACGGGCGTACTGCTCGCCGAGACCGCGGTCGAACTGCCGTTCTCGAAGCCGCACTCGACCTGTTTGAAGAAGAGAACCTCGAACCGACACCAGAACAGATCGCGCTGCGAGCAGGCGTCTCGACACGATCGGTCTACCGCTATTTCCAAGATCGAGATGAACTCGTTCGAGCGATCATCGCTCACAAGCAGTTGAAGATCCTCCCCCTCTTCCATATTGAGAACATCGGGAAGGGAGATCTCGATTCGCGACTGTCCCGTCTCGTTGACTCCCGTCTCAGGGTGTACGACGCCATCGGAGCAACTGCTCGCGCTATGGCGATCAAGGCATCGAGCGACCCTGTCATTAGCGAGCAGATCCAGTTCAGGAAATCAGTCTTCCGAGAGCAGATCGAAGTCAACTTTCGTCAGGAGTTTGACCGCATGACCTCTTCGCATCGGAACAATTCACTGAATGCAATCGATGCGCTCACGCAACTCGATTCACTCGACCGCTTTCATGTCGATCTCCAACTTTCTCTCGATCTAACCCGAGAGCTCCTTATTGCGTCGATCCAGGCGCTTCTAACCACCGCTTCGTAGCCCTTTTCCTAAGCACTCATACCGTCCAGAGAGGACCAGTTATGGCCGAACAACTTGAACACCCGTACGGAACCATCAACGTCGAACTCGTTGGAGCATGGCTTCACATGAAGCCTGAAGACGACGGATGTTTCTGGGCACTCAACCTCATGAAATACGTCGAAGTCGCAAACTACGACGACGGCCGCGAAGGAGTTTCCGGCAAATCTGCCGACGACGCGTACTCCCCCGTTGGGCCGCTCGCCGCAGTTGGTGCAGCAGTTGCGTACCTCGGCGACGTGAAGAGTCAGCCACTTGGCACGCCAATGTGGGATCGCGTCGGCATCATTCGCTACCCCACCCGTGCTTCGTTCTTCGAAATGCAAGAACGAAAAGACTTCAAAGAGGCCCACGTCCACAAGAAGGCTGGCATGGACTTCACCATCATCCTTTCCTGCCTCCCGAATACGCACGACGCGTCGGCAAGCACTGAGGGAGACCTTGTGCTCCTCATCGACAAGGGAACCGACGATGCATTCGCTGCCGTCCAAGGTGTCACACAGGTCGCACTCTTCGATGTTGAAGGCGTCATCATCGGAGACGAACGCCGCTACGACCGAGCCAGGTTCGTTCGTGTGAACGATGACGAAACGCTCGCCTCATTAATCAGCGCTGCAGAGAACGCAGAAGATGCTCAGATCCTTGTTCTGCGGAGTTTCATCGACAATCTCGTCGACACCGTCGTGACGGCCTAGAGCAGCACCATGGAATTCCTGCGCACGCCCGACGAACGATTTGCCGATCTCGAGGACTACGCCTTCGAGCCGCGCTATCGATCGATCATCACTACCGACGGCACCGCGCTCCGATTTCATTTCATTGACGAAGGTCCGCGTGATGCCGACCCAGTGCTCCTCCTTCACGGCAACCCATCCTGGTCCTACCTGCATCGCAAGATGATTCGCGGACTCGTTGCACGCGGCCATCGCGTTCTCGCACTCGACCTCATTGGAATGGGTCGCTCCGACAAGCCAATCGATAAGGCCGACTATTCACTGGCCAACCACATCGACTGGATGGGGCAATGGCTCGAGGGTGAAGACCTCTCCAACATCACGCTGTACTGCCAGGACTGGGGTGGCATCACTGGACTCAACTTGCTGCCGTTCCACGGAGAGCGTTTCGATCGCGTCATCGCGTCCAACACCGGCGTTCCCGCCGGCGAAGGCGCCACCAAGGGGATCGAGAATTGGCTTGCGTTTGTAAGCAGTATTGAGGAACTTCCGATTGGCGGAGTCATGCAAAGCGGTACGACTCGGAAATTTTCCCCCGGCGAAATTGCCGCCTACGAAGCACCTTTCCCCGACAGCACTTCTCAGGCGTCACCCCTCGCGTTCCCTTTTCTCATTCCCGTGCAACCCGACAATCCCGGCGTTCCGATGTGTCTCGAAATGTGGACCTACCTCCAGACATGGACGAAACCGTTCCTCACAGTTTTCGGATCAGAGGATGAGATCTCTTACAAAGCCGGGGCTCACCTGAAGATGCAGCGAAAGATCCCCGGCGCGGCCAATCAGGAACACATCGTGATCGAAGGCGCCAGTCACTTCATCCAAGAAGACGCGCCTGATCAACTCGTTGAGATCATCGATCAGTTCACAAAGCAAGGACAGCAGTAGTGCATCACTTCCGAGGTCTCGTCGTTGTCGTCGTAGCGATCGCGAGTCTCGCGCTTGCATCTTCCTGTTCTTCGAGTTCGAGTTCACAGGCCCCAACGACAAGCACGAGCGTTGCTGCTCGCGACATGCGCGACCTCCGCTACTGCGAAGTCTTGCTTGTCTCACTTTCAGAGTCTCAACCCATCGCCAGCGTGTACAACACCTACCCGTTGAACGATTGCCCAGAGTCGAAGTGGTCGGCTCTCGATCCAAAGGCACTTGCCACTCAGTTTGGCGCAAACGTCGCGATGTTGAATGGCCCGCGACATTGGATGATCAATCACGTTGAGAAAGTCGGCGATCCAACTTCCGAGAAGGCCGACTTCGGCGGCATCGAGATGTACAAGCAAGCGACGGTGCCGATTGGGTCACTCATTGATCAGGCCCGCCCCTATTCCCCGTACCCCGTGAGCCGCTCGACAATCTTCACCTACAACGCGGGTTCGGAAATCTTTCAGCTCACCGCCCCCGATGGTTCGGTCTTTGTGATGCAGTCCTTCAGCCAGCAGAAGGATCCGTCGCTCACACTCGCATCACTTCCCTCACTGGCGAACAAACTCGAGCTTCCTACTGGTTGGAAATTTGGTTCGCGCATGCTCACCGAAGATCTCAAGATCATCACGGTGAAGAACCCCGCCCAGGTGCTCCAAGACAACCTTGGCAACAGTTATTCGATGATTCCCTCAGCACCCGAAAACTAAGGACACAGAATGAACTCCGAAAAGCCCGAACGACTTGTTCCCAATATGCGCAACGTCCGCTATGGCGAGGTGCTCACCGTCTTTTCTCGCGAGGGTCGATTCGAAGCCGAGGTCTACGGCACGCAGTTGATCAATGACTGTCCTCAGGAACTCTGGGAAACGCTCGACGCGAACGCCATTGCTGCCGACATGGGCGCCATCGCCGCAAAACTCAACGGCCCTCGATACTGGACCTTGGATGCGTTTGGCCAGAAGGTTGCTGTCGCTGATCCCGTCCTTCGGGAATTCAACGGAATCACAATGCGTCGTATCGCCACCGTCGACCTTGGCGAGATTCCGAAGCTCGGCCCGTACACCGAAACAAAAGTCAACCGCGGCGTGATCTTCTTTTGGGATGAAGGTCAGACCGTTCACGAGTTGGTGAATCCCGATGGTCTCGCGTACATCATGCAAGCGCTCTGTATCGGCGTCGATCCAGCAATGACTCCGGATTCATTACTCACACTCGGCGAGCGACTCGCTCTTCCCGAAGGCTGGTCGTACCGCACCCGTGTCCTCGAAGAAGAACTCATCGTTGATACGACTGCGACAATTGCAACCGTCCTTCAGGACGAGTTCGAGAACTCCTACACCCTGCCGTTCTGATTGACTTGCGAGATGACCACTGACGAACGTCGCCTCGTCCTCCGTGACGAACGAGCCCAAGCTGCCCCCTATTGGGGCAACGTTGAGCCTCGGATTGTCGTCACGTTTTTACTGTTCTCGGCGGCCTGGGTTGCCGTCATCGTTCTCGGCGTCAATGGAACCATCCCACTTTGGCTGGGTCTCATTCTCAACACCGTCATCGCGTCGACCTTTTACATGCCGATGCACGAAGCGACCCACGGCAATATTTGGGGCCGTACGACATCAGGAAAGTGGATCGAAGACCTCATCGGAATGCTTTGTGCGATCCCACTGGGCTTCTCCTATAAAGCACATCGCCCGTCGCATATGCGTCACCATGCGCACACAAACGATCCACTGAAAGACCCTGACTTCCATACTGCTGGGCCAATGCATACCGTCCTCAAGAGTTGGTACGGACAAGTGATGTTGGCCACGTTTCTTCCGGTGTTCGCATTCGTCCCTCCAGCACGCAAGCTTCTACCGACCGCGATGCTCGTCATGATGCGGGCAGAAACAGGAAGCAAGAAGTTGGGACTCATTCAATTGCGCTTTTGGTTCCTCACAAACGTGTGTCTCCTTATCGCGATTCTCACCGGTCATGGATGGCAGGCATTGATGCTCTGGTACCTCCCGTCGCGACTTCAAGCACTCTGGTTACTGACCGTTTTCGCATGGTTCCCTCATCATCCGGCAACGAACGTAGGCCGCTACGTTGATACTCGCGTTGCTGTGTTTCCCGCTTCGCGATGGCTCATCCGTGGTCATGACCACCACGCTGTTCACCATCTGTTTCCGCGCGTTCCTCACTACCGACTTCGCAAACTCTGGAGCGATATCGCCGACGACATGATGGCGAAGGGTGTGCGCAGTGAAGGCCGCGCCCTTGACGCCACCGGCCCCATCATCTGGTAAATCGAGTTTGGCGGCGCTGCGACTTTCGTGACGGGAATGTCATCGGGTCGGCTTCCCCCTCAGGAGAAGCGAAACATCCGAAGAACATCAGTTATCAGAGAGCGAACCGAACACCACAAACGCGACCGCATCTTGAGAGATCGCGTCCCATGCCGGATTCGCCACCGGTTCGCATCCG
>WLOT01000005.1 GCA_009699125.1 Actinomycetota bacterium
ATCCTCTGATCTCAGAACGATTCACGGAGTTGGGACAGACGCTGACGCACAGAACCGTCGATGACGGTGTCGCCGATCTGGGTGACGATGCCACCGAGGACGCTGGGGTCGACATCGACCACGACCTCGATCTGCTTGCCGGTCTTCTTCGCCAAAGCGGCGGCGAGACGGGACTTCTGTTCGTCGGTCAGTGCGACCGCCGAACGAACCTGCGCAACAACCTTGTCGCCGGTTGCAGCGTTACGAGCAAGCATGCTGTCGACAATGATCGGCAGGTCGCGAACTCGGCCGTTGGTGATGGTGGTGGACACCAACGAGATAGTGAGTGCGTGTGCTTTGCCTTCGAGCAGGTCTTGAACGATCTGCGTGCGGAGCTCGGCAGGAAGGTGCGGATCGGAAAGCGTGTTGCGCAGTTCGTCGTTACCTTCGATCGTGCGCGAAACACGAAAGAGTTCGTCGAGCACCTCGTTGCCCGAGCCTTCGGCACGAACAAGTGAGAGGAATGCGCCGGCGTAGAGGTCGGTACGGTCGCTCATGAGCCTGCCCCCACGCTGTTGATGTAGCTATCGATGAGTTCGGTTTGCGTTGCCGCATCGAGGCTGTTGGCCACAACCTTTTCGGCCGCACCAAGTGCGAGCACTCCGATTTCGGCTTGAAGATCAGAGGTGGCCTGCGACTTGGCTGATTCGGCATCGGCAAGACCGCGTGCCTTGAGGTCGGCTGCATCGGTGCCGGCACGAGTGATGATCTGTGCCTTCACGGTCTGTGCGTCGGTGCGAGCCCCAGCGATGATGCGCTGACGTTCATCGGCGGCGTTGGCGATGTTGGATTCAACTTCGGCCAACTTGGCCTCGGCCGCTGCACGGGTATCAGCGGCGGCGGTGACCTCGTTGCGGATGCGGTCGATGCGACCGTTCCACATTGTCTTGACGGGGCCAAGGCCCTTCCAAAGGAACAGCAGGACAATAAGAGTGAACGAAATCGTTCCCCAAATGACCTCGTTGGTGTCGCCAGGAATGATGAAGCTGTTGGCGTGGTGGCCACCTTCGCCGGCAGCCTCACTCGCGAGAACAAAGAAATTCATGTGTCAGTCCTCTCAGTTCTGTCCGGCGGCGTTGACGTAGTCCTCGACGATGCGGCCCTGGGCAGCACGGTCAAGCGGCTTTTGGATAACGGCTTCGGCAGCACCCACAGCGATGTCAGTGATGGAGCCAGTGAGTTCGCTGCGGGCACGGGCCTTGGCGTCGGCAATTTCAGACGCCGCCTCGGCTCGGGCTGCGGCCACATCGGCCTCGGCAGCGGCGATCTGTGTGCGACGTTCGGCATCGCCTTCGGCCCGTGAGGCCTCGAGGATGGCGACGGCTTCGGCACGAGCACCGGCCAGACCGGCCTCGTACTGCTCGAGCTTGGCGACGCGCTCGGTCTCGGCTGCCTCGGCAGCGGCGAGATCGTCACGAACTTTGTCAGTGCGACCATCCATCACCTTGGTGATGCGCGGGAGCAGCACGAACTTCATCAGCGCCCACAGCGCGATGAAGAAGATCGCTGCCCAGAACATCTCATTGACGGTGGGGAGGATCGGGTTCTTGACCGTCTTGGCGTCACCCGCGGCCTGACCAAGCAGATTGTCAGCCTCATTTACGGCCTGATTGGCCAAAACCAGAATCGAAGCGAGCACGTGGAACTCCTTGGAGCGTGCGTCGTGGACAGAAAAGAAACTGCGTCAGTGCAAAAACTTCAGTGCAAAAAAACTTCGGTGCAGCGAATCCTTTTGGGCGTCACCTGCCCCGCCGGAGCGGGGACAGGTGCGCAACACCCAAAAGGAGAATCAGACGAACTTCAGAAGAATGAAGACAACGAAGCCGATGAGGGCAAGGGCTTCGGTGAATGCGATACCGAGGAACATGGTGGTACGCACCATGCCGGCGGCCTCTGGCTGACGAGCCATGGCCTGAACTGACTGGCCTACGAGGTAACCGATGCCAATGCCTGGGCCGAGGGTCGCGAGACCGTAGGCGAGGCCGGCGTAACCAGCAGCCGAGATCGACTTCTGATCGGCGGCGGTAAGTGCTGCTTCTGCAGCGGTTGTGGCTTGCGCAAGGATGCTCATTGGTGATTGCTCTCCTGTTGTGGGTGTTGCGCCCCCGGCGAGCCCCGGTGGCGACAGTGGTTGCGGTGGAGCGGACGCTCCGATTGCGATTTTGGAATCAGTGCTCCGCGTGCATCGAGCTACCGATGTACACCGAGGCGAGAATGGTGAAGATGTAGGCCTGAAGGAAGGCCACCATGATTTCGAAGCCGGTAAGGCCAACAAGCATGAGGAACGAGAACGGCAGCACGGCGAGAAGCAGCGATGCTCCCCACAGGGTGATGCAGAGCACGGTGAAGGTCACAAGAAGAATGTGACCGGCCAGCATGTTTGCGAAGAGTCGGACGGCCAGCGAGAAGGGTCGAACGATGAACGTCGAGAGAAGTTCGATCGGAACCACAAGCGGCAGGAGCGCCTTCGGGACACCGGGAGGCGCCACCGAGTTCCAGAAGTACTTGAGGCCTTGGTGCTTGATACCCACGGCGATGAAGTACACCCACGTGAGAAGCGCGAGCACGGCCGGACCGGCCATACGGGCGTTACCGGGCATGTGGAAGAACGGGATGACCTCGAAGATGTTCGTGATCAAGATGAAGAAGAACAGCGAGGCCAAGAACGGAAGATAACGAAGGCCTTCCGGACCGATGGTCTCGGTGATGATGCCGTCGCGGATGAAGGCAACGGCACTTTCGACCAGGTTGCGTGAACCCTTCGGAGCATTCGTGGCGGGCTCAAGGGTCTTCTGTCGGCCGGCGACGAGGAAGAGCACAGACGTTCCGACCAGTGCCACCAAGTTAATGAGCGCGATTTTATTGAACCCGTACCAAGAGTCGGTCGGGCCGAACAGGTTCGGCCATTCGACGAGGTTCTCGATCGGTGGAAACTCGAGTCCGAAGATCACTTGGAGGTCGACTCCTTCGAAGCAGGTGTGGGCTTAAGCCCGGGGTAAGCGATGGAAAGGGAGACACGCTTCATCTCCCAGAACAAAAGACCGAGGTGAGTCGTAACGATGGTGATGCCAAGGGGCACCAACTCGACCCACGAGGCTGTCCGGACAAGCCAGATAGCCAGAAAAATTAAGGACAAACGAATCAGATAACCGAAGAGCGCTGCGCCCATGACGAATCCCGGAGAGATACGCCCGGCCCAGGTCAGCATCGCGGCGGCAAGCACGAAGTTCGCCACAACGATCGCAAGACCATAGGCGGTGGAGAGGGCCCCGTGGACACCCCAGATGAAACCAAATGCGATGATGAGAATCGGCCCAATAATTGCGGCCTTTTTCACCATGTCGCGAGCGATCATCGCCTCGGGTGCATCGCTATCAACATGGATCGGTGAGGTCATCGTTGCGCCCATGGACCGTTCGCTTCGTGGTGTTCCATCTCAGAGCGATACGTGAAGTAGATCTTCGTGACGGCACCGACGAGGCCGAGCAGGCCGAAAGTGATCGTGAGAACCGGGACAGTTCCGAACAAGCGATCGAGTCCGTAGCCAATGACGGCGAGGAGCAACGGCGAAAAGACGAGCTCGTAGCCGCCCGTGGTTCGTCCCATTTGCTGTGTGAGTTCGCGCCGTTGCGAATTCTTCACCGCGCACCTTGGTGTGTCGGAGGAATGATGGACCGATCGACAACACCCAAACCTGCGTGTCGCTGACCTTGTGAAACTGCGCACAAGGTAGGCGCGCCGTTAATTTTCCGCAACTTTTCCCTGCTCTTCATCCGCAACCGGGGCTGGGGCACCGAACTCGATTGGCCCGGTGGCCTCGGACTGGTCGAGTCCAGCGCGGCGGCGGTTGTCCCGGGCCTCGTCTCTGGCCAGGCGACGACGCTCAATTCGTACTCCCGGATGCAGGATCGTGAAGAGCGATAAGAGGATGGCGGCGATCCCGAACGGCACGATGCCATCGCCTGAACCGCTGTAAATCGGCCACAGAACGAAGCCACTTAGCAGGGCAGTCCAGGTCCAGAGAATGAAGACACTGCGGCGATGTCCGTGACCAAGCGCCATGAGGCGATGGTGCAGGTGGCCTTTATCGGCATTGGAGATGCCGCTGCGGGAACGGGCTCGCCGAATGATGGCGAACAGCGTGTCGATGACCGGTACCCCGAGGATGACGAGCGGAATGAGCAGCGGGGCAAAGAAGAAGAAGGAGCTGCCCGAGTACGACCGATCGGTACGCCCACCAACAACCATGGTCGATGCCGCCATCAACAAACCGAGGAGCAGAGCTCCGGCGTCGCCCATGAAAATTTTGGCGGGGTGAATGTTGTGGGGAAGAAAGCCGATGCACGCACCGAGAGCAACGATGGCGACGAGTGGACCGACATTCCCAGCCGCCAACAGTCCTTCGCCACCAAGTTCGTGGGCATAGAGGAAAAACGTCGCAGCGGCGATGGCCACAATGCCACCGGCCAAACCATCAAGCCCGTCGATCAGGTTGATGGCGTTTGCCATACCGACGACCCACACCACCGAGATCAAGTACGACCAATCGGTGGAAAGTACGAAAACGCCAGCAAACGGCACGCGGAATACGAGTATCGAAATTCCTGAGATGACAAGCACACTCGCAGCAAGAGTGATGCCCGCGATTTTCGCCGGTGCCGAAACTTCTTTCAGATCGTCGATGACACCAACAACGGCGATGACGATTGCAGCGAGCACCAACCCGAGTGGCTCAGTACTGCCGTTGAAAACAACATCGAATGATCCCATGCACCATGCGGTGAACATTCCCGCGAGAACACCGAGCAGCATCGCAACGCCACCAAGAGTGGGAGTTGGACGTTCGTGCACATGACGCGCATCGGGACGCACGACCGCGCCAATCCGAAACGACAAACGCCGAACTCCGAACAAGGTCACAAACGTCGTGGCGGCAACGACCGCCAAGACGATTGCGTATGCGCCGATGCTCGGCACGGTGTCGAAGACTCCCCGACTCAGCCGTAGGGGGTGAAGTTGGCGCAGAGTGCAGCAACATCGGTGCGCACGGCGGCGATGGCTGCGTCGTCGGTGCGACCGCGAAGTGCACGGGCAATCAACGATGCGATCTGCGCCATTTCGGGCTCGGTCATGCCCTGCGTTGTCACTGCTGGAGTACCGATGCGAACACCACTGGTAACGAACGGCGAGCGAGGGTCGTCAGGAATCGTGTTCTTGTTCAGCGTGATACCAGCAAGGTCGAGCACAGCCTGTGCTTCCTTGCCCGTGAGTTCCGCATCGAAACCACGAAGATCAACCAAGCAGAGATGGTTATCGGTGCCACCTGAGACCAAACGGAATCCTTCTTTGGCAAGCGCTTCTGCAAGCGCAGCAGAGTTCTTCACGATCTGCTGCGCGTAACCCTTGAACGATGGGTCGGCTGCTTCACGGAATGCAACTGCCTTCGCGGCGATGGCATTTTCAAGCGGCCCACCCTGCAAGCCAGGGAACATCGCCTTGTCGATTGCCGCCGCGTGTTCAGCGCGGCTGAGGATGCAGCCACCGCGTGGACCGCGCAGAGTCTTGTGCGTGGTGAAAGTAACGACGTCGGCGTACTGCACGGGATTGGGATGCACGCCGCCGGCAATGAGGCCAGCAATATGCGCTGCGTCGAACATAAGCAGCGCGCCAATTTCGTCGGCGATTTCACGAATAGGCGCTGGATCGATGATGCGCGGGTATGCGGTAGCACCAGCAATGATCATCTTCGGACGTTCACGCAGCGCGGTTTCGCGCATTTGGTCCATGTCGATTCGTTCGTCAGACATGTTGACGCCGTACGCCACGAAGTTATAGAAGCGACCAGAGATGTTGACGGGCGAACCATGGGTGAGATGACCGCCGTGATCAAGGCTGAGGCCCATGACTTTGTCGCCCTGCTCGAGAAGTGCGAGATACACGCCGAGGTTGGCGTTGGCACCCGAATGAGGTTGAACGTTGGCGTGCTCGGCGCCGAAAAGTTCCTTCACCCGGTCGCGAGCGATGTCTTCGATCTCGTCGACGATCTCGTTGCCGCCGTAATAACGCTTGCCGGGGTAACCCTCGGAGTACTTGTTGGTGAGCACCGAACCCGTGGCGCGCATGACTGCGGGTGACGTGAAGTTCTCGGAAGCGATGAGCTGCAGCGTGGTGTTCTGACGTTCGACCTCGGAATCGATAAGTCCGAAAAGCGTGTCGTCGTTGTCAGCGGGCCAGGGCATGGCGGATCTCCTCGTGCGGTGTGGCATGGATGGTAGTGCCGCACCTTCGGACGCCGACCCGCTCGGCAAGTACGTTGCCGGACATGGCTCTCGAACTCGATCCCCGACTTCCAATAATCGTCGGCACCGGACAGATCATGATCCGCGACGCAGCGACCGAACCTCTCGAACCCGCCGACCTCATGGCCGAGGCCTTGCGCCGGGCCGAAACCGACAGTGGCGGAACGGGGCTACTCACCGGTGCCGATCAGGTGCTGACGGTCAGCGAACTCTCATGGAAGTACCGCAATCCGGCCCTTGCGGTTGCTGAGCGCATTGGGGCGACGCCCCGACGCCTCGCCACCTCCGTCGTGGGCGGAAATCTGGCCGGTGTCATGGTCGCCCGGGCCGCAGCCGACATTCAGGCCGGCGCCGCCGATGTGATCGTCATCACCGGAGGTGAAGCAACCCGGACTCGATCTCGCCTCCGCAAGGCTGGGCTCGAACCGGAATGGTCAACCCAAGCCGACTCGGTCGAGTCGCCCGAATCGATCGGCGACCTTCGTCCGCTCGTTGATGAGATCGAAAATGCCCGCGGGGTTCGATTGCCCGTTCACGTGTACCCGTTGTTTGAAGTTGCACTTCGGGCCCGACTCGGACTGAGCGTCGATGACCACATCGCACGCGTTGGTTCGCTGTGGTCAGCGTTCTCTGACGTTGCAGCAACGAATCCAAACGCCTGGATTCGCACTCCCCTTTCCGGAACCGAGATCACGGTTGCCTCGGCCGAGAACCGAATGATCGCGTGGCCCTACACAAAGCGGCTTTGCTCAAACAACCAAGTCGATCAAGGTGCCGCAGTCATCATCACCTCGGTTGCAGCCGCCGAACGTGCCGGCGTTCCTCGCGACCGGTGGGTCTTCCTTCACGCTGGCGCCGAAGCGATCGACCACTGGAACGTTTCACATCGCGTCGACTTGTGTTCATCACCCGCGCTTCGAACTGCCGGACGCGATGCATTCGCACTTGCAGGCATCGCATCCGACGACATTGCTCATATCGATCTGTACTCGTGCTTCCCAGCGGCGGTTCAGATCGGCGCAATTGAACTTGGACTCATTCCTGCGGCCGACACAAATGGCGAAGGATGGGGCGGCGTTGGTGCAACGCGTCCGCTCACCGTCACCGGAGGCATGACATTTGCTGGGGGCCCACTGAACAACTACCCGACGCATGGTCTTGCAACGATGGTCGAAACGTTGCGCAATGACGCTGGCTCCGTCGGCCTTTGCACCGCAAACGGTGGTTACACCACCGAACACGCCGTTCTCATCGCTTCGACCGAACCTCCAGCGGCTGGTGCCTATCGATACTCGAATCCACAAGCCGAAGTCGACGCGCTTCCGAGCGTTGCATGCGATGACACGTGGAGAGGCGCCGTCACCATTGAGAGCGCGACCGTTGTGTTTGAAGATGTTCCAACCCACGCGCTCATTGCGACGCGCACACCAGAAGGCCAGCGCTCTTGGGGAATGTCCACCGACACGAACTTTATGAATGCCGCTATGACAACAGAGCTTGTTGGATTGGGCGCGCAACGCTCCGCAGACGGAACCGTTTCAATTGACTGAATCAGTTGATGACTTAGCCGTCGCTCAAGTTCGCTTTTAAGCGAGCAGCGAGCAACGTGTGCACTCGCTCCTCGGCCTTCGGCATTTCAGTCAAAAGTTTTTGAAACGCTTTCGTGTCGAACGCGAGCAACGCCATCGGTGTGGTGGCAACGACTGTTGCGGTACGTGGCCGACGGTCGATCAGCGACATCTCACCGACCATGGAACCTGGCCCGAGCGTGACGAGGTGTTCCTCGCCTACAAAGACCTCGGCCTCGCCCGATTCGATGACGTAACACTCCTGGCCGACTCGACCTTGATCGATCAGAAGCACCCCCGCCTCGATCTCGACATCGTCGGCCAACTCGGCCACTCGATCGAGTTCCGCGTCGCTGAACCCCTCAAAGAAGGCCAGTCCTCTCAGTCGAGAGGCGCCATTGACTGCCTTTTTTCGCTTTCCGAACACAATTCCCACCTTTCGGCATGGACGGGTGCCCCCGTCCGCGACGATGGTAGGCGCAACCCGCTTCATCTGACCGGAGGAATTCATGGTCTCGGAAATCTTTGACCCAACCGCATGGCGCCCCGTCCCCGGTTTTGAGGACTTCACCGACATCACGTACCACCGCGCGGTCGATCAGGGAACGGTCCGGGTCGCGTTCAACCGCCCCGAGATCCGCAATGCGTTTCGACCGCAAACTGTCGATGAGCTCTATAAGGCGCTTGACCATGCACGCATGTCGAGTGATGTCGGCTGCGTGTTGCTCACCGGCAACGGTCCGTCGCCACGAGACGGTGGATGGGCGTTCTGTTCCGGCGGCGATCAACGGATTCGCGGCAAGGACGGCTACAAGTACGCCGACGGTGAAACTGCCGACACCATCGACCCCGCACGAAGCGGACGACTTCACATCCTCGAGGTGCAGCGACTCATCCGCTTCATGCCCAAGGTCGTGATCTGCGTCGTTCCTGGCTGGGCAGCCGGTGGCGGACACAGTCTTCATGTTGTGTGTGATCTCACACTCGCCAGTGCAGAACATGCGAAGTTCAAACAGACCGATGCCGATGTTGCCAGTTTCGATGGCGGATTCGGCTCGGCGTATCTCGCGAGGCAAGTCGGGCAAAAGTTTGCTCGCGAGATTTTCTTCTTAGGTCGCGAATACAGCGCAGAGCAGATGTTCCAAATGGGCGCGGTCAATGAAGTTGTTCCGCATGCTGATCTCGAAAAGGTCGCGCTTGAGTGGGCAGCGATGATCAATGGCAAGAGCCCAACCGCACAACGAATGTTGAAGTATTCGTTCAACCTCATTGATGACGGGCTTGTTGGTCAACAAATCTTCGCTGGCGAAGCGACGCGCCTTGCCTACGGAACCGACGAAGCAGCCGAAGGTCGAGATTCATTTCTCGAAAAGCGCGACCCCGATTGGTCCGCCTATCCGTGGCATTTCTGACCTGCGGTCCGCGGGCACTTCTCACCTGCACCGGATGCACTTCTAAGGCAAGCGACCTCAGGTCGCAACAACGACGACGACGCCGATGAGCGCCAACGCCGCACCGATCCACTGCTCGCGTTCAAGGCGCTCATGGTGAACTTGCCGTGCAAGCACAAGTGTCATCACGGGGAACATTGATGCCAGTGCAGCAACCACTGGCAGAGAACCCGACTGCGTCGCTACGCCATAAAGCGTCACAGCAATGACGTCACCAATTCCAGCAATAGCAACCATCGGGAGCACCGAAGTCGCCGGTCGTCGCGGCGCCCTTATCGAAAGGACGGCCCCAACCAGCACGACTGGGTAGACAACTCGCATGATGAGGAGTGTCGAATAGGCGCTGTGTTCGCTCCCGTTCGCTACCGCGAGTAACGAAATGCCAATCCCTAACGCTGCTCCGAGCGCCAAAAGGATTGGACGATGTCCGCCGGTACGGAAATCACGAATATGCGGTCCCCCAGCAAGGATCACGCCAACAACCGCAATCGCGATTCCGATGGTCTGAGCGAGTCCCGGGCTCTCGCCTCGCAAGAAACCAGCAACAACCGGGACAAGGACCGACGTACTGGCGATAGGTGCCACCACGCCCATAGGTCCGGTTGCAAGTCCCCGGTAGAGCAACACGATGCCGATTGAACACGAAACACCAGCAACGACACCCCAGCCCACAACCGACGAATCAAAAACCAAATCGCCACTGACGATGGCAATCACAGAAATGACTGGAAGCGCAATCAGGCTCGCCCACAACAACACCGTCGTCGATGGAGACTTCTTTGAGGCGGTACCACCAAAGAAGTCTGAAGTTCCCCAAAGCGCCGAGGAAATCAAAGCAAGAAGGATCGGCATGTCAGTCTCCTCGTCTCACGACAAGTGACCGTTCGCGACCAGCAAGGTCAGCATGGGTTTCGATTCCTACGAAACCAAACGAACGTGCGAGTTCCGAGGCTGTTTCGAGTTGAAGCGGATCCATCTCGAGAATCAGAACTCCACCGGAACGAAGCCACGAAGGCGCATCTTCAAGAATTGTTCGAATGTCATCGAGGCCATCCTCCCCCGCAAACAGGGCAGACTGCGGCTCCCATTCACGAACGATCGCTTCAACCTCATCGCCAATCGCGACGTAGGGGGGATTACTGATGATCAGATCAACCGATCCACGCAACTCCGGCGGAAGCGCGTCGAACCACGAGCCTTCCTCGACTCGGACACGCGTTGCCGCCCTGCCAATTCCAGCCAGATTGGAACGAGCAACGACCAGTGCGTCCGCGGAAGCGTCGGTGATCCACACCTCGGCTCGTTCAACTTCGGCAGCAAGAGAAAGCCCGATCGCGCCCGAACCGGTTCCCAGATCTACCGCGACTGGCCGATCGATCCCCGCCGCGCGCATCGCCTTCAATTCGTCGATCGCGAGACCAGCAACCATTTCCGTTTCCGGTCGCGGGATGAGTACCCGTCGATCGACGTAGAGATCAAGCGTTCGAAAACCCCAGCGACCAAGCACGTACTGCAACGGTTCGCCGGCCAACCGCCGCTCGACCATGAGGTCGTGAAAATGCATGCCGCGTTCAGTGACGTTTTCATCGAGTCCGAGCACATACTCCGGTCCGTCAAAACCGGCAGCTCGCTCGATGATCCAACGCGTTTCATTCGTAGGCGAATCAGCGACTACCGAAAGGCGAGCCTCGGTTTCCGCTGCAACTTCACGCCAGGTGATGGTGTTGTCGCTCATACGTCGCGTTCGCGAAGTTGCGTGGCGCGTTCGTCAGCAACGAGTGCATCGACGACATCGTCGAGTTCGCCACCAAGAACTTTGTCGAGTTTGTAGAGCGTCAAACCAATTCGGTGGTCAGTAAGACGATTCTCTTTGAAGTTGTAGGTGCGTACCTTCTCGGAACGTCCACCACCACCGGTCTGCGCTTTACGCGCACCAGATGCTTCAGCAGCCTGCTTTTCCTGCTCAGCCTGCAGCAAGCGACTGCGCAGCACCCGCATCGCTTTCTCGCGATTTTGGATCTGACTCTTTTCGTCCTGCATCGCAACGACAACGCCCGTCGGAAGATGGGTAATGCGCACAGCAGAGTCGGTCGTGTTTACCGACTGACCGCCAGGACCTGAGGAGCGGTACACATCGATGCGAAGTTCATTGGGATCAAGAACGACATCGACTTCATCAGCTTCTGGAAGCACCGTGACCGTCGCCGACGACGTATGCACGCGACCCTGGCTTTCGGTAACCGGCACACGCTGCACGCGGTGCACACCGCCCTCGTGTTTCATCTTCGACCACACGCCGTCACCAGCGAGTCGGAAGGTCACGTCCGAATACCCACCGAGATCCGATACCTGAGCATCCATAATCTCGAACTTCCAGGCTTGCTTGGTCGCAAAGCCTCGGTACATCTCGAACAGATCTCGAGCAAAGAGGTTTGCCTCTTCTCCGCCTTCGGCACCGCGAATCTCGACGATGACGTTGCGGGCATCGTTCGGGTCTTTCGGAAGAAGCAGAACCTTGATTTCTTCGTCGAGACGTTCGATCGCAGCCTCGGCCGTATCGATTTCGGCACGAAGCATTTCGCGATCAGCGCCGTCGGAATCGGTGAACATCTCGCGGGCAGCGGCCAGGTCTTCGGTCGCTTGGCCGAGATCACGTAAGCGGCTGACCAGTTCCCCAAGGTCGCGATAACGGCGATTGAGCTCGGCATACCGCTTCTGATCAGCGATCATCGACGGATCAGCCAACGAACCTTCGATCTCGGTGAATTCGCGCTGAAGATCAGGGAGGCGTTCGAGCATGCTCATGATGCAGTCTCGCGGTCGCGCCACTCGCCCGACAGCCCGATGACTTCTGATGGCCCGATGAGGCGTTCCGCGAGGCGTCGAGTGGCTGGATGATCGTCGCGTTCAGGCACCACGATGACAACCCGCGCGTCAGGGTCGTTGAGCACACGAGCATCGGCAGCAGTTGGCACGACATCAAGATCGATGCCGACCGAACACGCAACGACGACGGCCTGACCTGCGAGATCACGGCCTACGGCGATTGATGCGCCAATGTCTTTCACGCTGTCACGAGGAGTTGGTGGCTCAACGGGTCGAAGTTCCTGCGCCCCGATGAGATGCGGATCTTGCAGAAGACGCCATCGCAACCAGCCTTCAGGGGCAAGTCGACGCAGCGGGTGAGCTTCGGCATCGACTCTTCGGACGGCATCGACGCTCGCAATAACTGATTCGAGTGCCTTTGCTGTCGGAAGATTTCCATGCACCATCGTGAATGCCTCACGATCGTGGCGACCCACACCAACCTCAAGCCGTGTGCCTTCGCTCGATTCAACGACGCGCGCAATCTCGAGGCCGCGGAGTTCACCACGGATCTCGCCGTGCTCCACCGTCACTTCAACTCCAGCCGCAACCAACATTCCAATAAGTTCTCGGGCAGCGGCCGACGGCTCGACCGGAGTTGGCACTGGCGCAGAGGTGGCAGGAACAAGCGAGCGACCTTCAATGCGCCACACCGTCGGTGCATCACGGAATTGTTCAGCCCGACGCGCAACGATCCCCGATGTTTCAACTGATTCAGCCATCACGTGCAACGTTGCGATGCCTTGTCGGTCGGCGAGCACCATCGCTGCACCAAAGCTGCGAATAGCACCCTCATCTAGCAAGCACCACGCTGCAGTCGCGGCACGCACAAGAGCACCGCCCGGGAAGGGGGTGACGGCGAGTTCAGACGCATCAACGTTCGACGCATCGGCAACGAGCGCACGCGCTTTTGCCGCGAGCAGTCGAGTTCGTTGATCTGGATCTAGGGGCACGGTCGGCTCCTGACCGCGCAGTGGCTCGGTGGTGCCGCTATTTGCGGCGCTTGCCGTACCGCTTCTCGAACTTCTCGATGCGGCCGCCGGTATCAACCAGCTTCTGCTTGCCCGTATAGAAGGGATGGCACTCGTTGCAGAGTTCTGAAGTGAGCTCGGCCTTCGTGGAGCGCGTGGTGAAGGTGTTCCCACAGGAACACTTCACGGTCGATTCGACGTAGTCGGGATGAATGTCGGCCTTCATGGCGGTGCTCCAAAGAGATTTCGGGACTCACAAGTGTGCCGGTCCGGGACGAGAACTGCAATCTCGGCTCCGAACCGGCCCAGGACAGGGGTTAGCCCTTGGCCACCTCGGCCAAGAACTCGTCGTTGGTGCGGAAGGTGCCCAATCGGTCGATGAGCATTTCAAGGCCCGGACCAGCACTTCCGCCCTCGGCCAGCCCCGCAAGGACCCGGCGAAGCTTGTGGACCTGCTTGAGCTGCTTGGCGTCGTACAACAACTCTTCGTGACGAGTGGAGGAAGCATCGACATTGATCGCTGGGTACAAGCGACGCTCGGCGAGACGACGGTCGAGGCGCAGTTCCATGTTTCCGGTGCCCTTGAACTCTTCAAAAATGACGTCATCCATCTTCGAGCCGGTTTCGACGAGTGCGCTGGCGATGATCGTGAGCGAGCCACCCTCTTCAAGATTTCGGGCAGCACCAAAGAACTTCTTCGGCGGATAGAGCGCTCCGGTGTCGATGCCACCAGACATCACGCGACCAGTTGCCGGAGCCGCCAAGTTGTAAGCCCGTGCAAGACGCGTAATGCCATCGAGGATGATGACAACGTCGCGGCCTTCTTCCACCAAACGCTTGGCGCGTTCAAGGACGAGTTCCGCAACCGACGCGTGCTCTTCAGCTGGTCGATCGAAGGTCGACGCGACAACTTCCCCGTTCACCGAACGACGCATGTCGGTCACTTCTTCAGGGCGCTCGTCAACAAGAAGCACCATCAGGTGGACGTCTGGGTTGTTTTCAGAGATCGATTTTGCGATCTGCTTCATGATCGTGGTCTTGCCCGCCTTCGGCGGCGCAACGATGAGACCGCGCTGGCCCTTTCCGATCGGAGCAAGAAGGTCGATGATCCGAGTCGTCATGTTGTACGGCTCGTCGCGCGACGAAAGTGTGAGGCGCTCGTCAGGGAACAACGGCGTGAGATCATCGAAACGGCGACGATCGCGAGCCGAATCGGGCGCTCCCCCATTGACAGAGTCAATGCGAAGCAGCGCCGGGTTCTTTTCGTTGCGCGCGGCCGGGCGACTCGTTCCGACGATGACGTCGCCACGACGAAGCGAGAACTGGCGGGTTTGCTTGACCGACACATACACGTCGTCACGAGTAGGCAAGTAGCCACTTACACGGATGAAGCCGTAGCCCTCGTCTCGAAGATCAAGAACGCCCGAGACCTCAACGGGATCGCCCGACCACGGCTCATCAGTACGTGTTTCGAAACGTTCGCCGCCGCGATCACGGCCACGGCGTCGACGACGGCGGCCGGCACCCTCGCCATCGTCACCATCGGTGTCGGTTCCAGCAGCCGGACGGGATGGGATTTCGTCTGCACCCGAATCTCCGGCGTCATCACCGTCATCACCGTCATCGCCGTCATCACCGTGATCGGCATCGTCATCAGTCGAGACCTCGTCGTCGATCTCAATGACCTCTTCGACTTCGTCCTCGGCAGTTGTCTCTTCAACAGCCGCAGCCTTCGGCGGACGACCACGTCGTGGCTTGGGCGACGCAGGCTCGGAGTCGGCGATGAGGCCAAGGATCATGTCGATCACATCGGCCTTCTTTGCGCGAGAGCCGGGCTTGCCGCCAAGAGTCGACGCAATTGTCAGGAGCTCGTCACGATCTTTCGCTTCAAGCGTGGCGCGTTGATCTTTCTCGGACATCGGGACCTCGTTCCTCCCGGACGCAATCGACCAGGTGAGATAGGGAAAACTTTGAAAAGTGAACTGAACAGCGGTGCGGGAGAGACATCGCTTCGATCGAAGCAATGGTCCGTCGGACGACGGGGAGACGCCGGACCAGCCGAAGCGGTCACAAGCGACGACGTCAGGTTAGTGGCGACCCAGTCGGGCGACCAAGCAGGTCAACGAGCGACCAAGCGCCCCATGAGTTCATGTCCTGGCACGACAGGCAGGTCGGCGACACCGGCTTCGGTGTACTCGCCACCGGAACCATCGATCGTGGAGTCGAACAGCAGGTAGGGAACCGCGTCGGATGTATGGGTGCGGAGCGCGAGCGGCGTTGCGTGATCGGGAAGCAGAAGCATTCGCCACGGACCACTTGCATCGAGCGATTCGACGAGGCCGGCGAGGATTCGTGAGTCCCAGTTCTCGAGTGCACGAACTTTTTCTTCGACGTTGCCAGCATGGCCAGCTTCGTCGGTTGCTTCGACATGAACGATGAAGAGGTCGAGCCCATCGTCGAGCCCATCGACAGCACAATCGCGCTTGCCCTCGTAATCGGTGTCGTACCAACCAGTCGCCGATTCAAGTTCGACAACTTCGATATCGGTCAGCACACCAAGACCGCGAACCAGATCAACCGCTGTAACAAGTCCGGCTTTGAGTCCGTACGTGGATTCAAACGAAGGCATTTGCGGCTGGAATCCTTGGCCCCACAGCCACACCGTGTTTGCATCGATGTCGAAGTCGGCGAGGATGTCGCGAGACGCGTCCATCACGCGCTGGAGCTTTGCCGCAGCGGGACCAGTTGGCCACACAAGCGACTTACCGGTCAGATCATGCGGCGGCGCACATTCGGCTTCGGCCCAATCGGCGGGCGCAACCATGATGTGGCGATACTGAACACCGCGATGAAACTCGATGCCTTCATCGGCGAATGCTTTGTGCATCGCTTCGATTGCTCCGGCAGCGCGTTCGGTTGAGGGATGCCCGCCAGCGAAGTCGATCATCGTTCCGTCTTCGCCAATCGTTGAAAGATTGCAGCGATAGGCCACTTGATCGGGACGGAGCTTCAGGCCGAGTGCTGCGGCTTCGATTGGCGCGCGACCGGTGTGGTACTCGGCCGGGTCGTAACCGAAAATCGACATGTTGCCGACATCGGAACCTGGCGGAAGTCCCTGCGGAATGACCGCTGCGCGTCCGAGCGTCGAACGAGCAGCGATGCGATCGAGCACAGGAGTGTGCGCAGCTTGGAGGGGGGTACGTCCGCCGAGCTCAGCGAGCGGCTCGTCGGCACAACCATCGGGGACACAGACCACGTATTTCATCGGACCGACAGTCTGCCCGAAGATCCCGCCATTCGGCAGATCGGCCTCAGGACTTATCGAGAGTTGCTTCGATGAGGCCGCGGACGGTGGCGAAATCGTTGGCGCAGACTTCGAAGTGCTCGGGACGATCGAAGAGATCGGCAAGGTGTTCAGGTAACGGTGGTCGAACACCAGACGCGGCCTCAACCGCATCGGGGAACTTCGCCGGATGGGCAGTGGAAAGCACCACCATTGGCACCGATGCATC
The DNA here is from genome assembly GCA_009699125.1 of Actinomycetota bacterium. Classification (GTDB taxonomy): domain Bacteria; phylum Actinomycetota; class Acidimicrobiia; order Acidimicrobiales; family Acidimicrobilacustridaceae; genus Acidimicrobilacustris. The sequence goes on from WLOT01000005.1 coordinate 16,706, forward strand.
GGCCCGAGCCTGCCGGGCTGCGGCCAATCCAACCGCTGTGTGCGGATCGAGCAACATGCCGCTTCGCTCAAACTCGGTGGCGATGGTCGCCGCTGTTTGTGCATCGTCAACACGAGCAGCGGACCAATGATCGGCCAGCAGCTCGAGACGATCCCCGCTGACCGACACCGTTCCCTCGGAGCGGAACCGAGCCATGAGTTCGGCAATGGCTGCACCATCTCGCCCATGGATTTCGAATAACAACCGCTCAAGGTTCGACGAAACCTGAATATCCATGCTCGGGCTCAGTGTGGGATGAACCTCACCGATCGTCATAGTTCCGGTTGTGAGGAACTGCGTCAGGATGTCGTTGCGATTCGACGCCACGATGAACTGCGAAATGGGCGTTCCCATGCGTTGCGCGCCGTAACCGGCAAAAACATTTCCGAAGTTGCCGGTGGGGACAGAGAACGCAACTGGTCGACCAGCGCCGCCACCAAGGCGCACTGCACAGGTGACGTAATAAACCATCTGCGCCATGACTCGGGCCCAGTTGATTGAGTTGACTGCCGACAAATTGCGCGACTCACGGAACTGGTCGTCAGCAAACAACGCCTTGACCATGTCTTGGCAATCGTCGAACGTCCCCTGCACAGCAATGTTGTGCACATTCGGCGAAAGCACGGTGGTCATCTGACGACGCTGCACATCGGAAACTCGACCAGCAGGGTGGAGGATGAACACTTCGGCGGTGGGGCGATCACGCAGCGCTTCGATTGCGGCGCCGCCGGTGTCGCCAGAAGTTGCGCCGACAACTGTGACCTTCTCGCCGCGGCGCGTGAGTTCGTGATCGAACAGACGACCAACGAGCTGTAGCGCAATGTCTTTGAACGCAAGCGTCGGGCCGTGAAACAACTCGGCGAGCCAGAAGTTGTCTCCAAGGTCAACGATCGGAACAACTTCATCAGTCGCGAAGGTTGCGTAGGCATCGTGAACGATTGCCGCAAACGCGTCTCGTTCAATCGAACCTTCGACGAATGGCCACATAACTTCGGTGGCGATTTCGGCATAGGACATCGATTCGAATCGCTCGAAGGCGCCGACGGTGAGCGATGGCCATTGCGACGGAACGTAGAGACCGCCATCGATTGCCAAACCGGCAAGCAGGACATCGGCAAAGCCAAGTTCGGGTGCGGCGCCGCGGGTGCTGACATAGGTGATCGGGGCCATTAGCGGTCAGCCTCAACGAGTACGCGAATCGTGGAACCAATGCTTCGAACTGAATCGAGCACACCGAGCGCATCGAGCGTGGCGCGGACATCGCTCTGCAACGCTGGATGAATGATCAGATCGATGCGCGCTTCGTTTGCAGCATCATCTGGTCCTGACAATGAGTGTTGTTCCATTGAGTCGATCGACACACCGTGCTCGCCAAAGACTCCTGCGATGGATGCGAGCACACCCGATCGATCGTCGACTCGAAGACTGAGATACCACGCCGCAGCGAGTTGATCGCTTGGGCGAATCGCCATTGGCACAAAGGCTCCAAGCGATGCATGGGCGCCGCTCTGCAGATTTACTGCCGCGTCAACCAGATCCCCCAGAACCGCCGATGCGGTGGGATCGCCACCAGCGCCACGGCCGTAGAACATGAGATCGCCGACAGCCTCGCCTTGAACAAAGACGGCGTTGAAGCTGTCGCGCACGGCCGCAAGTGGATGTGAGTTTGGAACCAGGCATGGATTCACTCGCGCAGAAAGCTCATCGCCGTTCGAATCAGAGAATCGCTCAGCGATTGCAAGAAGCTTGATCGCAAAGCCATGCCGCTTTGCAAACGCTATGTCGTCCGCGGTGACCTTTGAGATGCCTTCACACTCAACATCGGAACTCGTCACTTCCGCACCAAACGCAATCGACGCAACGATGGCGATCTTCGCCGCAGCATCGTGACCTTCAACATCTGCGGTTGGATCAGCCTCCGCGTAACCCAATGCCTGCGCTTCGGCGAGCGCCTCGGAATAATCGGCGCCTCCTTCAGTCATGCGGGTGAGGATGTAATTCGTCGTTCCGTTCATGATGCCCATGACGCGAACAACGGGTTCGGCAAGCAGCGATTCACGCAACGGCCGTATGAATGGAATGCCGCCAGCGACCGACGCCTCAAAAAGAAGGTCAACACCAGCCGCTTCTGCTGCAGCGAACAGTTCGGAACCGTGCGCTGCGAGAAGAGCTTTATTGGCCGTAATGACCGGCTTGCCTGCAGCGAGCGCGGCCAGGATGAGTTCACGCGCAGGCGAGATGCCCCCCATGACCTCGACGACCACGTCGATGTTTGGGTCAGTGGCCACCGCCATTGCGTCGGAGGTAAACGCAGCGCTGTCGATGCCGATTGGACGAGCCCGAGAAACGTCACGAACAGCGATGCGAGAGATCTCGAGGGAAAGTCCGGTGCGAGCCTGAATGGTGGCGTTCTGGCGATCGATGAGCGCGACGAGTGACGCCCCGACCGTCCCGCAACCCAGGAGTCCGACTCGAATCACAGATCCATCCACGGCGGAGAGGCTATCGGCGCCGCACCATGGGCTCCGACGGAATTTTCGATCAGCCCACAACCACGCTGATGATCGTCACAACAGCGGTAACGGCAAGCAGAATCGTGACGAGACCACGGAATCGCATCGGATCGACATGACCCCGAAGTCGAAGTCCGAGCGAGAATCCAATTGCCAACGCCGGAGCCGCAACCAGCAACGCCAGCGCTACGTCTCGGGTGAAGTGTCCGGTCGCACCAAAGAGCACGAGGGAAATCAGGCCGATTCCAACGAAGACCGCAGAGATGGTCCCGCGAAACGTGTGCGGAGAGAAGTGGCGGGCGTGGATCGCCATGACGAGTGGGGGTCCGTTTGTCGAAAGCGAGGTACTCAGAACTCCACCGACAAAACCAGCAGCGAGGTCGACAGGGACACTCGCGTGCTCGAGTTTGAACCCACGAAGATTGAGAAGCAGAAAGAGAACGATCACTGCGGCGAGACCCAACTTCAATTGCTGTGAGCTGGCGAAGTTGAGAATCACGAGTCCGAATGGAGCGCCAACAACCGCAGCCAGCAACAGTCGCTTGATTGTCGGTCTGTCGCCATGGTGGCGCTCGGACCACGCCTGACCACCACTCGTAAATGTCCCTAGCGTCGCCGCGATTACGACTGCAGCGTCAGTGGGAATTGCCATCGACATAAGCGGAACCGCAAGCAAGGCGAATCCAAATCCTGTGATCGTCTGAATGAGCGACGAAAGAAGGACTGCGAAAGCAACAAGAAGTAGCGCAGAGGTCGACACCAACGGACCTAGTCGACTTCGAGAAGTAAGAGATCGTCGAGTGTCTCGCGGCGAACAACAAGGCGAGCTTCGCCGTTCGCGACAAACACAACCGCCGGACGCGTGACCTTGTTGTAATTCGACCCCATTGAGTGGCCGTACGCGCCAGTTACTGGCGTCGCGAGAATGTCTCCGACAACAAGGTCTGCCGGAACGATTGCATCGCGAACAAGGATGTCGCCGGATTCGCAGTGCTTTCCCACGACGGTGACGACGCGATCGCGATCGGCGCCAACTTCTCGCGGAAGAAACGCCTCGTAACCACTGCCATAAAGAACCGGGCGCGGGTTATCGCTCATTCCGCCATCGACAGAGACATAGGTGCGGATGGCGGGAATGTCTTTGATCGTTCCCACCGAATAGAGCGTGATCGCTGCTTGAGCGACGAGGGCTCGCCCGGGCTCGGCGGTGACATGAGCCGTGATGCCAGCTGCGTCGCACGCGGCCTTCACAACAGCACCCCATTCGGTGATCGAAGCCGATTCTTCGCCAGCAACGTAGGCAACGCCGAGTCCCCCGCCCACGGAGAACTCCGGCAACGCGTGCTTCTGTACGAATGGCGCCATGACCTCGATGGCCATCTCAAAGAACTCTGCGTCGAACACCTGTGAACCGATGTGTGCATGAAGACCAACAAGATCGATTGCAGGCGACGCCGCCGCTCGGAGAACTGCGGCATCGGCCTGTCCACTTGCGAGGCCAAAACCAAACTTGGAATCGTCCTGGCCCGTGCGAACGAACTCGTGAGTGTGCGCTTCAACCCCGGGAGTGACGCGAATGAGCGCCTTCGGAACAGGCAAGCCTTCCGCAACGAGAGATTCGATGCGATCGATCTCGTCGAACGAATCGATGATGATGCGACCGATACCTTCGGACATCGCACGCCGGAGTTCCGCGGTGCTCTTGTTGTTCCCGTGCAGAACAAGACGATCGGCGGGAACCCCTGCAGAACGGGCGACGTGATACTCGCCTCCGGTCGACACATCGAGATTGCAGCCTTCTTCGACAGCAAGGCGGGCCATCGCCTGGCAAAGGAACGCCTTGGTCGCGAAATTCACGCCGACACCAAACGCGGCAACTGCTTCACGACAACGCGCACGAAGGTGTTCTTCGTCGTAGACAAAGAGCGGCGTACCGAACTGCTCAGCGAGTTCAAGAGTGTCGCAGCCACCGATGATGAGTTGGCCCTTGTCGCCAATCGTGGCCGTATCGGGCAGTAACGAAAACGGAAGCGTGCTCATCGGAGGCTCACATCTGGTCGGGTGCGCTAACACCCAACAGGTCGAGACCGATTGCAAGACCAACCGATGCAGCTTCAACAAGATGGAGGCGCGCTTGCGTGAGTTCGGTGGAGACACCATCGCCCATCACGTAACAGTCGTGGTAGAAGCCGTGCACTGCACCAGCCAGTTCGCGCACCCAAGTAGCGATTCGGTGCGGGGCTCGATCAGTTGCTGCGGTCGACACCGTGTCAGGGAGTTCAGAGAGAGCCCGAAGCACATCGAGTTCGCGTTCGTGAGTAAGCAGAGAGAGGTCGACCTGCATCAGAGGAGCAACCGCGACGCTTCGTTCTGCAGCAACGCGGAAGATTGACTGAATGCGGGCATAGGCCATTTGCACGTAATAGACGGGGTTATCCATCGCCCGACTCTTTACGACGTCGTAATCGAACGTCTGCGTCGAATCGATGGACTGCAGCAGGTACGTAAGCCGGGCCGAATCAGCACCAACTTCGTCGAGCACCTCAGAGAGCTCGACGATGTCACCAGCACGCTTCGAAAAGCGGACGGGTTCGCCACCCTTGAGCAGATTCACCAGCTGAATGATCGCGCATTCGAGTTCGGACGGATCATGTCCGAGTGATTGCATTGCTGCCTTCATGCGCGGAACATAACCGTGGTGATCGGCTCCCCATACGTCGATGAGAAGGTCGTAGCCACGAGAGAACTTGTCACGGTGGTAGGCGATATCGGGAAGCAAGTAGGTGAACTCGCCGTCACTCTTAATGAGCACACGGTCTTTGTCGTCGCCGTAATCGGTAGAGCGAAGCCACACGGCGCCGTCTTCGTCGTACACAACGCCACGTTCACGGAGATCAGCCAACGTCACATCGATTGCGCCAGAAGCAACCATTGACTTCTCGCTGAACCAATTATCGAATTCGACATTCATGCGACTGAGCGTGAGCCGATGATCGGCGACCGCTCGGTCTTCGCCCCATTCAAAAACGTCGGCATCGGCCGGCAACTCGGCTGCCCATTCAACGATGTACTCGCCCTGATAACCACCTTCGGGCAATGGCGTTCCGTCTCGGCGCGCAATCAGCGATGCGACGAAGAGCTGCATCTGGGTGCCGCGATCGTTGAGATAATTCTCGCGATCGACGTCGTAGCCGCATCGTTCAAGAATGCGAGCAAGAGAATCGCCGTAAGCGGCACCGCGTCCGTGGCCAGCATGCAACGGCCCAGTCGGATTCGCGCTTACAAACTCGAGCAGCACCTTCGTGCCATCGCCAGTTGCGGAACGGGCGTAGTTCTCAACGCCAGACGTTTCGACGTCGACGAGAACATCGTGCAGCCACGAGTCGGCCAATCGGAAGTTCACGAAACCAGGACCAGCGATTTCTACCGACGTCACGTGGGCCGGAAGGTCAGCGTTGATGATCTCGGCCATACGCCCGGCGAGCTCGCGGGGATTCCAGCCTGCGGCCTTTGCCGTTGCGAGAGCAATGTTCGACGACCAATCGCCATGCTCACGCCGGGCTGGGCGCTCAAGATGGACCGATTCGGGAATCGGTGCGATCTCGAGGGTCGACAATGCCGATCGCAGGGCGGTGGCGAGGGTGTCGCGAATCACTGAGGAGGTCTCCCATGGCGGGCGGACAGGCGGTAGAGGACCGTCGAACCCTACCCCCGCGACCCCTTTGCCCTCGCGCCCACTTTCGTTTGTGGCGTCGCCGTGCACCATTACGCCTCAGGGCACGAGTGCTGTCATCAGGACCGTTGCGCCCTACCATCAAGGGCCAATGGCCATCCCCCCGACCTCCGATCTTCCCGACACGATGCTTGTGCGCGGCGGGCAACCCGTCAGCGGCGAGATCCACGTTCGCGGGTCAAAGAATGCATTGCCCAAGGCCATGGTTGCCGCGCTCCTCACTTCCGAGCCCTGCCGACTGACCAACATCTCCGCCATCACCGACATCGCTGTCGTCGATGAGCTGATCAGCATCGCTGGCGGAACGGTCGTCCACGAGAACGACACCGTCATCATTACCGCTCATCAATTCCGCGCGCTGGCCGAAAACGACGTCATGCGTCTCCATGCAGCGAGCCGTATCCCGGTGCTTACGACCGCAGTTTCACTTCACCGAACTGGACATGCGGTCGTCGCTGCTCCTGGCGGATGTTCGATCGGACCGCGTCCTGTCGATTTCCATCTCAATGTGTTGCGAGCTTTTGGTGCTCGCGACGTCCATCGCGAAGACATCATTGAACTGAACGTCGATCGCATGCGTGGCGCTCGCATTGAACTCCCCTTCCCGAGTGTTGGTGCAACGGAACAATTCCTCTTCGCTTCGGTGCTCGCCGAAGGCGACTCCGAATTATCGAATGCAGCAATCGAGCCTGAAATTCTCGACCTCATTGCCGTCCTACAAAAGATGGGCGCGATCATTTCGGTGGAACCAAACCGAACCATTCGAGTCACTGGCGTTGCCGAACTTGGCGGCTTTGAACACCGAGTCATCGGCGATCGCCTCGAAGCGGCGTCCTGGGCCTCACTCGCGCTCGCCACGGGCGGAACGATCACCGTTCACGGCGTTCAGCAACAGCTGTTTTCCACTTTTTTGAACATGTACCGCCGAGCCGGCGGCGACTTCAAAATCGACGCCGAAGGCGACACGCTTACGTTTCACCGCGCTCGCCGAATGCTCCGCCCGCTTGCCCTCGAAACCGATGTTCATCCCGGTTTCATGACCGACTGGCAATCACCGTTCGTCACAGCGCTCACGCAGGCCGACGGCGTGAGCGTTGTGCACGAAACCGTGTACGAAGATCGTCTCGGCTACACCGATGCGCTGCGCAGTCTCGGCGCACAGATCCAAGTCTTTACCGAATGTCTCGGCCCAACTCGTTGCCGATTCGGCGCCGCGAACCATCGGCATTCCGCAGTCGTTGTCGGCCCCACCAAGTTGCATGGTGCCGAACTTGTAGTGCCCGACCTTCGGGCTGGGTTCTCCTACGTGATTGCAGCTGCAGCCGCAGACGGTGAAAGCCTCATTCATGGTGTCGATCTTCTTGATCGCGGCTACGCCGATTTCCGTAGCAAGTTGTCTGCAGTCGGCGTCGAACACCGATAACGCAGTTCGCCAGCCGCACGGAAGTATCGTCCTCAGCGATGAAGACAGTCGGAAACATCCTCTGGTTCGTGCTCGGCGGAATCTGGCTTGCGCTCGGCTACGCCATCGGCGGTCTCGTGATGTGCATCACGATCATTGGCATCCCGTTCGGCATTCAGTCGTTCAAGCTTGCCGGCCTCGCACTTTGGCCATTCGGATACACCACGACCATGGGCAGATCAGGCGGTTGCCTTGAGGTCATTTTCAACATCATCTGGCTCGTGTTGTTTGGCTGGGCAATCTTCGTGGCCCACATCATCTTGGGTCTCGTCTTGTGCGTCACCATCATCGGCATTCCGTTTGGCGTACAGGCGTTCAAGATCTCAACGCTTGCACTGTGGCCGTTCGGTCGAGTGATCGTTCGCACAAACACCAACGCTGGCTACCAATCCTGATGGTCAAACAACGTGGTCCTCGCCATCACGAACCCCGATGGCCTGCGGCGATCGCGTTAGTCGCTGCCCTCGCGCTCTACCTCTTTCTCCCCTCGACACTCATCGTCGGGCCTCGGTGGCTCCTCCCCGCACTTGAAGCTCTTCTCGTCGTACCACTCGTGATCACGAATCCTGACCGTCGCGATGCCGACACCACACCTCTCCGAGTGGTCTCGATTTTGTTGATTGCGATCATTTCAATCGCCAACATCAGTGCACTCACGTTGCTGGTGCACGACCTGCTCCGCAATACCGATATCGATGGCAAGCCCCTCATCTATTCGGCAATTGCGCTGTGGTTCAACAACGTCATTGTCTTTGCACTTTGGTACTGGGAACTTGATGGCGGAGGACCCGCCGACCGTCACAACGTGGCGGTTGAGGATCGTGACTTTCTCTTCCCGCAACAAAACGCGCCCGATGTCTTCACCGACCCCTGGTCACCAACCTTCTTTGATTACCTCTACACAAGCTTCACCAATTCGACGGCCTTCAGCCCCACCGACACCATGCCGCTCACTCGACGGGCCAAGGCGTTGATGATGCTTCAGTCGGGCTCGGCGCTCGTAACGATCGTCCTCGTTGCGTCACGGGCGATCAACATCTTGAAGTGAGCCAGCAGTCCGCGTCTGAAAGCGCCTCACGAGGGCTCGGCTAGGGTCATACCGCTATCCAGCCCTCGTAGCTCAGGGGATAGAGCATCGCCCTCCGGAGGCGTGTGCGGGCGTTCGAATCGCCCCGAGGGCGCTCTCAATTCACATCAGTCGGCGATTATTCGGTACTCACGTCTGTCGATTTCGACTGGCCCTGTTCCAAGAAGCTCGACGCGATTTGTGCAGTCAGCACGGCAAGGGAAACCAGACCGAGCACGAGCAGTGCGACCGCAGTCAATCGACCACCGAGTGTCACCGGGGTGTAATCGCCATAACCGACGGTGGTTACCGTGACGACCGACCACCAAAGGGCGTTACCTAATGTTGTGATGTTTGAGTTGGGCGCAAGGGATTCAAACTCCCAGACGACGACGCCGGCGTTCAGCATCAGGATCAATGCAACAAACATGAACTGTGCAAGATTGCCGCGCCTGAACATCTGACGAAGAAGTCGCATGCTCGCGAAGATTCGCACCGGCGGAATCACTACTGCAATGACGAGATCAAGCCGTGACAACGGGTAGCGCCAGCCTCGGCCCGAGAGCCTCGATCGAATGATCAGATCGATTGCATAGATGACCGAGATCGCAATTCGACAGCCCAACCAGATCGGGATGAAATCGATTTCACGCTGACCAGTGAATATCGCGAGTACTAACCAGATGGTTGAGAGGGCGAGTAAGTCAAGCCATGCCTGCGTTTTCGCCACATACGCGTTGAACGCAGAAGGAAATGACGAAGATTTGGCTTCATCGTCTGTCGGTACGGCGCTGACAAGATCTGCTGGAGGTGTCGACATGCGCATCAGTCCACCACTGACGCCTCGTCCGACCGCGCATGATCGCAGAAGCCCACGTATCCAGCGTTAGTGACGTTTCCCTATCAGTTCAGGGTTCTCCGACAGTCGTTGACGCAATTGGGCTTTGACGACTTTCCCTGAGCCAGTCACCGGAAGTTCGTCGACGAAAACAATGTGTCGAGGAACTTTGAATCCCGCGAGCCTCTGACGCACGAACGCCACGAGATCAGCGGAAACGATCTCACTTCCGGGCGTCGCGACAATGACCGCGCACACATTCTCGCCCCACTTGGGATCCGGCACTCCGACAACCGCGACTCGAGCCACGCTGGGATGGTCCAGAAGCGCTGCCTCGACTTCAAGCGACGAAACGTTTTCGCCACCCGTAATGATGATGTCTTTCTTGCGGTCGACGACATGCAACCAACCATCAACTATCCGACCCATGTCGCCAGTGTGAAGCCAGCCGTCGCGGAGGGCAGCGTCCGTCGCTGCCGGATCATCGAGATAGCCCTGCATCACTTGAGCGGCACGAATCAGGATCTCTCCCACCTCTCCGTGAGCGACGTCTTCACCAGCGTCGTTAACGAGTCGTAGATCCACCCCCGGAGCAGGTGTGCCCGCAGCTTCAAGCAGACCCGCCTCGCCTGAAAGGCCTCGGCGATGAGCCTCTGCATTCAAGAAAACGGCGTTCCCTGAAAGTTCGGTCATTCCGTAGCCCTGTGCGAAGTCGACACCAAGAAGTTCGTCTGCACGTCGGAGTAACGGCGTAGGCATTGGCGCTGCCCCGTATGCAATCGATCGAAGCGACTGAAGCTGTGTGAGCCGATGGGGTTCAGACTCGATGAGTTCAACGAGCGTTGCCAGCATCGTCGCGGCGAGTGATGTCGACGTTGCCCGCTCGCGTTCGACAGTGTCGCAAAATTCAGATGCAGCGAATCCGCTCATCAGCACAACCGGTCGGCCGTGCGCATGGCGATGGACAACGTTGTAACCCGCGACATGACACAGCGGGAATGGGAACATATAGACATCGTCCGCTTCAACGGGACGCGCGCCCGAGCTCGCTTCAACCGCAGCAAGGATGCTCGCGTGGGTCAACATCGCACCCTTCGGCGCTGCGGTTGTTCCACTCGTGAACAACAACCACGCCGGAACTGATGGATCAGATTTCGAGAGAGCAGGCGGATCGGTCATCCCATCCACGAGATCTGACCAGGTTTGCCAATCGAACATTGGGAGTTCCGCACCCGCATCGCGAAGTCGATCGAGTTCAAGTGGATCGCCAATAACAATTCCAGCGTCTGATCGTTCGATCATCGAAAGCAATTCACTCGCGTGCAGCCGATGATTCAAGAAGACCAATGTGCGCCCTGCTGCGGGGACTGCGTAATACAGGCTCACCCACGTGCGATGGTTCGGGCCGAGCACGGCGACTGAAACACCGGGACCGAGTAGATCGTTGATCAATGCTGCGCTCGCGCGCACGAGTTGATCGAGTTCCGCAAATGTCAGCGAACCTGCATCATCGATCAGGGCGACGGCGTCCGGTTGGCGCGTCGCCTCGTCTTCGATCAGGCCGGCAAGAGTTCCGGCAACACCGCTCACTTGCAGACGACGCCTTCGGGGGCTTTACCTGCCTCAACGCCGACGTATTCGGTGACTTCGCCAGGCTTAATCGTCGTTACCGGGCCGGTCGTTGTTGAAGTTGACGAATCGACACTGCCAGCAACGGTGGTTGTGGTGCTTGCTGGAATGGGCTCCGCGAGCACACCAGTGAACGAGGAACCAAGAAGAAGCGTGACCGGAGTGCTGCTCTTCAAGGTCTTATCGACCTGCATTTCGGCGCCACCACCAAGCTGACGGCGAAGGAGGTCCGCCTGCTTTTCAAAACCAGGCAAGTACTTGATGACTGTGGCCGTTTGCGTCTTGGTGATGTCGCCGGCTGACTTTGAAGTGAATCCGAGCTGACGCAATCGAGAAGTGACGTCGACCGCATTGCCCTTTGTCCCTGTGGCGTTGGCGACACTGACGACAACCGATGCGGGCGTAACAGTGCCTGCAGGAAGACCGCGGAAGACATTAAAGACATCTTCGGCAGCCGCAGAATCAAGACGAAGGATGCTGGCTCCGCCACTTGTCATATCCATATAAACGGGCAGCGCGTGAGTCGCGATCTGATCGCCGGAGAAACCCTTAAATGATTTTCCGAGAGAGACAAGATCGCTGATACTCAACTTGGAATCAAACGTGAGGTTGTCAGCGGTCGACGACACCAAGCTATTTATCGCCTTGATGTCCATCGAACCGAACTTGTCTTGTGCTCGATCAAGCATGGTGCGCATGAACAAGGTCTGACGAGAAATGCGGCCAAGATCGGCGCTTGGGTCTTCGATCCACTTCTTGGTTTTTGGATCGAGATATTCAAGATGCCGTGATCGGGCATAGGCAAGCGCAGCGTCGCCGTCGAGCGTCTGGCATCCGGTTCCGTACATGTAGAAACCAGAGTTTTTATCGCGGACCTGTTTGTCGAAGTACATCGGGATACCGCCGACTGCCTGGGTAACCCCTTTGAAACTATTGAAGTTGATTTCGACATAGTGATTGATGTCGATACCGAAATCTGCCTTGATGGTGTTGATCAGACGCTGTGCTCCATCGGCACTGTCCTTGCCTTGAGCGAAAGCAGTGTTGATTCGCTCTTCTTCGCCCGAAGGTTGAATCGGAACCCACAAATCTCGCGGAAATGACATGAGATCGATGGTCTTGTTCTTCGAATCAACCCGAGCAACCATGATCGTGTCGGACCGTTGCCCAGACTCTTGGGCGCCCTGACCGTTCAAGAAGGCTGACGAATTGGTATCGGACTTCGACATGCCAGACCGGCTATCAGAACCAACAATCAAGAAGTTCTGCACTCCACCCGATGACGATGCGAGCGCCAGAGAGTCTCGATGAATTTGGCTGTAGCGGTACCAGCCGTAGCCGGCAATCGCAGCGACGCCTACTGCAATGAGAACAACGACGCCAAGACCAACCTTGAGGACGCGCTTTCGCGTCTTGGGTGGCTTGGCATGAGCGAACGTGGGCTTTGGTGCCGCGCTTGCTCCCCCGCTTTTCGACGGGGTCTTCGACGAGCCAAGGACCCGGCGGTCGGGAGAACTGTCGGTGCGTCGAGGAGGCTGACCCGGATCCCATGGGGGAACCGATCCTCCCGACGTGGGGGGCACATCGGACATGAGACAGTCAGGGTAGTCGGGGCCGTTTCCGCCCTTCCGTCACCCCCGACGGTTCAGGCTGTGACCTTGGGCTCCTTGGGAAGGCCCAGCACTCGTTCGCCGACGATATTGCGCTGGATCTGCGAGGTTCCGCCCCAGATGGTCTCGGATCGACTGAAGAAGAACGAGGACTGGAGCGCATTGGCCGGATAGTTCGGGTTCACCGCACGGCGGCCGTAGCCGGGAACTGACTCTTCAGTCCCGGTGTCGCCAAGAAGCAACTGAGCTTCCGGACCGAGAACATCCATCGCAAGTGCCATCACCTGCTGGTGATACTCGCTCCAGAAAATCTTGTTTGTTGCACCGAGCGCCGCAACGCTGAAGTCCTTGCGATCCTGGACAACAGCAGTCAGTGAACGCAGACCATTGATGCGCATGATCTGCACCTTCGACCACGCAAGCGCGATGCGCTGACGAATCATTGGATCGTTGATTGATCCGTTCTTCTTTGCCACAGCGATGATGTGGTTCAGTTCGGTTTCGAAACGGCGATAACCCGTTGTGGCTGATGTTCCTCGTTCAAAACCAAGCGTGGTCATTGCGACCGCCCAACCATTGTTGAGACCGCCAACAACGTTTTCCTTCGAACAGCGCGCATCAGTGAAGAACACCTCGGCAAATTCGGCAGAACCATCGACCTGCTTGATGGGACGAACTTCAACACCCGGCTGATCCATCGGGCAAAGCAAGTAGGAAATGCCTTTGTGCTTGGGTGCATCGGGATCGGTACGGCAAAGAATGAACACGTAGTCAGCGATGAATCCCTGAGTGGTCCAGATCTTTTGGCCGTTGATGACCCATTCGTCACCATCGAGAACAGCCTTCGTGCCGAGGTTCGCAAGATCGGAACCGGCGTCGGGCTCGCTAAAGCCCTGACACCAGGCGATGGTGCCGGAAAGAATCTTCGGGAGGAATTCCTTCTTCTGCTCTTCGGTACCCCACTGAAGAATGGTCGGACCAACGAGCGTGTCACCGAAGAAGTCGGCGCGCATCGGCGCACCTGCGTTCGCGAACTCTTCCGCCACCACAACGGCCTTCATGGTCGACAGTCCCTTGCCGCCATACTCGGCCGGCCACGACGCGCAGATCCAGCCGCCGCCGTACAACTTGGAGGTCCACTGCTCAAGGAACAGCGCGCGTTCGTCGGCTGTCATCTCGAATCCGGGTTCGAACCAACCCTTCGGGAGGTTCTCTTCAAGCCACCCGCGAACTTCGCTGCGATAGGCCTCGGCGTCTTCCGGATAGTTCAGGTCCATGGGTGACAGTCTTCCGATGTGGACCTATGCCGTCCAATCGTTTCGCCGAAGGGCAGCGAACCCGTGCCAGAGGGGTAGATTCGCCCCCTATGAGCATCGCTGAGACTCCAACCAAAGCAGAGCGCTGGTCCTTCCAGTGGAAGGAACTCTTTAGCGAGGTCATCACCTCGGGCCTGTGCACCGGGTGTGCCGGCTGCGTGATCGCGTGCCCCCACGATGTCATTGGGTACAACCACGAGGCTGGCGGTTACAAGCCTTTCCACATCGAAGACGAACTTGGCCCGACCAATTGCGGTCACGGCGAAAAGGGCTGCACCAGCTGCACGCGCGCATGCCCGCGGTTCCGGGTCTGGGAACCACAAGCCAACGAACACCTCTTCGATCGCGATCGCACCGACGATGAAGTTGCTGGCATCTACAGCGACATCCTTCTCACTCGCGCATCAGACGACATGGTTCACCGCATGGGCCAAGACGGCGGCCTGGTTTCGGCGCTTCTCATTTGGGCGCTCGATAACGATTACATCGACGGTGCACTCACCTCGTATCTCGAAGGCGGCGACGCAGCGACCTGGAAAGCAATTCCTGGCGTAGCGACCAATCGCGAAGAAGTACTCGCTGGTGCAGGCAGCCGTTACACCTACTCGGCCAACACACTCGCAATGGACGAGGCAAAAGAGCGGGGCCTCAAGCGCCTCGCACTCGTTGGCATGAGTTGTCAGTCATCAATCGCACCGGTCATGTGGTCGCGGAAGATCGGCAAAGTCTCAAAGCCAATCGTGTTCAACATTGGTTTGCTTTGTTCAAAGACCTTCGACGACGCGATCTTCGAAGAACTGTTTGAGGCGAAGTACCGCATCCCCAAAGCGGAAATCACCAAGATGAACATCAAGGGTGTCTTCCAGATCTGGACTCGTGACGGCGGCTACCACGAGGTCAACCTCAAGGAATGTCACGACTGGACGCGTGAAGGATGCAATCACTGCCCCGATTTCGCAGCAGAACACGCCGACATTTCCACCGGCGGAATCGGCAAGGACAATGACTGGACACTCACCATTGTTCGCACCGACGTTGGTCGCGAAATCATTCAGCGAATGATCGCCGATGGTTCAATCGAAGCTCGCCCCGGCGACGAAGATCCCGGAGCGATCGCACTCATGCGCAAACTCGCAGAGAAGAGCCGCGCTCGTTGGCCGCAATGGGCTGAGCCAGTTGTGCGCCTCGGACTTCCGGAAAAGAAGAAGCCAGCAACGAAGTAACGCTGCGAGCGATCAGCCTGCGGTTGTCGTTGAAGGAACTGCTGCCGTCGTCGTTGTCGACGCAGCGGCACCAGCTGCGCACTTGTTCACGGCGTCTTTGATATCGGAGGAAACGCCGTTCCAGGCCTTCTCGGGATCTGACTTCAGATCGCCATTAAGGGTGGTGAAGTCAGCAATCGACATTTTGTCGACGAACACTGCATACATGCAGAGGCAGTCTGACTGGCTCGTTCCCTTGACATCAGACTTGATCGTCGTACCAGTGGGCTTGAGGGCCGTATCGAGCGTTGACGCGCTTGACGCATTGATAGCGGTGATCTCGCCGGACGACGTGTAGAGATAATTGGTGCAGAGTTCAACAAAGTTCTGCTGCGTGAGGGTGTTGTACTCCTTGGGCGTGTTGTCTTGATTGCAACCGCTCAGACCGATCATCGCTACCAAGGCAAGGGCAACAACACCAGCGCCAACTCGTCGTCCCAACATCGTGCTGACCATCCTCATGAACTTGATGCCGCAACGACCGGGGGGCCGTGGCGGGGTGTCGAAACCGTAGTCGGTGCCTCTCGACCTCCCGACATCAACGACCCATGGCCGCCCGACCGGTCCATCGGCCAAGACGGCTCGGTAGGCTCTCCTTCCCATGGCCCGTAAGCGATCTGCCCCTGCACCAACCCTTGTTCTGCTCGTTCGCCACGGCCAGACACCGACCACCGGCACCACGCTGCCCGGCCGGGCCCGAGGGCTCCACTTAGCCGACCCCGGCATCGCCCAAGCCGAGGCTGCCGCCAGCCGAATCGCGAAACTGTCGAAAGTTTCAGCGATCTATGCCTCTCCACTCGAACGCACTCGTGAAACCGCCAAGCCGATCGCCCGCGAGCGCAAACTCAAGGTGCAGATCGATCGCGGTCTTCTCGAGTGTGACTTCGGAGACTGGACCGGCAAGAAACTCGACGCGCTCCGAAAGCTTCCCGAGTGGACAACTGTGCAGCGCTACCCCAGCGGCTTTCGTTTTCCGAATGGTGAATCGTTCGCCGAAATGCAGACCCGCATGGTCGGCGCCATCGACGGACTTGTCGCCAAGCACCCGGGACAAACAATCGTCGCGGTCTCGCATGCCGATCCGATCAAGGCAGCGATTGCGCAGGCACTCGGTACTCACCTTGATCTGTTTCAACGCATCGTCGTTTCGCCATGCTCTATCTCGGCGATCATGTATTCGTCCTCGGGACCAGCAGTCCTTTCTGTGAACTCCACCGGCGATGACTTGTCGAAGTTGGGACTTTCGTGAGCGAGTCCTGGGAGTTCATGGATCCCGATTCAATTGTTCCTGGCGCTTTTGGCGAGCCCGGTCGCCGTACGTTTTTCATTCAAGCAAGCGATGCCGGACGCAGCGTGTCGTTCAAGGTCGAGAAACAACAAATCGCGGCACTCTGTGAATACCTCGATGGGATCCTGACCGACCTTCCCGCAATCCATCCCGGCCAATTCGTTGCACCAACCTCAGCGAATCCTCCCCTTGACATGCAATGGACGGTTGGTGGGCTCGCAGTCGCGTACGAAGAAGACGACGATCGACTTGTCATCGTTGCGGAAGAACTCGCTGACTTCGATGAACTTTCCAGTGAAGCGTTCGACGAGGATTTCGGGTTCGATCCGGCGACAGCGCGCTTCCGCCTTTCACGTGCGCAGGTCGCTGCATTCATCGCCGTTGGCAATGACCTTGTTCGGGCCGGACGTCCTGCCTGCCGCTTATGCGGACGTCCGATGGATCCAGGTGGCCACCCTTGTCCGCGTCTGAATTAAACGTCTCAAACGGCGACGACATCACCGCCATCATCACAAAGGGCGAGATTGAACTCATCGGGCGAATGCCGTGGAGTTCGAACGCCACATTTCTCGCCGAAGCAACGCTTGACGAGCGCTCAACTCGAGTGATCTACAAGCCACACATCGGCGAACGACCTCTTTGGGACTTCCCCGACGGACTTTGGAAGCGGGAAGTTGCCGCGTACGAACTCAGCCATGCGCTTGGTTGGGAGGTTGTTCCGTTCACCGTCGGACGCGAGGACGCACCCCACGGAATTGGTTCCGTACAACGTTTCATCGATGCCGACTTTGAGCAGCATTACTTCACCATGCTCGAAGAGGAAGAAACCCACGATCAACTGCAACGCATGGCGGTATTCGACTTCGTCTGCAACAACACCGACCGCAAAGGCGGCCACTGTTTGATTGACGATGACGGCCACATTTGGGGCATCGACAACGGCCTGTCATTCCATGCCGAATTCAAACTTCGCACCGTCATCTGGGATTTCGGCGGCGAAGAGATTGACGACGAACTTCTTGCAGACCTGCAGTCGCTCGTCGACAACGGACTGAACGATGCGGTGAAAGGGTTGCTGGGCACCTTTGAACTGGATGCTGTGCTCGGCCGAGCTCGAGCACTCATCCGCGAAGGAGTGCTTCCAATCGACGAAAGCGGCCATCGCTACCCATGGCCATTGATCTAACCGACGTCAGTCGCCGCTATAGGTAACCGTCGGCGCAACGTCTTTGTTCTCCCACGTGGCCTTTGCGCCGCTGTGACCCACATTGACCACAAGCACCGATCCAAAGATGCAAAGCACAACCGCGAATACGCCAATGAGCGTGCGAAGCGGTCGAGTGATCGAAAGTTCGGGCAGGTTTCGCTTCGCCCGTTCTTTCACAAATTGATCAAACAACATCAATGTGCACGCGCTGCCACCGACAAGGAACGCGCCGATCACACCTTGGTCACCCATCTCCGCGTGCGACTTCACCGCTGCGGTAACACGAACCGTTTCAAGAAGAGCTTCACCACTCTCCTTCGCAAAGAACGCAAAGAAGAAACCGATTACTCCGAGTACCGCAGTGATCCAACCAATCCGATTGCGAGCGGCCGGCCAGAACGCAATAACGACTGTTCCGATCGCAGCGAGCGGAACGAGCACGACCGCTGCATGAACCAACAGCGGATGACCGGGAAGTCCGAAAATCGAATCGAAGAGTGCGAACACAGCGGTCTCCATCGGTTGTGAACACTCAGTCTGTCAGGCAATCACAACGCAAAAAGACAGATGCCCCGGTCATTGACCGGGGCATCTGGACACTTCGGTGCTGAAGATCAACGAGCCTTGAGAGCCTCGATGAGCTGCGGCAGAACCTTGTGCACGTCACCAACGATGCCGAGGTCGCTGACCGCAAAGATCGGCGCTTCAGCATCCTTGTTGATGGCGATGATGTTCTTTGAGCCCTTCATGCCGACCATGTGCTGCGTCGCACCGGAAATACCGGCGGCGATGTACACGGTGGGCTTGACGACCTTGCCGGTCTGTCCGACCTGGTAGCTGTAAGGCACCCAGCCAGCGTCGACGATGGCGCGGGATGCACCCGGGGCAGCGCTGAGAAGCTTGGCCAGGTCCTCGACGAGGGCGTACTTGTCCTGTTCGCCAAGACCACGACCACCCGACACCACGATTGCGGCTTCGTCGAGTGATGGCCCTTCACGCTCTTCAACGTGACGGTTGACG
>WLOT01000050.1 GCA_009699125.1 Actinomycetota bacterium
ACCTCGTCCCATGAACGCACCCACTTCTTGCGCCACGTGATTGTGCGCCCGCACACAACGCAATGCTTTTCGGCGAGGTCGGGCATCTCCATCAACCTACAGAATCAGTGCCGACGCACTCGTATCCGCTGAACAACCTTTACGTTCAACGACTTGCTGCAAGGACTTCTTCGAGTTCACTCGCAAGCGAATCGGAATAACCGCCATCGCCACGCCAAAGCACTGCACCCGATTGATCGACGCAGAACACTGAAATTGTTGATCGGTCTTTGATTTCCAGCGGCTGCATCAATTGATTCACATCGCCGTAGACAGTGAACGTGCGTTGGAGGATGACTGGTTCCTTGATTGCCGCGGCCATTCCACCGTCGATGAACTTGCGGACGGGCGCCCAGATTCGACCGATCGTGGGCACTTCATAAAACCGCAAACCAGCATCGGTAAGCGCAGCTTGCTCGAACCACGGCAGCCATGAATCGACGAGATCTTGATGATTGCGTTGAAACGCAACAGCGACGATGTTGCGATCTCCGGCAAACGCCGAGGGGAGTTCGACATCGAGCCCCTCAAGATTGCGAGCTCGAATGCTTGGAAAGACGAGATCGCTGCTCATGACGACAGGGTACGGAGGAACGTCGTCAGTTCCTCGTCGCGCAGTTGCGTCGACTCAAAGCTCGTGTTGAAGCACTGCAACAATCGCCGCAGCCGCGGCTGCACCTGAGAGCGCCGCACCTTCAACCTTTGCGCCACCAAATGCGTCACCCGCGCAAACAAAGGGTGGAACACCGCTGAGTTGAAGGAATCGTTCCGGATGTTCAACAGACGGACGGGCGTAGCGCCAACGCTGAATTTGAACCGAACCGGGGAGTACCGGCGACTCAAGTTGCGCCGCATCAAGCAATACTTCGGTGATCGCTTCGTCCGGTGCATCCCATTGCGCGCGACTGAACTCTGGCGTTGCGTGGATCGTCACCGCTGGCACCGCGGAAATTCCCTTGAGAAAGTTGTCGGCCATCCAATCGATTGGACCGTCGACGGGATCGACCGCTCCTGGTTCCGAAAGTCCTGAAGGACCGTCAAGCACTGCCATGAAAGCGAGACATGGGTCGTATTCGATCGCATCAAGCGCAGCTTCGTCCTGCGCAGCGAGCGTGACCTCGCCGTTTTCCAACAACGCAATCGTCTGCGGAACAGGGGCAGAAGAAATGACGGCATCGGCGAGGAGTTCCGAGCCATCAACAAGCGCGACCTTCCACGACTCGCCATCGTGACTGAGCGCAGAAACCTGTAATGCGGTGCGCACATCAAGACCGACGGCGAGATTCTTGGCGATCGCATTCATCGACACCGAGCCACGGAACCTCGTGTGTCCGTCAGAATCGCTCACGCCTTCCGGACCGACGCGACCGCGGAACCACGGAGCGACGACGCTCTCGCCAACAAGACGTTCCACCATCTCGGCGAACTCGGCTGTGTGAGTCGTAATGAACTGCGCGCCGTGATCGATGGTTGCATCTCCGATACGGCGCGTCGCAAGTCGGCCACCGACACCGCGGCTCTTGTCGAGAACGATCACATCGCAACATTCTTGAAGTCGATGAGCAGCTGTAAGCCCGGCCATCCCCGCGCCGATCACGACGACGCGCGGGCGAATCACTTCAAAGACCGCGGTTGGTCTCTGCGAGACCCAGCTTCACCTGTGCGGAATCGATGTAGGTCTTCTCGCTGATGAACGCGTGCTGCGTGCCGGTGTAGATGTCGCGGAAGGCACGTTCGAGACGGCTTCCTTCGCGAATCGCGGTGGTGCCCGCAGCGAGGTGGGCCCACTGTGCAACCTCACGGCTTGCTTCGGTTGCATAGGTCGCCGCAATGCGCATGTCGGCCCGCATGTCGACAGTGAGTTCTCCGCCCTCAGCGACAATTCGCTCGGCCTCGGAATAGGTGTCGACAACAAGTTGTCGAGCAGCGCGCCACATGCCGAGATGATGCGCATAACCACGCTGGAACGTGGTCTTGTGCACAAGGGTTTCCATATCGCCCATACGCGCTTTCACCTTTGCAAGTTCAGCAACGTCATCGATCATGCTCTTTGCAACACCAAGCGCCCACGCTGCGTGACCTGCAGCCGTGATCGCCATGAGGCCCATCTTGAACGTCGGTGAACTTCCGCGATGCGGTGTGCGCTCAAACAGTTCAAAAACACGATGGTCAGGAACAAATAGATCGGTGACGTTGTAGTCAAACGATCCTGTGCCCTTCAGACCTTGAACATGCCAACCATCGGTGAAGTTGATTTCGTCGCGATGAACCACGGCCGCGAGAAGCAGGATCTCTCCGTTGGCATCGAACATGAAGTTGCCGTCATCAATGGGAAGGAACCCAGCGCAGACAAACTCGGAATGACCAGTGCCGGAACCGAAATTCCATGAGCCGCTGATCTTGTAGCCACCTTCAACCTTTTGGCCTTGACCGTTCGGTGCGAACTGTCCGCCCATCGTCACGCGCTCGGCACTGCCGAATGTTTCGGCGAAACCTGAATCGGGAAGGTAAGCAGCAACGGCAGCGGCGGACGGAAGATTGGCAATACCGATCCAGCCGAAAGAGCCATCGAGTTCGGCCATTGCTTGCCAGGTATTGATCATGTCGACGAACGAGGGTTCCGAACCGCCAGCTTCGGCTGGGTTCAGGTACGACATGAGGCCGCATTCCCACATCGCATCGACCACCGCTGGGGTCATGGTGCGGTTTGCCTCGCAGGCCGAGGCTTCGGCGAGGACAAGCTCCGCCATCGAATCGACGAGTGAGGTCCCTGAGTCAGTCAAAGTCATGACGGAAATGTAGGCCCTCTCGCATTGCGATCAAGCACCAGAGGACCGAAGTGGTCTCAGTGTCGGAAATCTGCCCTGAAACTCGAACCCATTCCCATTCGTCCCTCATCCAAAACTGCCCGCAGTTTCGGAGAACACCTGTGACCATCACCGGATTTGCCCACAGGTTCCAATCATTGGAAACCCAGCATTTTCCGGACCCGACGCCTCATTTCCCAGGATCTGTGACACCGTTTGCACCCAAGCACATGGATCGTTCTTCCGAAACAACCACTCCGGGGCCCAGCACGAGCGGTGCCCCTGACGTCTCCGACATCAACGGAGTTCTTCGGCGCGATCAGGCTGCGCTTTCGAGGATTTACGACCGCCTTGGTGGGGCGGTCTTCGGAATGTGCCGGCAAGTGCTTTGCGACGATGGCCTCGCCCAAGATGTCGCTCAGGAAGTCTTTTTACGCTTGTGGAACGAGCCCAAACGATTCGATGCCGAACGAGGACCGTTACGGTCGTTTCTTCTCCGTGAAGCCCGCAGCCGCTCAATCGAAAAGGTCCGGTCTGAGGAGGCTCGTAGCCAACGAGAAACGCGCTCCGAGTTACGCGAACGACCTATCGCGCCAAACGCAGAAAGCGACGCGCTCCAGTCGCTGACTTCGGATGCCGTCCGCGGTGCGCTACTTCAACTACCCGAAGTTGAACGATCAGCCATCGTGTTGGCGTATTACGGCGGTCATTCGTATCGTGAGGTCGCAACTTTGCTCGGAACACCCGAGGGGACGATCAAGAGCCGAATCCGTTCTGGCCTCTCGAAACTTTCTTCGCTACTGACGATCGACGGATTGGAGGTCGAGCCATGACATCTGAAGATCAGACACAACCAGAAGATGCAACGCGTGAACTGCTCGGCGCCTATGCACTCGATGCCGTCGATGATGTTGAGCGTCGCCGGGTTGAGCGACTCCTCGCCAGTGACACCACGGCTCAAAGCGAACTTGAACAATTGCGTCTTGCGGTTGACCAGCTGGGCGATGCCGCAGCTGTCGACCCGCCCGCAGGCCTATGGGAATCAATTCAGACAGCCATCGACACAGAAAGTGCTGTCGACGAGCCGACGCCATCAAGCCAGCCACTAACAAGTTCTTCGTCGAGGAAGTACTGGACCTTCCGCACACCCGTTCTTGCTGCAGCAGCTGTTCTTGCGGTGTTCGTGATCGGCAGCGCAATTTTCGTGGGTGCTCGACAGGACAACAACGTCCCCGACACCATCGCCGCCATGACAGCGATGGCCAACGATGCTGCCTCCAAACCTGGTTCACGGACGGGCGTTCTTTCAGACCCCCAGAAAACAATGAGTGTGCAGGTTGTCGTCGATGCACAAGGACACGGCTTCTTGATGACCGACCCACTTCCGGCGCTCCCCCAAGATGAGACCTACCAACTCTGGGCTGCGAATAACGGAACCATGATTTCGCTAGGAATGTTGGGTTCGAATCCTCAGATGTCACTGGTCCCTATCGATGCGTCAGTCACAGAGCTTGCTCTCACTCGTGAACCCATGAACGGGAGTGTTTCTCCGACAAACAACCCGATGGCGACTGGTTCTCTCGCTTAATCAAGAATTTCTTTCCGTTTGGTCATCCGCTTTTCGTGACAGCTTCGGAGTAAGGGAGATGTACCTCATGTGCGAATTGCACGCCCCCTTACTTAGGAGTTCACATGTCATCACGCCCCATCAAAATCATCGGCAGCTTGATCGTGGCTGCATCACTGACCCTCGGTGCAGTTGCTTGTAGCAGCGACTCGAAGTCGAGTTCATCTGACACGACTGCAAAGTCCGGCGCTTCAACGACGAAGCCCATGAAGTCCGAAACCATCGTCGACATCGCTGCTGGAAATGCTGATTTCTCGACCCTTGTCGGAGCAGTAAAGACTGCTGGTCTCGTCGAGACGTTGTCGGGCAAAGGACCATTCACTGTCTTCGCTCCGACCAATGAAGCGTTTGCCAAGCTTCCCGCCGGAACACTCGCTTCTCTGACTCCCGAGCAACTCAAGTCAATCCTCACCTACCACGTTGTCGCAGGCGAGGTTCTGGCCAAAGACGTCAAGCCCGGCAAGGTCAAGACTGTCAATGGAGCGGAACTCACCATCAATGTGAAGGATGGCAAGGTCACGATCACTGATGCAAAGGGCAACACCGTCAATGTCGTCAAGACCGACATTGACGGTAGCAACGGTGTCATCCACGTCATCGATGGCGTCTTGATGCCGTAATCAGCACTCGCATGGAGGGGAGGGGCCCGATAGTTCCGGGTCCCTCCCCTTTTTTCGTTGACGCTCCACTAGCGGGCTTGCACTCAAACGGATTGAGGGTTGACCGATGCTCCAGACCAAAGCGATGGCACACTGAGCCGGTGATCGATCCCACAATCAAACGATGTCTCGGACAGATGATCAAAGGTGTGCAAGTTGTCGCCGCGTCACATGACGGCGTCACTCGGGCCTACACCTCGCACTGGGTGACTCAAGTTTCATTTGAAGAGCCAGTGGTCATGGCATCGCTCTCGAAGAAACATGACACGTGGCCCATTCTTCAAGAAAGCGGCGCATTCACTGTTTCGATTCTTGCCGCAGACCAAATCGCCGAGGGCCAGTACTTCAGTTACCCGGGACACAAGATGCGATACTCCGCACCCGAGTTCCTTGAAGAGATTGATAGTCATCCCGTAGTGCCCAATTGCATCGCTTGGTTCACGTGCGATGTCTTCGACCACATCAGTTTGATCGACCATGAACTCGTATTCGGTCGAATCACTGCTTCTGGCGAAGGTCGCCTCAAAGCTCCTCCCCTTCTCTATTCAAGTCGCCACGGCTGGCGAATCACCGGCGACAAAGCGCGTGAGCCCGGTGTCTCGATACGAGATCAACTCCTTGCACGAATTGTTGATGACACAACGCCGGAATCATCGACATGACTATGCCCGCAGAAGAACGACCATTAATTGATCACGTGGTGCACACCCACGAACTCCCCCCACTTCCGCAGCGGGAATCGCGAATCATTGCGTCACAGTGGATCGAAGCCCCGAACGAAGTGAAGACGCTCGGCAATGATCTCCAGGCCGACCCTGGATATCTGCGGCGCATCGGTCGGTACCTGCTTTGGCGCGCAGGTCCAGCAGTACGAGCACGTGCGCGCTACGCAGCCGTTGATAGCACTGACCTCAATCGCATCTGGACGTTTGAGTTAGATGCCGATGGCAACGGCGAAGGAATCGGACCCGACGGAATCGTTCACAGTCGATTTCGCACGTGGAAAGAATCGTTGCGAGATGATCCGGAACTCGGATCCGAGTCCGATGAAGTGAGTTAGCCCTTCGTTGCCAACGCAAAGGGCCGCACGGTCAATGTGGTCCATGATGCAACACCTGAACGCACTGCCTGCTGCTAAAAATAACGTATGAATTCAATACAAGGAACCCGCCGTTTAGGGCTGCTCGCGACTGCTGTCCTTGCAATCGTGCTGGCCACCGTTTCCCTCGCCGCATGCGGCGGAAAAAGTGGCTCATCGAGCCCACCCACCACCGCCAACCCCACCGCTGGGGCGCCGGCACCGACGAACCCCGTAGACGCGCGAAAGCCGATCAATCCCAACAATGCTCCAGTTGTCGGACAGCTCTACCCCGCAGCGTCAGCGTTCCAAACAGGTATCCCCGTCATGGATGGAAACTTTGCTGATCCATTCGTTCTCATCATCGGAACGACGGCGTACGCCTACGCGACCAACATCGCCAATGCCAACATTCCAGTCGGTGAACTCAACACCACGACACAGATGGGTCAGTTCCTCGGCGATGCGCTTCCGACTCTGCCGTCTTGGTCGAAGCCCGGTTATGTCTGGGCGCCTTCGGTCTACGACCGCGGCGATGGCACCTACGTCATGTTCTACGACACCATCTACGGCTACCCGGGCCATCAGTGCATCAGTGCAGCCACCTCGACGAACCCAGCCGGCCCATTTGTCGACAACTCAAGCGCGCCCCTTGTTTGCCCTCTTGATCTTGGCGGCGCCATCGATGCATCAATGATCAAGGTAAATGGCACCCCATATGTGATCTACAAGTCAGACGGAAACTGTTGCAGCCTTCCAACCACAATTTTCTCACAACAACTGAATTCTGATCTTCTGAGCGTGACCGGTTCGCCCACTGCCCTCATCACAAACGACCAAGCGTGGGAAGCTGACGTCGTCGAAGGCCCCGAGATGATCCAAGTTGGTAGTCAACTTTGGTTGTTCTATTCCGCAAACGATTGGAACACCGCAAACTACGGAGTTGGTTACGCCAAGTGCGCGTCAATAACTGGTCCATGCACGAAACCGACATCCTCAGCGCTCTTCACCAGCACGCCCGATGCCGTCGGAACCGGTGGCCAAACGTTCATCGTTCTGGGCACCAAAGCGGGCATGGCGTACCACGGTTGGATGCCGGGTCAGGTGAACACGTCAACTGGTGAACGTCGCCTCTACACCGGAACAATCGACTTCTCGAGCGGCGTACCCGTTCTCGTCGCCTACAAATAACTACTCGAAGTTCGCAAAGGTTTTGGTGTGCTCGACCAGCCAGAGCGCTGGCCGAGCACACCGCACGTCGTTAACCCTTCGTCACCAACGCGCCGGGGAAGTCGCCCGCAGCGCGGAACTCATCGAGATGCGCGTGGTAGTCGAGAAGACTGCCGGCGTAGACAAGACCCTTCGCAGCTTTTTCATCTGGTGCTGCCATTTCGTTATTGAAATAACCCGGCGTGCAGGTGGCCACGTATTCGGCGCCGTTGCCAATCGCTCCGTACAGCACCATGAGCCAACCCTCTTCTGCCTCAGGAGTGGCTTCGATTGTGACGACACCCTGGTCCTCACACGACTTGATGAGTTCGGCAACATGGCGAGCAGAACGACCAAGGAAGTGCACAAAGTTCGTGCCGAAGCCGGCCTGAACGAGGCTGATCACCATCATGTTCGGGAATCCCCCCGACAACACACCATGAAGGGTGTGCGCACCGGTTGACCATGACTCATTGAGGGTCACGCCATCGCGACCAACAGGGTCGAAGCCAACGCGTGCGTCGAGATCGGTGTTGACCTCGAAGCCTGAGGCGAAAATGAGACAGTCGATGGGATATTCAACGCCATCAACGACAACGCCAGTTTCGGTGACGCGCTCAATGCCTTTGCCTTCGGTATCAACGAGATGCACATTTGGCTTGTTGAACGACGGGAGATAGTCATCGTGGAAACAAACTCGCTTGCAGTTCTTGCCGTAATAGGCCTTGAGCTTGGCGGCGGTTTCTGGATCTTCAATGATCGTGTCAACACGACGTCGAAGTTTTTCCATCGTCTTGAAATCACTGAGTTCCATCTCGGCGAGATGCTCGGGCGATTCAACGGCTGCCTGCGTATTGCGCCACATGACATCGGTCCAACCGTCGTTCACCATGTCGACCTCGGGCATGGCACCCGTGACCGCTCGAGTGAAGTTCTCGACCCGTTCCTGCTGCCAACCTGGCTTGAGACTCTTGAACCACGCTTCGTCGGTCTTGCCGTTGTTGCGAACGCCGACAGCGCTCGGTGTGCGCTGGAAGACAAACAAATCTCCGGCAGCTTCGGCCAACTTCGGAACAGCCTGAATTGCAGTTGCGCCAGTGCCAATAATGCCGACGCGCTTGTCACCAAGCTTGTCCATGAATTCGCGCGGGCCGCCGCCGGTGTAGTCGTAATCCCAACGGCTGGTGTGGAACATGCGTCCCTTGAAGTTTTCAATGCCCGGGATACCGGGAACCTTCGGCTTATGAAGAATGCCGCCGGCAATCACGATGTACTTCGACGAGATCTTGTCGCCGCGCGACGTTGTGATGTTCCAGCGGTTGGTGCTGTCATCCCACACCGCTCCGTTAATGATCGTTTGAAAGAGCGCGTGGTCGTAGAGATTGAACGTGCGACCAAGCAGCTGGCAGTACCCGAAGATTTCCGGCGCACTCGCGTAACGCTCGGTCGGCATGTAGCCGGTCTCTTCGAGTAGAGGCAGGTAGGTGTAGGACTCAACGTCGCACATGCAACCGGGGTAACGGTTCCAGTACCAAGTGCCACCAAAGTCGCCGCCCTTTTCCACGATGCGGAAATTGGTGATGCCTTGATTCTGCAGATCGACGCCAGTGAGCATGCCGGCGAAACCGCCACCGACGATGACGACCTCGGTCTCTTCAACAATCGCGTCGCGAGTGAAGTTGGGATCGGCGTATGGATCTTGGTCGAGTTCTTCGAACTGTTCCTTCAGACCAGAGAACTGCTTGAGACCATCAGTGCGGAGTCGCTTGAGTTGTTCTTCTGCGTACTTGGCACGAAGTTCCTCAACAGAAACTTCGATTCCTTCGTTCTGCTCTGCCATTTCCTGCTCCCCCTGGGTGCTGACGAGTTCCTACTGCGTCAAGAGGCGCCATTGTGTCAGAACTCGGAGAAGTGTTCCTGATTGGATGTCAGGGCCCACGGGGGCTCCTACGGATGTCGCCCTCAGGTCCGAGGTCGCGCGAGCGGCGGCGTCGAAACCGTCGGCGGCCGAGGGGCTGGCCTCGTCGCCGGAGGTCGAGTCGTTGTCGTCGTGGAGGGCCGAGTTGTTGCCGGAGGTCGAGGCACGGAGGTTGGCGGCGTCACCGTCGTCGGTCGGGTCACGACACTCACAAGCGTCTGCAGATCAAAGACCCCTGCCGGCCCGCCGGGAGCCTTCGGCGAGAACTCGCGATGGTTCACGATCGATGTGGGATCTGAAGCGAGTAGTCCAGCAATCGTCTCGGTGACGATGCGGCCGCCAACCGGACCAAGACGCAACGGCGCCTTTTGTGGACCGGTGATCGTTCCACCTGAAATTGGGTAGGCACTCGCAACTGTTTCGGCAAGGACGTAGCTCCACAGCGGAGCCTTGCCCGCAAAGGCCGAAGACACCGAAGTGATCGCAACCGCATCAGCGGCATCGCCTGATGCTTTCCCAACGAGAATCTGATCGTCACGTAGCGGCGTCAGTCCCATCGCTCGAGCAACATCTTGACCAGATGGCAAACCAATTTGCTGACCGCGCAACAAATTGCGCGTGGCGAGATTCGCCGGACCAATACCCGTCGTCGGGAGCGGCAACAAGCTCAACGAATTCGTGAGCGACCCATCGATCTTGTACGACGGCTGTACCTGGCCGAGTCCGCTCGTTGAACTTGGAACAAGGAACTTCCAGTCAATTGCGAAATTCGATGGTGACGGCGAGAAACCGGTGAGGTCACTTGCCGGAACAAACGTGCCTGAGAACACCGGAAGTCGATCAACTGAATCGTTGATTCGATACAAACCTCGGACCATCGAGTGGCCGAATCGATACGCAGCCACAGAGAACTCCACGGGCATCTGCTGACACGCGCTATAGAAACGAAGGTTGGTGTTCCAACCATTGGAAGAGCGGCTGATCACCGAGTTCACCGTTTGTTGTCCCGCGATTTTTGGCAAGTAGTCGGTGACGATCAGCCACTGGTACTCCCACGTGACTTCCTGTCGAGCCCGAGCAAACAATGCGGTGCTCGAAAGATTGGGTTCGCTTGCTCGAATGCGGTCAACGGTTTGGTTGTGCAAACGAATGAAGAGTGAATGCACACCAGCGACAATGCGATTTTCGTCGTTTCGCGAATCGCCAATGATCGCCTTTCCGGTTGCATCGCGCGGAAGATCTCGGGCGGCAGAGTCGGAACTACCCGAAAGCGCAGCACCAACTTTGAGATGCACGCCATCAGTTTCATAGAGAGTTGATGATGCAGTCGGTCCACTTCCATAGAGCGAATCGAGGTCGAGCTGCGGGGTTCGGCCGTTCACGAGCGACGAAACCGCCGTCGGAGTCACAAGATCATTCGGGCGATCATCAAGTGTCAGGTCATGATCAACGAACTGTCCGAAATAGGTGTAGCCCGCCGGGATATCTCGGTTGTCCTCAGTATCGACCTCGCCTTCAGGCGTCGGATTTGTTTCCGCAGCTGCAATCGATGCTGTGCCGAGTGATGTCAATGCGGAGACATCCCAGGACGCGCTCGATAACGACGGAAACATCCGACCGTAACCAGTTGTTGGCGCCGAACATCGTGAAGTTGATGCCGCCGAGGCTGCAGTGGTTGCTGAAAGTGGAAGAGACGTCGCTAGAACCGCGAGCGCGGTCGCGACAAGAGACTTGCGCATGGATCGCGCTCCTTGGTCTGGTGATAGCGGAATGGGTGAAGTGAGGTGCGGATCTACCGGCCATTTGGTGCCGGATTCGCTCCTCTTGTTGCTTGCGGTTGAGATCGAATAGTCGATGGAGGAGTCCGCTGTGACGTTGACGGACGAGGAGGCGTTGAGGGGGGCGTTACCTGCTGCCGTTGCTGCGTTGAAGGTGGGG
>WLOT01000051.1 GCA_009699125.1 Actinomycetota bacterium
CGAGAGTTACGGAAGTGCCTCGATAAAAGCATCACGCAGATCGAAGGCGGGGTCTCCCAGCGTGGCGGGAAACACACGAACCTCATCGATCGAGCCGCCACTCGCCGCAATGCCAGGTGCGAGCAACTCGGCGTGGCGCGACGCATCCCACCGCAACGGCACCGAGCATTGAAAGCGAGCGCCAGCACGAGTTCGACGTTGCGAAATGCCAACCACCTTTGCGCCGTCGACGGTGACCTCACCAGCGGCGAGTCCAGCAAAACAGACAACGGGCGACAACGCGTTCGTCACCATTGCCCCGCGATGCACGACCCCTTCGATACCCACTGAGTGCAGTGCCGTGACCCACACGTCGCCGAGCCATTGTGAGGCAAGGCTCACATCGTCGCTCCATAACGAATCTGATCGGCCGATGACCACATCAACCCAAAGTTGCGCACCTGGGTCGAGGAGAACTGCCCCTCCCCCGCTCTGACGGTTGAAGACGTCGACGTCGAGCCGTTTCGCCACATCAAGGTCGACGTCGTCAATCGATTGTGTTGAGCCAAGAGCAAGCGCTGATCCACTTACGTCGAGTAGCCGCACCGAACGTTGCGCGCCATCAGGGATGCCATGGCTATGGAAGCCACGCGCATCGCCCTTCGCCCTCACAACATCCCAACGAGCCATCGGCGCAGGTTACCGACCAGCGATACGGTCACCGTCATGACTGTTGCTGACAATGGAAATCTCGCAGGACGAACGATCATCGTGACGGGGGCCGCCAGCGGCTTCGGTCGACTTGTTACCGCTCTCGCCTCTGCACGCGGCGCAAACGTTCTCGCCGCGGACATCGATGGCGAAGGGATCGCTGCTCTCGCCGCTGATCTTCAAGCTCAGGGACGCTCGGTGCAGGCGTGCACGACCGATGTCACTGATGCCACGCAGATGCATGCGATGACTTCGGCATGCGTCGAGCACTTCGGCGCAATCGATGTTCTCGTCAACAATGCCGGCACTATGCCGCTTGCGTTCTGGGCTGATCACGCTGCTGCTGCCGAAGCATGGAACCGTTGCATCGACATCAACTTCAAAGGTGTCGTCAACGGGATTGCCGCAGTGCACGACCAAATGATCAAACAGGGCCGTGGCCACGTCGTGAACATTTCATCGATCTACGGAAATACTCCCGTTGCTGGCTCCGCGATCTACACCGCCACGAAAGCCGCAGTGAATGTTCTTTCGGAATCGCTTCGCATCGAATCGCAGGGCCGGATCAAAGTCACGACGGTCAAGCCCACTGGCGTGATCGGCACCAACCTCGGCTCCACCATCATCAACGGCGACGCAATGATCGGCATTCTTGGACAGAACATGGACTCATTCCGCGAGAACGTCGTGAAATTCATGACGCCGGGCGAATCCGAAGGCCTCACCGATCCCGAGAACATTCGCTACTGGGCGATCTCGCCCGAAGAACTCGCAGAGCAAATCATCTACGTGATTGATCAGCCGTGGGGAATTTCGATTAGCGACATCACCGTGCGAGCGTCAGGCGATCAGTACTTATCCTGAACTCTTCAGGACGTGACTTCAGGCCAGGCCCGACACCAATGCAAATACGTGAGGAGATCCTCGGGCTGCGGATCTCCGCCCGAACCGCCGTAGGCCGTCACCATACGGAACTTCATGTACGACGCGTCGGGTAGTGGCAGGAACGGCGCGCGCTTCCACCACCCTCGCGGAGCGAGTCGGAACAACTGACGAACTGCGGTGCTCCACAGCGACGGGTGACGCAAAACCGCAAGCGCTCCGGCGAGCATCCAGCGGGAGGAGGGTTGATCGGCCACGGAATGATCCTACTGATCGAGTCCGCGCCAGCCGACCGCTGCCGCACCGATGAGCGGACCATCGGCCCCAAGACCACCACGGCGTAGTTCACAACCCTTCGAGAAATCGAGTTGTGCACGCAACGCAATCTCCTTGTTCGCCGCTGCAAAGAATGGATCACCAAAGCCAAGCGCAACCGAGCCAGCAACTACAGCGAGGCGAAGGTCGAGAAGATTCGCCACTGTCGCGACAGCACGCCCAACTAATCGACCGGTTCGTTCGATCACTTCGGACGGTGCTTCGGCGGCGGGTCGACCGGTGTACGACGCAATCGCAGTTCCCGATGCTTCTGCTTCCAAACATCCGTACGCGCCGCACCCACACAGACGGCCATCGGGTTCAACGCAAATATGCCCGATGTGTCCCGCGTTGCCATCGGCTCCATCGAGCAAACGACCGTCAAGAACGATGCCACCACCAACACCAGTCGACACGACCATGGCCACGTAGTTGTCGACGCCTTGCGCTGCACCGAGCCAACCTTCGCCCAACGCCAGCGCCTTCGCGTCGTTGTCGATGAACGTCGGAAGTCCAGTCGCTGAAGTGAGTCGATCGAGCAACGGAAACGATCGCCAAGCGGGAATGTTCACTGGTGAGACTTCGACACCGCCACGTGTCATCGGACCACCGGTTCCGACGCCGCAAACCACCGGCGCGACCGAAGAAGAACTGGTCACCTGAGCAATGAGGTCGACGATGACGCCGAACATTTCGTCGCCAGTTCCGAGCGCAGGCGTCGCTGCACGTTCGCGAACGACAACCGCACCATTGCGATCGACGATGCCGACGTCGATCTTGGTTCCGCCAATGTCGACGGCGAGTGCTGCCGGGACAGACAGGGTCAGTCCTCGTCCTCGCGCTGGAGACGATCCTTCAGGCGTGAGCGTGTGTTGCCGAGTGCGTCACGAAAACCTGCAGCCTTCACCGACTGCGTCATTTGCTGCATGCCGACTTTGCCGAGGCGACGTCCGTTGCGCTCAAAAGCAAGCGCTGAAAAAAGCATGATGAGGAAGCCACCGAAGGAGACCACTGGGATTTCGCCAATGCCCAAGGTGAGAACAAGGACAACGAGGCCGACGACAAAGCCGAATGCCGACCACTTCAGCCCGCGCGAGGCAGCGGTGTAGACGGTTGTGTCCGCGATGTCTCGAGCCAGACCGGGATCGGTCTCATAGAGCTGCTGCTCAATCTCGCTGAGGATGCGTTGTTCGTCCTCGGAAAGCGGCACTACACCTGCTCCTTGTAAAGACTTGGGATCGACAGTCTCCCACGGCCGACTCAGTTACACAACGGCACCTCGGTGCAGGCCCGTTGTCACGAGGTTGCCGACCCACTCGGCGGATCGGTTTGCTCTGCATCTGGTCCCCACTGCTGCGCCCCTCGGCGTTTCAGCCGAAGTCCTTCAGGGCCCGCAGCAACGGCTGGCCCAATTGCTTCCTCGCCGAAACGAGCGCGGATTTCATCGATCGTGCGATCGGCTTCCTGCCACCCTGGTCCCGAGATCGCTTCGTCAAATGTGAGTTGTCGAGAAGAGTCGGAACTGAGTCCACTCACCGAGAGCCCAAGCAGCCGCACGCCCTGAGCGGGATCAACGAGTTCGAGTAAACCCCGACCGGCTTCGAGCAGTGATCGCGAATCGTCGACTGCCACCGTCAATGTGGTCGATCGAGTGATCGTGGTGAAGTCGCCGAATCGCACTTTCAATTGCACGGTGCGACCGACCACACCTTGGGCACGTAAACGCGACGCAACCGAGTCGGCGAATTGCACAAGTTCCCGCTCCAAGGTGGACCGAAGGTGATGATCGCGGGAGAACGTTTCTTCGTGACCGATCGACTTCATCGCTCTGTCAGGTTCTACCGAGCGTCCATCGATGCCATTAGCCAACGAGTGCAGGTGTCGGCCCTGCGATCGGCCGAGTACCGCAACAATGTTTTCTTCCGGAAGGTCAGCCAAGTCGGCGATCGTCAGTACACCGATCCGATGCAGTTTCGACAATGTGGCTGGTCCGACGCCCCAAAGTGATTCGACCGGCAGTGGGCGTAGAAATGACAACGTCTCGCCGGGCTCCACCACGAAAACTCCGCTGCCAAACTGTGGTCCATCCTTCGATGCTTTTGGCTTCGCGGCTTCGGTCGCGAGTTTGGCAACGAACTTGGTGCTGGCCACGCCCACCGAACACGTGAGCCCCTGCTCATCGAGCACTCGTTGACGAATTGATGCAGCAATCGTCGGGGCCTCGCCCAGAAGTCGCAGCGCCCCACCCACGTCGAGAAATGCTTCGTCGAGCGAAAGCGGCTCGACCAGTGGGGTGACGTCTTTGAAAATCGCCATGACGTTTGCACTTACTTCGGAGTAACGGTGATATCGGCCGCGTAGGAATACCGCGTGCGGACACAACCGTCGCGCCTGCACTGACGACATTGCGGAGTGAACACCGAATGCACGCGCTTCATACGAAGCAGCGGCTACTACCCCGCGTTCACCATCGCCTCCAACAACAACTGGCTTCCCCCGCAACTCGGGTTGATCCAACAACTCAACGGATACGAAAAATGCATCCATGTCGACGTGCAGGATGCTCGCGATGTCGCGCGAATCGTTCACACGCGTGTGACCACTAACGACGACCGGTCCGAACCTTCAATGTTGTACGCGAATGAACGTGGGTCATCCCATCGGTGCAGCAGCCATTCAAGAACTGGTTCGGCCACCCAGGGCGCACCGTCGTTGAGGTGAACCCCGCATTGATCGGGATCGACCCATGCAGCGGTTTCGACAATTCCGTCAGGGTCATCGAAACGAAGTTCGCCTTCCCAAGATTCGGCCAGCCACGCCTCGACACGAAGTGTCCATCCCATATCGGGGGCACTCGCGGTGATCTCGTACAACTTCCCCGCCCACTTCGTCACCACGAGACCAGTTTCTTCCACGACTTCGCGGCCAATGCCTTCGACCACCGATTCGCCGGCGTCGATGACGCCACCAGGAGGACTCCAATCAAATGATCCGTCGCGTCGCCGATTGCGCACGAGCAAGAGCCCCGACGGGCCCTCAATAACTGCGCCGCCGACAAGCCAATCGCGCATTACTTACGCAGCGTCCGGAGGAAGCGGGCGACGGAAGATTCGATCGCGAACCGCCCACCAAGTCACCAGTAGGAGCGCTTCAAAGACGATTCGTGAGGACATCTTCGAGGTGCCACGTTCACGATCATTGAAAGTGATTGGAACTTCAACGATGCGGCCATCGCGACGCGCAATGTTGTACGCCATTTCGATCTGAAATCCGTAACCATCAGCTGTCACAAGATCGAGTGGAATCCGAGAAAGCATTGGGGCCGCGTAACAACGGAAGCCGGCAGTTGCATCGCGCACCTGAAGTCGGAGCACGATTGCGGCATAACGATTGCCGCCCCGAGACAGCCACTCGCGGTGACGCGGCCAATCGGGGATGTGCCCGCCTGGGACATAGCGAGAGCCGATTGCGAGGTCAGCACCAGATTCGACCGCGTTCACCAACGAGGGAAGCGCTGCTGGATCGTGTTGAAGATCGGAGTCCATCTCGATCAGTGAGTCGTAGCCATTGGCCAGGCCATAGGCGAAACCTGCGCGATATGCCGACCCGAGTCCGGCCTTTGCTCCTCGTCGGAGGACGCTCACATGCCCGCCATTGTCAGCGCCCCAACCATCGGCCAGATCAGCGGTTCCGTCGGGGCTGCCGTCGTCGACCACAAGCACGTCAGCCTGCGGCAACGCCTTCTGAATGCGCTCGAGAACCTCAATAATGTTCTCTGCCTCGTTGTAGGTGGGCAGGATGACGAGCGGCTTCACGCTTCCAACTGTAGGAGCATGGAGCGCTCCCCCGGTGCGCAGGCATCTCGCCGCGACCCGTACGATGGGACGAATGTCTCCGCGCACCCCCTCCACCCCGGCCGCTTCCGCTCTTCCGTCCGTCGGAGCACGGGTGTTGGCCTTTGTTGCAATCCTCATCGGTGGTACCGCCGGCGGATTCATTGGGTACGCCTTCGTTGACCTTCAGGTGACTGGCGATTCCTCGTTTTGGGCGGGACTAGGTGCCTTTGTTGGCGCGGTGGTCGCCGCTCTCGGTACAGCAGTCGTCGTGATACTCACGCTCCGAGCCATGGGCGAATGGAACACCATTCGAGCTCGCGAGGAAGCCGCTGCGGCCGCAGCAAAGTCGAACGCTGCAACTCGAAACGTTCCGCGCGTTCGATAATGAGCCACGACACCACAGCGCTTCTCAAACTTGCAACATCGTCTGCGGCCCAAGCAGCAGCTCTCATTGTTGATGGCTTGTCTCGTGCCCGAACAATGGTCGACACCAAGACAACGGGCACCGACATGGTCACCGAA
Organism: Actinomycetota bacterium; assembly: GCA_009699125.1. Taxonomy (GTDB): domain Bacteria; phylum Actinomycetota; class Acidimicrobiia; order Acidimicrobiales; family Acidimicrobilacustridaceae; genus Acidimicrobilacustris. Next base: position 6,246 of record WLOT01000051.1, read on the forward strand.
ATGGACAAAGCCTCCGAAGCGCTCATCCTTGGTCGACTTGCCGACGAGCGTCCCGACGATGCAGTTCTTGGCGAAGAAGGAACCGACCGCCCCGGATCCACGGGCGTTCGCTGGATTGTCGACCCGATCGATGGCACGACGAACTACCTCTACGGCCACGCCGGGTTCGCGATCTCGATTGCAGCAGAGATCGACGGCGAAATTGCCGTTGGCGTCGTTCACGACCCGCTGCACGCCGAGGTCTTCACCGCCATTCGTGGCGAAGGCGCATTCCGCAACGGCCTCCCAATCCACGCTTCGGCCGAAACCGACCTCGCTCGCGCACTCGTTGCCACCGGATTCTCCTATGAGCCCGATCGCCGACGCCGCCAAGCCGCCGTACTCGGCAAGATCATTGGATCAGTTCGCGATATCCGTCGCATGGGCGCAGCATCGGTTGACTTGTGCTCGGTCGCCTGCGGGCGGGTCGATGCCTATTACGAACGCGGGTTACAGCCTTGGGATCACGCTGCCGGCGCACTTATCGCAACCGAGGCTGGGGCACTCGTCGGCAATCTCACCGGTGGTGCAGCCGAATTTGAGTTCTGTCTCGCTGCCCCTCCCGCGTTGTTCGACGGGCTGCGATCGCTACTCGTTGACGCCGACGCTTCTAACGCTTGACCATCACTCACTTCGCCAAAGTCGGAAAACCTGACGCAGTGGCCTTTCATCGGTGACAATGGTGGCTTATGGGAACCCGCATCCTTACCGTCGAGGACGACGAACGAATCCGTACCGCCGTTCGACTCGCCCTTGAAGACGAGGGTTGGGACGTCGAAGAAGCAGATACCGGCGAAGAAGCGCTTCAAGCCTTCACCCGCCAGCCCAGCGATGTCGTCCTGATCGACATCATGCTTCCAGGGATCGATGGCTTTGATGTCTGTCGCTCCATTCGACGCGTCAGCGATGTCCCGATCGTCATGGTCACCGCCCGCGCCGACACCCACGATGTTGTTGCAGGGCTCGAAGCTGGCGCAGACGATTACCTCACCAAGCCTTTTGCGCCGAAAGAACTCTCCGCGCGAATTCGCGCGCTACTTCGCCGAGCACGAACAATCGACCTTGCTCCGACGCACCTTCGTTTCGGCGACCTCGAGATCATTCCGGATGAAGGAATTGTTCTTCGCGACAACGCTGAAGTTCATCTCACCAAGACCGAATTCCGAATGCTTGTTGAACTCGCTTCTGCGCCTGGCCGCGTCTTCAGCCGCGAAGTTCTCCTTGAGCGAGTTTGGGGCTACGGCTACTTCGGTGACGGTCGTCTTGTTGACGTCCATGTGCGTCGTTTGCGCATGAAGGTTGAAGTCGATCCCGCCAACCCGCGCCACGTCATGACGGTCCGCGGCCTCGGCTACAAACTTCAGCAGTGACCAAACCAATCACGACTCGTACTCGTCGCCGACGTCGAGCACGAATTATTACTCCGGTCCGCCGTCGTTTTGGCCTTCGCACCCGCCTCACCCTCACGTTCGCCCTCGGCGCAGCGGTGCTGTCGGCAGTCTTGGCATTCATCACTTTCGGTCTCACCCGGCAGAACCTGATCGATCAACGACAGGACTCATCAGTCGCACGGGCATTCGCGAACGCTGACCGCTTGTCACTTGAACTCCCCTACGCATCGACTCCAGTAATGGTCACTCGTGACCTAAACAGCCTGTCGCATCCGAACGATGCCAACGCCGCACTTTCAAACTCTGGACGTTGGTACGCAACTGACACCTCGGCATTTTCCCAACAGTCGATCCCACCATCACTTGTCGACATGGTCGCTGGTGGCCAGGCCGCAACAATGCGCACCCCAGTCGATGGATCGACCCAACTCATCGTGGGCGTCCCAGTACCTGATCTCGACGCGCAGTACTACGAAAGCGTTCCGCTTGCCGATCTTCAGCGAACGCTCGACGGCTTGGCGTGGACACTTCTGATCGCCTCGGCACTTACGACAGTCGCAGGCGCACTCATCGGCTACTGGGCAAGCCGGCGGGTCTTCACGCCACTCCTCGATGTCGGCACCGCGGCCGGTGCAATTGCTGGCGGCCGTCTCGACACTCGACTCCCCGAAGGGGTCGATCCTGACCTCGATCTCATCTCGAAGCCTTTCAACGAAATGGCTCAAGCGCTTGAAGACCGGATCGAACGCGATGCCCGATTCGCGTCTGAAGTCAGCCATGAATTGCGTTCACCGCTCATGACCCTTGCGGCGTCAATTGAGGTTCTGGAAAACACCCGCGACGATCTCCCCGAACGTGCCCGGACCGCACTTGTGTTGTTGTCGGCCGATATCGACCGACTGCAACAACTCGTCGAAGACCTTCTCGAGATTTCGCGATTCGATGTTGGCGCAATCACCTTGCACCTTGAAGAAGTTCTCGTCGTCGAACTCGTCTACCAATCGGTGAGCGTTCTCGGCGGCGGAGGCGTACCTGTCATTCACGACATCGATACCGACGAATTGATTGTTCGCGTCGACAAACGTCGGTTCGGCCGGGTCATCGCCAATCTTCTCGACAATGCAGACCGCTACGCCGGCGGAGCCACATCGGTAACCGTTGAGCGAGTTGACGGCATGGTCCAGATCAGTGTTGAAGACGAGGGCAATGGCGTACCCGAAGATGAACGCGACATCGTGTTCGATCGTTTTTCTCGAGGCAGCGAAGGCGGGAACCGTTCAAACGACACCGGTGTTGGTCTCGGACTCGCTCTCGTCGATGAACACATCCGACTCCACGGCGGGCGAGTGTGGGTTGAAGATCGTCGCGATGGCGACCACGGCGCTCGATTTGTCGTTGAACTCCCATTGATCGACCCGCCTGCCCACGACGACACCGAAGAGGAAGTCCTATGAGCACTCGTCCCCTTCGCCGACTTGTCGCCGTTGTCGCAGTCGCAACGTGTCTCGCCGCGGCAGTTGCTGCATGCGGCATCCCGACCGAGGATCAACCCCAGCCGATCAGCCGCGAACAAACCACGACAACAGTTGCCGCCAGTCCCTGATCGGAAATGAACTGCTTCAAGCGTTAGATCGGGAGATCTCCGGTTGCTGCGCGAGTGCTTCCGTGATCTCGCCAGGCGGCAATGGTGCGCTGGGCGATACGCATCTGATGAATTTCATCAGCACCATCTGCGAATCGGGCCCAACGAGCCTGCTGATACATGTGAGCAAGTGGCGTATCGGTTGAATACCCCAATGCTCCGTGCACTTGAATCGCACGGTCGATGATCCGATTCAACGAGTTCGCAACGAAATGTTTCGCCATGGAAACTTCAGCCGTGAAATCGTCGCCGCGATCGATCTTGTAGGCCGCATGCAGCACCATGAGTTTGCACTGATAGAGCTCCATCGCTGAATCAGCGATGAGCCATTGAACACCTTGCTTCTCAGCGAGGATCGAACCATGTGAGTACCGATCAAGAGATCTTGCAACCATCATGTCGAGTGCAACTTCGGCCTGCGCGATCCAGCGCATGCAATGGGCAAGGCGAGCAGGTCCAAGTCGGTACTGGCCTAAACGATGACCCTGACCGCGACCACCGAGCATGGCCGAATCCGAAACGCGCAGGTCTTCAATGAGAATCTCGGAATGGCCCGTCGAGCCATGCATCGTTTCGATCTGTCGAACTTCATTCCATCCCTCAGTCGGAATGTCGACAATGAATGCGGTGTTCGCCGCCTGTGGCAGATCGGGATCGTCTTCGGTGCGCGCGACGAGAATCGCAAAGCTGGCCCGATGAGCATTCGAGATGAACCACTTGTGACCGTTAATTACCCATTCCTCACCGTCTTGTTCGGCATGGGTACGGATCAACGTCGGATCAGAACCAGCAACCTCGGGCTCTGTCATCGCAAAGCATGACCACACACGCCCTTCGCACAATGGCCGCAGATATTTTTCTTTCTGCTCGTCTGTTCCCCAATGCAGCAATGTGTGCATGTTGCCTTCATCGGGTGCCTGACAATTAAAAACCCATGGCCCAAGCCGAGTCCGCGCCGCCTCTGCCTGCACCATCGCAAGTTGCACGTGGCCCAGTCCCATTCCGCCCCACTCAACCGGCATATGCGGAAGCCAAAGTCCGAGTTCCTGCGCTTGGCGACGAAGTTCAATCAACTCGGCGACGTACGCGCGCCGATCGGTCTCCGCGACCCCTTCGGCTTCAAGCCGCTTTTCGGTCGGCGCAACGACGTCGGCGATAAAGGTGCGGACCTTTCCGCGGATCTCTTCAAGTTCGGGTGACAGACTGAAATCAATGCTCATGTCCGCAGTCTGCCCCGAACTGAGACCCTCGTGACTGTTGTTGTCGCGATCGATGCCGGAACGACCGGAGTGCGAGCCATTGCGTTCAACCAACGCGGCCTTCCGGTCACGTCGTCGTACCGGGAATTCACCCAGTTCTTCCCCCAACCCGGATGGGTCGAACACGATGCCGACGAGATTTGGGCTGCAGTTCAACTCGTCCTCGCCGAGCTCACCACGGCGCTCGCTGCTGCAGAGGAAACCATCGCTGCGATCGGGATCACCGATCAGCGCGAGACCATCGTCGCGTGGAATCGCCACACAGGAGAGCCCCTTCATCGAGCCATCGTGTGGCAAGACCGAAGAACCGCTGACTACTGCGCGCAGCTCGAATCCGATGGCGCGCTCGATCGTGTTCGATCAACCACCGGCCTCGTCCTTGATCCGTACTTCTCCGGCACGAAAGCACACTGGCTCTTCACTGA
>WLOT01000052.1 GCA_009699125.1 Actinomycetota bacterium
CGAATCCTCGCGAATCCTGAAAGCAAGATTGCCGCGATCTATCGCGGTGATTCCACCGATGACCCGATGCCTCCGTTCTTGGAACTCATCGAGAAAGAACGAGGCGCGATCATCGAAAGCATGCGCACCCGTTCTGTGCAAACAAACGAGGTCGGCAGGAGTGCAGTGCTTGCGCTTGCGTTCGGCCGCGCCCTTCAGGACGTTTCCACAGCAGCCTCGCTCTTTGAGATTGGCCCGAGCGCAGGACTCAACCTCTACGTCGATCACTTTCACATCGACTACTCCCGCGACGACCGCACCGTGGCTTCCATCGGCCCAGAGCCGTCGAGCGTTCGACTTCATTGCGAGATACGCGGCCCGAACACTCCACCGCTTCCAACGAAGAGTTTCGACCTCGCATCACGAAGTGGGCTTGATCCCAACCCAATCAATGTCCTCTCCGACAGTGAGTGTCGATGGCTTCAGGCATGCATCTGGCCGGGTATCCCCGATCGTCCACAGCGACTTCTCGCCGCATTGGACATCGCCCGCCAATCGCCCCCACGACTTGTCGCCGGCGACGCCGTGACCGATCTCGCGGCGGCGCTCGACGGGATTCCGACCTCAGACCACCTCATCATTTTCTCGACATGGGTGCTTGCCTACATCAATGCCGATGGTCGACAAGCGGTACTCCACACCATCGACCAACTCGGCGCCACGCGCGATCTCGACTTCATCACATTCGAAGAACCGCGCTTCACTCCTTGGGTCGAATCCGCCGACGCAAGAGTCTTTGACAACTATCTCGGCGAAGGCACACCAACGCAGCTCAGCCTGCGATCATGGCGAGGCGGCGTCGCTACGACGACACCGCTCGCCATCGCCCACCCACATGGCCGATGGATTCACTGGCTGGAGGAGAACCATGGCTGATTGGGTACTCAAACGAACGGCGGCCCGAGTTGTCGTGCTCGATCAACACGGCCACGTGCTACTTCTTGAAGCGCGCGATCCCGCCGACGCTTCAAAAGGTCAATGGTGGGAGATTCCCGGCGGCGGAATCGAACAGGGTGAAACAAGTGCTGAAGCTGCTCGTCGCGAACTCTACGAAGAGACAGGCATCGTCGAAGCAGAGATAGGTCCTTGTGTATGGACTCAGCATTCGAAGTTCACCTTCGCCGGTTGGAAATTTGATCAGCACGAACATGTTCACGTCGCGTGGACCGACCGAATCGATTTGTCCACGCGTAAACCTGGTGGACTTGAAGCCTTCGAAGCGATGGCATTCGGTGGACATCACTGGTGGGGCCTCGACGAACTCCTGGAATCAGACGTTCAAGTCCTCCCCCGTCGCCTGCGCGAATTCCTTCCCGACCTTGTTGCCGGCACACTTCCTGCCGAGCCGCTCGATATCACCCACATCGACCCCGACATGTGGTTCTGAAGATGTCACGAAACAAGCGAACATTCCTGCGCGGCTGCATGAAACGTTGCCCCGTTTGTGGACAGGGTCATCTCTTTCGCCGCTGGTTCACAATGCTCGAACGATGCCCCAAATGTGATCTGAAGTTCGAGCGAATTGAAGGCCACTGGACTGGGGATCTCGGCATCAACACAATCGTGAGTTTCGGAGCACTTCTCATCGTCTTACTTGTCGGATTTCTTGCGTTCTGGCCCACTCCACCAATCGTTGCGATCATCATCGCTGCGGTTGTCGCTGCGGGACTACTTCCACTCGCGTTCTTTCCCTTTTCAAAAACCATCTGGCTTGCGCTTGATCTCATGATGAGGCCGCTTGATCCGGGCGAAGTCCGCCCCGGCTTCGGCCCCCAACCGGACAGCATCTAGCCTGCGGGCGATGGCGCCCGACCTTTCTCCCCCCAACACTGCGCCCACGAACATTCGTGAGGTTGATGTTCTCGTCGTTGGCGCCGGACCTTCCGGGTGCGCTGCTGCGCTCACTCTTGCTCGCGCTGGTCGCAACGTTCTCGTCATCGACAAAGCAACATTTCCGCGAGACAAGATTTGCGGAGACGGCCTCACCACTTCTGCACTTCGTGAGCTCGACGCGCTCGGTCTCGACCCGAAAACTGTGCCCTCGTGGGTCAACGTCGACGACGTCGTTGTTCGGTCGCCGAGCGGCCGCGAAGTCGTCTTCCCTCTCCCGCGCGATGGTGGCACATACGCCGCAGCGAGCCGCCGTCAAGATCTCGATCTGGCACTCGTACAACTCACTCGCTCTGAGGGAATCGAGATTTGCGAGCACGTTGCCCTCAGCTCAATGACGCAAACCGAATCCCATGCGATTGTCGTCACCGATACAAGCGAAACGATCCACGCATCGTTCGTCATCGCCGCCGACGGAATGTGGTCACCAACTCGAAAAGCGCTCGGCATTGCACAACCGGGATACCGCGGCGAATGGCACGCGTTCCGCCAGTACTTCAAAAACGTTTCACCGCGAGCCGCGAGCGAACTCATTGTTTGGTTCGAACCAGACCTTCTTCCCGGCTATGCGTGGTCGTTCCCGCTTGCCGATGGCACCGCCAATATCGGCTTTGGGATCCTGCGGGACGACAGTTCGTACAAAGTCAGCGATATGGGGCCACTTTGGCGCGAGCTTCTCGCCCGACCCCATGTGCGTGAGTTCCTCGGTCCCGATGCCGAACCGGAAAGTCCGCACCGGGCATGGCCCATCCCCGCGCGAGTCGACCGCATCGCCCTCTCCTGCGAGCGCACACTCTTTGTTGGCGACGCCGCGGCAGCAACCGACCCAATGACTGGTGAGGGCATCGGCCAGGCACTTCTCACTGGCCGATGGGCTGCCGAAGCAATCATCGCCAATCCCGCCAATGTCGCCGCGTGTGCCACGGCCTACGCGCACTCAGTCGAGACCGAACTCTCCGTGGACCATCGCTTCGCTGAGCGCCTCATGACCATCCTTCGCCGGCCTCTTGGCGCCCGCGGCGCCGTTCGCATCGCAGGGCTCAGCGGCTGGACCCGTCGCAATTTCGGCCGGTGGCTGTTCGAGGATTACCCACGCGCGCTGTTGCTGACACCTCGCCGCTGGCATCGGGGCATGCTGACCGGCCCGGGGGCGTACCGTGGCACCCATGCGCACTCGACTGACTGACCTTCTCGAGATTCAACATCCAGTGATGCTCGCCGGCATGGGGGGCGTCAGCTACCACGAACTCGTCGCCGCCGTAAGTGAGGCTGGCGGATTCGGATGCATGGGCGCATCAACGATGAACGTCGACCGCATGGTCGACCAGATGCAACTCGTCCGCGCCGCAACCGACAAACCGTTCGGCGTTGATCTTCTCACTGCTGCGCCGGGAGACATGCCGGCGCAGGTTCAAGCCATCATCGACAATGGTGGACGCGTCTTTGTCGCCGGTCTCGGAGTTCCGCGCGATGTCGTGAATCTCTGCCACGACAACAACGTTCTCGTCGCAAGTATGTGCGGGAAGGTTCGACATGCAGTTGCCGCAGTCGCTGCCGGTTGTGACCTCGTCATTGCTCAGGGAACTGAGGCCGGCGGGCACACAGGCACGGTTGCAACGATGGCCCTCGTTCCCCAGATCGTTGATGTTGTCGAAAATAAGGTGCCGGTCGTGGCTGCCGGAGGATTATTCGACGGTCGTGGCCTTGCTGCTGCACTCAGTCTCGGTGCCGAAGGCGTATGGATGGGCACCCGATTCATCGCGACACCCGAAGCATGGGGAACCCCTGGCTACAAAGAGAAACTTCTTTCGATGGCCGAGGATGACACCGTCGTTTCCAAGGGTTTCACCGGAAAGACTTGTCGTGTAGCGCGCAACGACTACACGCAATATTGGGAAGAACACACGAGCGAAATCGAACCATTCCCTGCGCAGTTCATTCGTTCCATCAACGATGGCGCGAATCATCTCGGAGCCGGACCCGACACCGAGGTCGACCCTTCACGCGAGTTCTGGCCTGCAGGTCAGGGCGTTGGCGCAATCAACGAACTCGTACCCGCAGGCGATCTCGTTCGATCGATTGTGGCTGAAGCTGAAGCGGTCATCGATCGCGTCAGCGCACTGCGCTGAAACTCACGACACCCAGGTCTTGAGCTTTTCAATTGTCGCAGTGGGGTTTCCGCCCACGGGGATGATGTTCAGCACGCTGACGCCAGCAGCGGCATAGGCCTCGATGCGTTCGCGCACGAAACCTTCGGGGCCACACAGGTTGGTGAGTTTCAGGAACTCTGACGGAACAAGCGCAGCCGCTTCGTCCTTCTTGCCCTCGAGATAGAGGTCCTGAATCTTGGTGGCCTCTTCTTCGTATCCGTAACGACACATGAGGTCGTTATAGAAGTTGCGACCTTTGGCCCCCATGCCACCGACGTAGAGCGCAACCATCGGGCGCGCCATTTCTGCAACCTCAGACATGTCATCGCCAATCGCCACAAGACCGCCAGCAGAAATCTCAAGAGGTCCGAGTTTTGGATCACGCTTTGCTTTGCCAGCGGCAAGGTCAGCACCCCAAACATCTTGTGCGCGCTCGGGCATGTAGAAGATCGGCAACCAACCGTCTGCGATCTCGGCAGTCATCTCAACATTCTTCGGACCGAGCGATGCAATCCAAACGGGAATGTCTTCACGAATCGGCTTCGCAATCATCTTGAGTGGCTTGCCGAGACCAGTGCCCTGATCGGCGGGCAGCGGCAACGTGTAGTACTTGCCGTTGTAGGTGACCCGTTCGCGCTTCCAGACAAGGCGACAGATATCAATGATCTCGCGCGTGCGACCAAGTGGTGCGTCGTACTTCACGCCATGGAAGCCTTCGATGACCTGCGGGCCCGAAGCCCCGAGACCAAGAATGAATCGGCCGCCGGTCAGTGTGTCCATGCTGGCCGCAGTCATTGCCATAAGCGTTGGCGTGCGCGTGTAGATCGGAAGAATTCCGGCGCCGATCGTGATCGATTCAGTTTTGGCGGCGAGGTAGCCCATGAATGTTGGGGCATCAAAGCCGTAGGCCTCGGCAACCCACGCGATGTCGAGACCAGCCTTCTCGTAGTCGGCAACCTTTGCGGCGGACTCAGCGAAGCCACCCGCGTAGTCGATCTGCATACCGAACTTCATGGTGACGTCCCTTCAGTGCCGCAACGCGACGTTGGAATGTGATCAGTGCGAAGCAGGACCAGTTGCAAGATTGGCCAACGCTTCAGCACGAGCTGCTTCGCGAGCTGCGGCCCGTTCAACTTCGAGCGCTTCTTGGTCGCGCTCGGCCTTCTCAGCCAGCCAAGACTTGCGATCGGTGATCTGGGCACCATCGACATTGGCGATTTCCACGCCGTTGTCGAATGCGACGTGGTAGCGGATCCAGGTAACACCAGACACGAACCACACCTTGCCGAACGTGCCCGCCGGAGCGCCGGGCAGGTCGACTGCAGCGACGATCTTCTGTCGACGGCGGAACATCTTTTCGGTGCTGATCTTCGGGGCCATAGCGGCCACGCTACCGAACTGCCGACCCCTGCGACGACTGCCGAGCCCGACCAGGTCTCAAACGTCCACGCCCCGCCCAATGCGGTGCCCCACCAGTCGCCCTGAGTACCATTCGGCGGTTCGAACAACACAGTCCGCGCAGACGCCGCGGAGAGGATGGACTCAATGACTGATATCGGTTTCGACGGCCAGGTAGCGATCATCACCGGCGCCGGCGGTGGCCTTGGCCGCCAGCACGCACTTGAGCTCGCCCGACGCGGCGCACGCATTGTCGTCAACGATCTCGGTGGCTCGGTCAGTGGCGACGGCGGCGACGTTGGTCCGGCACAGTCAGTTGTGCAGGAGATCCTCGACCTCGGCGGCGAAGCCGTTGCCGACACCAACTCCGTTGCCACTCCCGATGGCGGCAAGGCAATCGTGAAGACCGCTGTCGACGCGTTCGGCACTGTCGACATCGTCGTGAATAACGCAGGCATCCTGCGCGACAAGTCCTTCCACAATCTTGATCAGCAAATGATCGAGTCAGTGATTCAGGTCCACCTTCTCGGCGCGTTCTATGTCACGCAGCCGGCGTACCAAATCATGCGCGAAAAGGGCTACGGCCGAATCGTGTCGACCTCGTCGAACTCGGGCATTCTCGGCAACTTCGGCCAGGCCAATTACGGCGCCGCCAAGATGGGTCTTGTTGGCCTCACCCGCGTCCTCGCCATCGAAGGTCGCAAGTTCAATGTGAAGGCCAATGCTGTTGCTCCAGTCGCCGCAACCCGCATGACCGAAGGCTTGTTCGACGGACTTATGGACGCCATGGACCCGGCTCTTGTCAGCCCGCTGGTCGCCTATCTCTCGTCATCGGCATGCGACGTCAGCGGCGAGGTCTACTCCGCTGCCGGCGGCGTGATCTCCCGATTCTTTATCGGCCTGACCCCCGGCTATTTCAACCCGAACCTCACCGCCGAGGACATCGCTGCGAACTGGGACACCATCCGCAACGAAGACGGTTACATCGTTCCCGACGACAACAACGGCGAACTCTCGAAGATCCTCCACACACTCAAGGGCAACGCCTGAGCGCTTTGCGTTCCTAGTTGTCGAGGTCCTCGTCGAACTCTTCGTCTGACGAGATCATCACAGGCGCGCCATGGTGCGCGACCATCAGCCATTTTCCATCGCGAGTTCGTTCAAAGATGTTGAGCGCGTTTACGGTCGCGCTCGCACCAATAGTTAAGAGGTTCTCGTCGCACGACACCCACGCGACGTCACCGTTCACCGACACATGCTCGTCAGTCACGATGAACTGGATGTGCTGGGGACCGTCGAACATTGCCGCCCAACTCGAAGCGATCGACGCCCATCCACGCAGCGCTGTCCATCCTGGGTGGACACACACCGCACGATCCTCGTGAACCCAGAGGTCAGACATCGCATTGAAGTCTGAAGATTCGAACGCGTCGTAGAACGCTCGATTCACTTCAAGCACCGCGGAGTCGACAGGATCGTGCACATCGTCGCCGGACCACTGGTCATCGCCTGTTGCGGAGAAATCGGTGGAATCCGGCGCCATGAGACACACCGTAGAGGCAGGATGGAGGCATGCGAATTCCCTCCACCGACGACGTCGAAATCAAAGTCCACGATCTCGGCGGCGAGGGACCTCCGCTGCTCCTCGCGCATGCAACCGGATTTCACGGCCGAGTGTGGGAACCACTCGCAGCTCATCTTGCGGGGTTCCATCGGTGGTCGATCGACCTACGCGCGCACGGCGACTCCGACGCGCCAAGCGATCGGCCACTCGAGTGGTACGGATTTGCCGACGACGTACTTTCGGTGATCGACGCCCTCGGCCTCGAGAAGCCATTCGGTGTCGGACATTCCAAAGGTGCGGCATCACTCCTCCTGGCCGAACAGGCTCGGCCAGGAACATTTCGCGCGCTCTATCTCTTTGAGCCCGTCGTCGTTCCAACCGATGCTGTCACTGGGTACAACCCCGACAACCCGCTGTCGAACGGTGCTCGCCGACGTCGAGACACCTTCGATTCATTCGATGCGGCGTCTTCCAATTACGCATCGAAACCACCCTTCAACACATTGCATCCTGAAGTTCTACGGGCGTACGTCGATCACGGCTTTGCCGAAAACGCAGACGGCACCGTTTCGTTGAAGTGCCTGCCCGCGAATGAAGCCGAGGTCTATGCCCACGGGATGTCGCACCACGCCTTTGCTGCACTAAACGAAATCTCCTGCCCGACAACAATCGCTATGGGAGTCGAAGACACCGTTCCTGCAATCTTTGGACGAGCAATTGCCGATGCCATCCCGCACGGAACCGTCGCCTCGTTCCCCGATCTCGCTCACTTCGGTCCACTCGAAGACCCTGCAACCATTGCATCGTCGATTCTCGAGGCTTTTTCAACGGTTGAGTAACACTTCTCGCGGCAACTGTCGCTGGCGCTGCGTAGCCTGCCCACCATGGCCCTGAAACTCCCCACGTCACTTTCGCCGTCAAAGGTGTCGTCCTTCACCGATTGCGCGTTGTCCTTTCGTTTCTCCGCAATCGACAAAATCCCCCAGCCGCCAACCATTGCCACAGTCAAAGGCACACTCGTGCACTCGGCGCTCGAACGATTACTTGCGCTCGACCCCGCCGATCGAACAATCGATGCCGCGGTCGCCTGCCTTGCCGATGCATCAACCGAGCTCGACTCCGATCCCGAATGGGCAGAACTCGCCCTCAATGCCGACGAACAAGCAGCGTTCTTCCGCGACGCCGATGTTCTCGTACACAAGTACTTCGACATCGAAGATCCAACGAGCATCGAACCCATCGGGCTCGAACTTCATGTCGAACATCAACTTTCGGTGAAGAGTGGTTCGAGTGTGACGTTGCGAGGCATCATCGACCGCCTCGAACGCGATGCAAACGGTCAACTCGTCGTCAGCGATTACAAGACCGGAAAAGCTCCTGCCGAGGGCTACCAACAGTCGCGCCTCACTGGCGTGCACATCTATGCCTACCTGTGCGAACAGATCTACGGCGAGCGACCCAGCAAGGTGCAACTGATCTATCTCGGCGGCACTCCGACAATCGTCGAAACAACACCCACTGAACAATCAACACGCCAGATCGAACGCAAAGTCACCTCAATCTGGTCAGCGATCGAAACCGCGTGCGAGCGCGACGACTTTCGACCAAAGAAGTCCAAACTTTGTTCATGGTGCTCCTACCAGCAGTGGTGTCCCGAATTCGGCGGAAACCCCGACGATGCCCGTAAAGCCTTTGAGGGAATGGAACAACCCGTTCGCCCCAGTGGTTTCAGCCAGCCCTGAACGAGAGGGTTCGGTCCTCCCCTAGCATTGTCACCCGTGACACCCCCTGAAGAGACCGAATCGCTGCCGCCGGAAAACTTCATCGACGCCGCCGTCGAGAAGTTGGCGACCGAGCACCCGGACCTCCACCTCCCTCATCACGACCACGAGCCACCGCACCAGTTGAGCGCGGTCGATCGCTTCGACCACAAGGTCGATGAATTCTTCGATCGTTTCCGTGGCACCGAACCCACCGACCGAATCATTTATGCCCTGACTGAACTCGGCGATTTCGGATTGATTTGGGTCCTTCTCGCATTTGTTCGTGGCCTCAAATCCGAAGAAGACGCTCGCGCCGCATGGCGCCTCACAGCGATCTTGGCGGCAGAGTCCGTCATCATCAATGGCATCGTCAAGACGCAGTTCAAGCGCGAACGCCCCGTCATCCAAGAGCCCCGCCCCCACCGACTGCGCATCCCGCTTTCCACCAGTTTCCCGAGCGGACACTCGAGCACGGCAATGGTTGCTGGCGTTTTGTTGGCCCAGAAGTCCTCAACTCCAACCAAGGTCGCACTCTTCGGTTTGGGCGGACTTGTCGCAGTCAGCCGCATCCATGTGCGTATTCATCACGCGTCTGACGTGGCCGGCGGACTTGCGGTCGGTCTTGGACTTGGCGCTATCGCTCGCGCCGTCTTCCCGTTGTACCGCCGTCGCCGCTGAGTACGACCCTGCTCCGCACTACTTCCGCAAACGAAACGGTTCACCACCATGACTCTTCAATTCGGCATCACATGGGACTACCGCTGCCCCTTCGCTCGCATCGTTCATGCGCACGTCGTCGAAGGCATCGTCGACGGCGCTGACTGGAACGTCCGATTCGTGCCGTTCTCCCTCGGCCAGGTGCATGTCGAGGAAGGCGAAGCGCCGATCTGGGAGCACCCTGAAGACGACACCGGACTGCTCGCCCTTCAGGCTGCCGTCGTTGTTCGAGACAACGATCCCGCGCGCTTCCCGCTTCTTCATCGCGCACTCTTCGAGGCTCGCCATGCAGAAGGAGCGCAACTTCGCGACGAGGCCGTTCTCCGCACCATCTTCGAAGCAAACGGCTTCGACCCCGATCCGGTCTTCGCCGAGGTCGCTACCGGAGCACCACTTGCCATCATCCGCGACGAGCACACCGCTGCCGCCCGCGACCTCGATGTGTGGGGCGTCCCCACCTTCATGACCGCCGAGCACGCAGCGTTCGTTCGTCTCATGGATCTTCCCGTCGATGCCGCCGACGCCCGTCGATCAGTCGAACGAATTGTCGAGATGCTGGCCGAGTGGCCGTCGCTCAACGAGTTCAAGCACACCAGCCTCGATCGCTGACGCCCCGAACGCCGGCGGCCCTTCGATCACCGTCTGCCCCTGCGCGACGATGCGCGACCCCAAAGGCCGCGCATCGTGGAACAACTTTGTGGCGAGTCGACCGAGCGCATGCTCGGTGACGCTCAGCTCTGGACGAGAACAGCAGCCTCGGACGCAACCAATGAACGGATGTCGAGCAGGAGATCGGCGACCTCGTTAGTGCTGACCAACTCGCGGTGGAGCATTTCGCCCAGTGCACGATCGATGATCGAAAGTGCCTCGGTGAGTGCGTCCATCTCTCGGGTTTCAGTCATGTGTTTCTCCTGTCGTAGCCGGCGGTTGAGATTCGCTTGCCTCGGAGGGTTCCGAAGGTTGCGGTAGTTCACTTGCCACTGCGGTTACTAACGCATGGTAGAGGCCATTGTGTGCAACGCGTGGGTCATATTCGAAGATTTACGCGAAGGACGTCACACTCGTTGACGAAGGTCACTCGTTCGGCACTGTCATCGGCCCGCACTAGCGTCATCGGCCATGAGCGCTGCGCCATCCCACCCACTGGGACTCACCTTCGCCAGCTTCGCCGGGCTCGGCCCTGCAGCCGGGTTCACTGCTGCCGATTGGGCGCTTGATGCGGGCTATTCCTCCTTCTGGGTGGCCGAGACCACAGGCCTCGAAGCCTTCTCCACCGTGGCTGCTGTCGGTGCTGCTCAACCCACACTCAGCCTCGGCACAGGCGTGCTTGCAACCCAGCTCCGCACCCCCGGCGTCACCGCAATGGGTGCGGCCACTCTCCAGGCTCTGCA
>WLOT01000053.1 GCA_009699125.1 Actinomycetota bacterium
AAGTTCGATGACAAATACAAACTCGGCTTTACGTTGTTGTCTGACCCCGAACATGTGGTGGCCGAGAAGTTCGGCGTATGGGGCGAGAAGTCGATGTACGGAAAGAAGTACATGGGCATCGTTCGCTCAGCGTTCCTGATTGACGAGAATGGCAAGATCGAGCAGGCCTGGTACAAGGTCAGTCCGAAAGACACGCCCGCAAATCTCCTCAAGGCGCTCGGCAAGTGAGCTTTCCTGCACCTGCCGATGTGCTTCCGCATCGGCCACCGTTTCTTCTTCTCGACGAAGTCACCGAACTCGAGATCGGTTCTTCGGCAAAGGGCTTGTGGCGCATCACTGGCGACGAATGGTTCTTCCCGGGGCATTTCCCCGGGCGGCCAACGCTGCCGGGCGTGCTTATGCTCGAAGCAATCGCACAGCTCGGTGCTTACGCGGTGTTGAGCGATCCCGCATTCGCCGGCAAGTTGCCGTTGTTCGGTGGCGTTGAGAAGTCGCGATTCCGTCGTCAGGTTGTGCCCGGTGATGTTCTCGAACTCGAAGTCACGCTCGGCCGGATGTCGGCACGTGCCGGCAAAGGTTCGGGTCGGGCCCACGTCGGTGGCGAAACTGCAGCCGAAACCGAACTCCTCTTTGTCTTCGCCGACGCATAAGTCATGGCCAAAGCACTGATCGATACGCCGATCGCCGCACTCACTGTCATTGCCAACGACGTGGGTATTTGTCGCGTGTGGTTTGGCGACCTCGACGAAGACGCCAGCGGAACTGCAGTTGCTGACGCGCATCTGGCAGTGGCGCTTACGCAATTGAGTGAGTACTTCGAAGGTGAGCGCACGGCGTTCAGCGTGCCGATTGATCGAAGCGAGCGCACTGGTTTTCGTGGAGAGGTTTTGGACGCGCTCGAATCGGTGTCGTTCGGGCACACCGTTACCTATGGGGACTTAGCGGCGAGGGCTGGTCGACCAAAAGCAGCGCGTGCCGTTGGAACTGCGATGGCGACGAATCCAATCGCCATCATCGTTCCCTGTCATCGAGTGCTGCCCAGCGGCGGGGGCGTCGGACAGTTCGGTGGGGGCGTGCGCGCCAAAGAATGGTTATTGCGTCGAGAGGGAAGTCTCGACTGAAACGGCTCAGGCCGGCGGTGGGCCAATCACGACGCAGCCGTTGTGGCCACCGAAACCGAAGCTGTTTGAAAGCACCGGAGCGGGAGTCCATTCACGTGCACCGCCCACGACAATATCGATCGGTGCCATTTCGGGGTCGACGTTCTCATAGCCAGCAGTGGGGGGAATTGCGCCCTTCTGCATGCCGAGAACGATGCCAACTGCTTCGAGAGAACCGGCACCACCAAGCGCATGGCCAGTGACGCCCTTGAATGAGGTCACTGCTGGGGGAGTGTCGCCGAAGACTTCAGCGATTGCTGCAGCTTCTGCGGCATCGTTGAGCGGTGTTGAGGTGCCGTGTGCATTCACATACGTGACATCTGCGGGAACGAGGCCGGCATCGGCAATAGCGGTGCGCATGCAATTGATTGCGCCAACGCCACCAGGCGACGGAGCGGTGATGTGGTGCGCATCGGCATTCGAAGCAGCGCCCATCACCTCAGCGAGGATCGTTGCGCCGCGAGCCTGAGCCGATTCCATTTCCTCCAGCACGAGGACACCAGAGCCCTCGGCGAGAACGAAACCGTTGCGGTCGCGATCGAAGGGGCGTGACATGTTGTCGGAAGACATCGCGGTCATGTTGGTGAAGCCGGCGATGCAGGTGGGGGTCATGACGGCTTCGGAAGAACCGGTGACCATGGCATCGCACAGGCCCGACACGATGAGTCGGTAGGCGTTGCCGATCGATTGGGTGCCGGCGGCACACGCGGTGCAGGTGTTCTCGCACGGGCCTTGCCAGCCGTACTTCATGGAGATAGCCGCTGAGGCCGCATTGGCCATGAGCATGGGAACCATGAAGGGGCTGACTCGCCGAGCGCCCTTGTGCTCGTTGACGAGCACCTGTTCTTCAAGAGTGGTGAGCCCGCCGATGCCGGTGCCGATCCAGACACCCTTGCGGGTGGGATCGCCGCCGACATCGCCGGACATTGTCAGTGCTTCGTCGGCGGCAGCCAACGCGAACTGAGCGAAGCGGTCGGTTCGACGCGCTTCTTTCGGGTTTGCGAAATACGGTTCGGGATCAAAGTTCTCGATACGACGCAGCCCTTCGGGCGCGGCCGACAACAATCCGTTCCAGAACGCTTCGGTGCCAATGCCGCAAGGGCTGACGACACCGACGCCTGTAATCGCTACCCGACGTTTCATGCTCACCGCTTCGACATCACCAGTTCGTAGGCTTCGCCAACGGTCGTGATGTTCTCAAGCTCGGATTCGTCGACAGACACGTCGAACTCTTCTTCGAGCTTCATGACCAGTTCGACGAGGTCGAGGCTGTCGGCATCGAGGTCCTCGCTGAATTTGGCTTCCATCGTCACCTGGTCGGGTGAGACGGCAAGGATCTCAACGGCGCAGGCCTTGAACTTTTCGAAATCGTCACTCATCGGGTCTCCTTGGTAATCGGTGCGACAAACCTAGTCGGGGGTCGCCTTGGTTTTGGTGCTGCTGGGGTTGTTAGCCGCCCATGCCGAGGCCGCCATCGACTGGCAGAACGGCACCGGTGATGTAGCCGGCCTCGTCGGATGCGAGGAAGGAAACGGCGGCGGCGATTTCTTCGGGTTCGCCCATACGGCCGGCCGGAACCGCGGCGGTAATCGATTCGCGCATGGCGTCGTCGACCGCGGCGAACATGTCAGTGGCAACCGGGCCGGGAGCCACAACGTTAACCGTGACATTGCGTGAGGCGAACTCGCGAGCGAGCGATCGTGCGAGGCCAATGAGCCCGGCCTTCGACGCTGCGTAATTGGCCTGACCGGCTTGGCCGATAGAACCAACGACCGAACCGATGAAGATGATTCGGCCCCAACGGGCGCGCATCATTTTGGGAACGGCGCGACGGGCGACGCGGAATCCGCCGACGAGGTTGGCGTCGATGACGTCAGAGAAGTCGTCGTCGGTCATCCGCAGTACGAGCTTGTCGATGGTCATCCCTGCGTTCGACACGAGGATTTCAACTGGACCGAGCTTCTCTTCGATCTCGGTGAAGGCCGCTTCGACCTGTTCGGTGTCGGTGACATCGCATTGCACACAAAGAATGTCGCCAGCGTCCTTGGGAGCGGCACTGCGGTGCGTGATCGCAACCTTGTGGCCTGCCGCCGCAAACGCTTTGGCGCATGCGAGGCCAATGCCCCGGTTTCCGCCCGTAACCAGTACAACTCTGCTCATGCGTTTTCCTCCGGAAGACGGCCAGTCCAGCGAATGATGGCGCTGGCCCAACTCATACCTGCACCAAAGCCAACGAGCAGCACATTGTCATTGCGCTTCACGCGACCGTTCTCAATTGCATCGACGAGTGCAAGAGGAATCGAAGCCGATGATGTATTGCCGGTTCGGTGCAGCACCATGGCGACTCGGTCCATCGGCATGTCGAGGCGTGAGCATGCCGATTCGATAATGCGGATGTTCGCCTGATGGGGCACGACGAGTGCGATGTCCTCGGGAGTGAGGTTGGCATCGACCAATGAAGCTCGAGCGGAATCAACCATGACTGTCACGGCTTTGCGGAAGACCTCTTTGCCCACCATGGTCATGTAGCCACCTATGGGGGCTTCAAGAAGTTCGCGGGCTGAACCGTCGGATCCAAGGTCGAATGAGATCAGTTGTCCGTCGCCTTCAACGGCCTCGAGCACAACAGCACCCGCGCCATTGCCGAAAAGGATCGCGGTGTTGCGGTCGTCCTGGTCGGTGACCTTTGCGAGAGTTTCCGAACCGATGAGCAGGATTCGCTTCAGGCCCATTGCGATGAGGCCGTGTGCTTGAACGAGGCCATAGACAAAACCGGAGCATGCGGCGTTGATGTCGCATGCTCCACCGTTGATCTGAAGTTCTTCCTGGACCTGCGACGCGGTGGAAGGAATCTGATAGTCGGGAGTGGTCGTTGCGAGAAGGATGAAATCGATATCGGCACCGGTGAGGCCTGCCATGTTGAGTGCGTTACGCCCGGCTTCGACGGCAAGGCCGGCGGTGGTGCCACCGTGACGACGTTCGCGAATGCCGGTTCGCTCGGTGATCCAGACATCGGTGGTGTCGAGACGCGCTTCGAAATCGGCGTTGGTGACGATGACGTCGGGGAGCGCCGTGCCCCAACCGGTGATCGTTGCGCCGCTCGGAGCAGGAATAGTCATCGGTTCCTCGAGGTGGTGGTGATCACGCTGTGCGCAACCAAGCGATGGGCTGACTGGTTGTGACGCGCTCGCCTTCGACAGCGAGGACGCCGACCAACGTGCCTGCGAAGGGGGACCGAACTTCTTGTTCGCCAACGCGTCCGAGAACGGTGCCCGGAGTGAGAACAAAGCCGGGGGCTAAATCGGCTGCGGGTGTGAAGACGCCAGCTGCAGGGCTCACAACCATGCGTTCGGTTGCGAAGAGATGCTCGCCTTCATGTATAGCGACACTCTCGGACGGTGATGCAAGTGCAGTGAGCAGTTTGTCGAGATCGTCGGGCGTTGAAACGGCGAGCGTTGTTGTGCCGGTAACCGTGCGCTTTGCCATGCCGGTAAGCACGCTGCCTGGACCGAGCTCAACGAAGACGGTTGCGCCGGCATCGCCGAGGTTGTGCAGTGTCTGACGCCAGCGAACTGGGCTACACAGCTGGGCGTTGAGAAGTTCGGTCCACTCAGCGCCGGTGTGGGCGCGAGCGTCGACGTTGGCATACACGGGAAGATCGGCATCACGGAGATCGGCCGATTCGATCGCGCTGCGCAGTCGGTCGCGTGCCGGAGCCATGAACGGGGTGTGGAAGGCGCCGCTGACGGCCATCGCCATGACCTTCTTGGCACCGATTTCTTTCGCGATCTCAGACGCCTTTGCGAGGGCATCGGGATCACCGGCAATGACGACCTGTCCGGGAGCGTTGTAGTTGGCCACCCATACGTCGCCGTCGACGCGGGCGCAGGCAACTTCGACGTCGTCATCGTCGAGTCCGAGGACAGCAGCCATCGTGCCCACTCGCGAGGTGGTGGCTTCGAGCATGGCGGCGCCACGTTCGGAGACAAGCATGAGTCCTTCATCGAAGGCCAGCGCGCCCGAAGCGACAAGAGCGGTGTATTCGCCGAGGCTGTGTCCGGCTGCTGCGGCAGGTTCAACGCCGAGACGTTCCACTGCGTCGAGCACAATCAGGCTCGTGAGGAACGTCGACAGCTGAGCATTGTCGGTGCGAGTGAGTTCTTCGGCCTCGGTGTGAAGGAGCAGATGCTCTAGGTCACGGCCAAGAACGCTCGAAGCTTCAGCGACCAGTTCCCAGGACGGGTGGTCTCGCCACGCGTCTCCCATGCCGGGTTTCTGTGATCCCTGGCCGGGGAAAGTGAAGACGATCATCGTGGCGGTGGCGGCTTTCGCTCGTGGGTGAAGGGCGGTGGTGCTCTGACCAAGGCTCTGACCCGGATGCGGTCACTTCGGTTTCATTTTCCCAGCCGGGGCCGAGAGTGGTGTTCGTGCGGCGGGAGGGACTCGAACCCTCAAGCCCCGAAGGGCAGCGGGGTTTGAGCCCGCCCTGTATGCCAATTCCAGCACCGCCGCAGTGGTGCGATCGCCACGCTACCAACTGGCCGGAGGCCGCTCTTCCCACTTGGGGCTAGGGCACTTGAGTGTCGTGGCGAGGCCGGTCCTACACTTCGCCGCCATGACCAGGGCGACATTGGAACGGCGGCTCACCGATATTGGTGTGCAACTACGCGACCTGCGCCATGAGTTGGCTGTTGCTGATGAGCAACTGGCCCATTTCGCCGACGAAGCCGACGATGCTCGCCTCCGGTCCCTCGTCTCGGAGACCCCACTCGCCGAGAAGGAGCATCGAACTGCTGCTCGTCATGCCGAGGCAATGGAACGTCACCGCAACGAGGTGGTCGCCGATATTGGGCGACTCGAGCAACAGCAGGATGAATTGCTCGACAGACTCAACGACGCCATCGGCTGAACCGGTACGATCGTCGAACGGTCCGTACCTGGTCGGACCTCCACTCTCAAGGGGCTGCAACGTTGCCGACCCGTGTCGTCATCGCCGAAGACGAGGCGATCATCCGACTCGATCTGAAAGAGACCCTCGAAGAAGAGGGGTACGAGGTCGTCGGCGAAACCGGGCGTGGCGACGAAGCCGTTGCCCTCGTTCGTGATCTCAAACCCGAAATCGCCATCCTCGACATCAAGATGCCGGGCATCGACGGTCTGACTGCGGCAAGACAGATCACTGCCGATCAGTTGTGCGCTGTTTTGGTGCTCACTGCCTTCAGTCAGCGAGATCTGATCGAAGAGGCTCGCGATGCTGGAGCTCTTGCCTATCTCGTGAAGCCGTTTCAACGCAGCGACCTTGTGCCGGCGATCGAATTAGCGGTGGGGCGGTTCCGCGAGTTGCGTGCGCTTACTGAACAAACAAAGTCGCTCGAAGATCAACTTGAAACTCGCAAAGTTGTTGACAAGGCCAAGGGTGTCCTCATGGACGCCCACGGTTTCACTGAAGCCGATTCGTTCGCATTTGTACAGAAGACCGCCATGCGTGATCGCACCACGATGCGCGCCGTTGCTGAATCGATTCTCGACGGCACCCTCACTCCGGAGACTCCATGACGACGTTGATGCTTATCGACGGAAACTCGCTTACGTACCGAGCGTTCTTCGCGCTTCCAACCGACATGGCAACGGCGTCTGGTCAGGTCACCAACGCGGTCTTTGGATTCACCTCGATGCTCGTGAATCTTCTGCGTGATCAAAAGCCCGATCACTTGGCGGTGGTGTTCGACCGGTCCGAACCAACGTTCCGTCACGAGGCGCTTTCCACCTACAAGGGAAATCGCGATGCCACCCCCGACCTTCTGCGTCAGCAAATGGGCATCGTTCGCGAAGTTGTAGAAACGCTGCGCGTTCCCGTGCTTGACCTCGTTGGATTTGAAGCCGACGACATCATCGCCACGTTGGCAACCGCGGCCGAAGCGCGCGGCGACAACGTCATCATCGTCACGGGCGATCGCGACAGTTACCAACTAGTTCACGATCCTCACATCAAAGTGCTCTACAACAAGCGCGGCGTTTCCGACTACGCGCTGTACGACGAAGCTGGCATTTTGGAACGCACGGGCGTGAAGCCCACCGATTACGTCCATTACGCCGCTCTTCGTGGTGATCCTTCCGACAATCTTCCTGGTGTCCCCGGTGTTGGCGAAAAGACCGCAGCGAAACTGATCAATCAGTACGGCGGCATCGACGGCATTTACGAACACCTCGATGACCTCACGCCGAAACTGCGCCAGAACCTTGCCGAGAACGAAGACAAGGCTCGGATGAACATCGACTTGATGACGCTGCGTCACGACGCGCCGGTCACTGTTGATCCCGACGAATTGCAGATCGGCAATTTCGATCTTGCGGAAGTTCGTCAGTTGTTCGACTTCCTCGAGTTCCGTCAGTTGTTCGATCGCCTCATCGGGGTCTTGGGTGTCGCGAATGATTCCGCCGAGGCCGTGACCGGAAGCGTCCTTGAAGCCGAGCGCACCGACGTCTCGACACAGAAAGACGCCATCGCACTGTTCGGCAATCTCGCAAAGGGCGATACCCCTCTCGCTGCTGCGGGCGCATGGGTGGGCGATGAAGGGCGATCCACCTTCGAAGGTCTCGCCCTCGTCACCGACGCATCAATGGGTGAAGTCGCATGGATCTCGGCCGAGACGCTTGCTGCTCCGAAGGTTGCGGCTGCGGCTACAGCGCTATTCGCCGACGGCGGCCGGGCTGTTGTTGCCCACGATGCCAAGGCACTCATGCGCGGTCTCGATACCTGCGGCATCGATCTTCGGTCCCTTGCTCTCGACACGATGATCGCCGCATACCTGCTTGATCCGGCAGAGCCTCGCTATTCGCTCGAACCGTTGCTCGATCGTTACGCCGACGCCCGCTTGCCGCAAGACGACGATCAAGGCGAAGGTCAACTCGATTTCGGAGGAGCCGATACTTCGGCGCTTGCTCAGCGTGCATCGCGTCGTGCGCTTGGAGTGAATGCACTTGTCGATCCGCTTCAAGAATCCCTCGTGGCTCGCGGGCTCGCTGATCTCAATACCGATATCGAAGTTCCGCTAGTCCGCGTTCTTGCCCGCATGGAAATTCTGGGCGTTGGTGTCGACGAAGGCGAACTGCGAAAACTGCGTGACCAACTCGTTGCGAGTTGCGATGAACTCCGCACACTTATCTGGGCTGACGCAGGTGAAGAGTTCAACGTGAACTCCACCGTAAAGTTGCGCGAGATCCTTTTCGAAAAACTCGGACTCACACCGCAGAAGAAAACCAAGACCGGCTATTCAACTGATGCAGCAACGCTCGAGAAGTTGCTGGGCGAACATCCGATCATCGAGCACCTGCTTTCCTATCGCGAGGTCGAGAAACTTCGTTCAACCTATGGCGAAGGACTTCTCACTGAAATCGCTCCCGACGGCCGCATTCATGCGACCTTCAACCAGACCGTTGCTCGTACTGGTCGTTTGAGCTCCGACGCTCCGAACCTGCACAACATCCCCGTGCGTAGCGAACTTGGTCGCGAATTCCGTAAGGCGTTTGTGCCGGCCAAGGGCTACACGTTGCTCATTGCCGACTACAACCAGATCGAACTTCGCTGCATCGCACACTTGGCGGAAGATCCCGGTTTGATCGGTGCGTTTGAATCGGGTCAAGACATTCACAACGCAACTGCGGCTCGCGTGTTCGACGTCGATCCCGCCACGGTCACCATCGAGCAACGTTCCAAAGCAAAGATGGTCAGTTACGGGTTGGCCTACGGAATGGAGGCGTTCGGTCTGGCACAGCGCTTGGGTGTTCCGATCGGTGAAGCGCAGCAAATTCTTGATGCGTACTTCGTTGCCTTCCCGGCCGTTCACGACTACATGGATCGCACCGTGGCCGAAGCGCGCGAGAAGGGTTACACCGAAACTCTCTTCGGTCGTCGCCGTCAGATTCCCGAACTGGCGTCAGACAACTTCCGCATCCGCCAAGCCGGCGAGCGTCAAGCAATGAACGCGGGCATTCAAGGTCTTGCTGCCGACATTTTCAAAGTTGCTCTCATTCGCCTCGATCGCGCGCTCGACGCTGCGGGCTCGACAAGCCGTCTCATCCTGCAGGTGCACGACGAAGTCATTTGCGAGGTTCCACCTGCCGATCTCGACGCAGTCACCACGATCGTTCTCGAAGCGATGTCAGGTGCATTCGATCTTCGTGTTCCGCTTGAGGTGAACCTTTCACACGGCGACTCATGGGCCGCTGCCAAGGGCTGATGTGACCGACAGTCCAGAAGGTCATTGGTTCGAGGGCATCGCCGATCATCTCGGTACGTCGTACCTGCGCTATTCGTTCACGATGGGCACGGCCAACGAGGTCGACTTTCTGGTCGATGAACTTGGGCTGAAGCCCGGCATGCGGGTTCTCGATGTCGGCTGCGGACCTGGGCGCCACGCGTATGCGCTCGCTGAGCGCGGCATTTCGGTTCACGGCGTCGATATTGCTCAGACCTTCATCGATCTCGCTCGTGACGGGGCACCCGAAGGAGCCACCTTCGAACGCCTCGATGCCCGGGCCCTTCCGTTCGACGGTGAGTTCGATGCGGTGATCTCGCTGTGCCAAGGCGCCTTCGGTCTGGCTGGGGGAGCGGCGGCGGTCGGCCCCGATCCCGATGGCGTGGTGCTCGACGGCATGGCCCGAGCCCTTCGCCCAGGGGGCCGCATCGCCGTTTCGGCGTTTTCCTCTTATTTTCAGATTCGCTGGCTCGAAGACATCGACACCTTCGATGCCGATGCCGGCGTGAACCACGAATCGGCCCCGCTCAGGGCCCCCGATGGCGCCGAAACTCACCGAGACCTCTGGACCACGTGTTTCACCCCTCGGGAACTGCGATTGCTCGCCGCCCGGGCTGGATTGCAGGTTGATGCGGTCTGGTCAGTGACCCCGGGGGAGTACGCCCGACGAACTCCCGAGATCGACCGGCCCGAGTTTCTCCTCGTGGCCACCCGTCCAACGGTCTGACCTGCAGTTTGCGGGCTGGCGGCGCCTGTGGACAGGGGTCTAGCCTTGCCGTTCTTCCTCGCGCCTGTGGGGGAGTTGTCCCATCCCCTACTTCCTGTCCATCGAAGAGAGAACCCTCGTGTCCGAGCAGTCCACCATTGAAGAAGCCACACCCGTCGCAGAAGCACCCGCAGGTATGGGTACGTTCGCAGCCGACGGCACCTACGTTCCGCGTCAGGTAATCGAAGACGATCTTGGTGGATTGTCACTCGACGATGCGTACACCGCATCAATGGTGCAGGTTGAAGACGGACAGATCGTCGAAGGCACCGTGGTCAAGGTTGACCACGACGAAGTTCTTCTCGACATTGGTTACAAGTCTGAAGGCGTCATTCCTTCTCGCGAACTTTCGATTCGCAATGACGTCGATCCCTCCGAAATCGTCTCAATGGGCGATGTCATCGAGGCTCTTGTTCTTCAAAAGGAAGATAAAGAAGGTCGTCTCGTTCTTTCCAAGAAGCGCGCACAGTACGAGCGTGCCTGGGGAACGATCGAAAAGATCAAAGAAGAAGACGGCGTCGTCAGCGGTCCGGTCATCGAGGTCGTCAAGGGCGGTCTCATCATCGACATCGGCCTTCGCGGCTTCCTTCCCGCATCACTTGTTGAACTGCGTCGCGTTCGCGACCTTGCGCCCTACGTCGGCCGCACGCTCGAAGCCAAGATCATCGAGCTCGACAAGAACCGCAACAACGTCGTGCTCTC
>WLOT01000054.1 GCA_009699125.1 Actinomycetota bacterium
CGCGGAACGCTTGTGTATCTCGCGGTGGCCGATGAGGAATCAAGTGGTGTCTATGGTGCCGAACACCTCATCAATCACGAGCGTGATGCGGTCATGGCGGACTACGTCATCACGGAATCGGGTGGCATCCCACTGCCCAGTCCCAACGGCCTCAAACTGCCAGTACTTGTAGGCGAAAAGGGACTCTTTGGGATCCGAATCCGAGTGGGCGGGACAGCCGGCCATGGCTCTCAGCCCTATAAGACTGACAACGCATTGCTCACCGCGGCCGAGGTCGTGAGGCGTATCGGCGAGTTCCAGCCCGAAACACATATCCACGACATCTGGCGACGCTTCATCGAGTCGATGGGATATCCCGAAGAGATCACGGGACCATTGCTTTCGAAAGACGGACTCGATGGCATCCTCGAGCATCTTCCTGTTGGCATGGCCCGTCAGTTCCACGCCTGCACGCATACGACATTCGCACCCACCGTGATCCACGGTGGTTCCAAGCTCAACATCATCCCTGACTCTGTCGAACTCGATGTCGACATTCGAACGCTGCCTGGGCACGACGCCGAAATGGTGATGGCCGAACTTCGGCTCGCCCTCGGCGACTTGGCCGATGCGGTCACCTTTGAGCAACTCAACTACGACCCGTCGAGCGCGTCGCCCACAGACACGCCCCTTTGGGATTCGTTGTCGCGTGTGACCCAGCAGTGGTACCCGGGATCAGAAACCGTTCCGTTCCTTACGGTTGGCGCGACCGATGCAAGGTTCTTCCGTCGTGCCGACAAGGTCGCCTATGGGTTTGGTCTCTTTAGCGAGAACCTGTCGTTCGAAGACTTCGGCCGCATGTTCCACGGCGACGATGAACGCATCGATACGCGGTCTCTCGGACTTTCCACTGAAATGTGGGAAGCCGTTGCGAACGACCTGTTGCTGAGCCGAGAAGGCTGAGAAGGTGGGGCAGGATGCCCCACCGATCAGATTCCGCCGAGCGCTGATTCCATGAGGTCGTGGACCTCGGCCTGGTGGATGGCGTGCGATCCGGTCGCCGGGCTCGCTGATTCCTGACGACTCACGCGACGGATCTTGTGCGTGTCGTCATGGGCTTCGTACAAGCGACCCTTGATGTGGTTCCACGCACCCATGTTCTCGGGCTCTTCTTGAAGCCAAACGATTTCGTCGGCGTTCGCGTACTTCTCGACGATTCGAGCGACATCGGCATAGGGCCATGGGTAGAGCTGCTCAACACGAGCGATGGCAACCGGGGTGCCCATTTCGTCGCGGGCGGTCTGTGCTTCGACGCCGATCTTGCCGGAGGCGAACACGATGCGACGTACCGATGCGGGATCGGTGACGCCGTTGTCGTCGAGGACCTCTTCGAACGAGCCGTGGATGAGCTCGCTCACTGGCGAACGAGTGGTCTTGGCTCGAAGAAGCGACTTCGGGGTGAACACGACAAGCGGCTTGCGTAGATCACGACGAACCTGGCGACGCAGTAGGTGGAAGAACTGCGCTGCTGTCGTTGCGTTGCAGACCTGAATGTTGTCACCAGCGGAGAGGGTGAGGAAACGCTCAATGCGAGCTGAGGAATGCTCGGGGCCCTGGCCTTCGTAGCCGTGGGGAAGAAGCATGACGAGCCCTGATGTTTGACCCCACTTGTCTTCTGCGGCAACGAGGAAGTTGTCGATGATGACCTGAGCGCCATTCATGAAATCGCCGAACTGGGCTTCCCAAACAACAAGGGCATCTTTGTTGACGACCGAGTAGCCGTATTCGAAGCCGAGGACTGCATATTCGGAAAGAAGCGAGTCGTAGATCCAGAATCTGGCATCGTCACGAGCTGCATCGGCAAGTGGGATGTACACGCCAGCTGTGTCGTAATCAATGAGGGCAGCGTGGCGGTGAGAGAAGGTTCCGCGACGAGAGTCTTCACCCGAGACACGAACCGAAGTCCCTTCGTGAAGCAAAGTGCCGTAGGCGAGTGCTTCGCCGAGAGCCCAGTCGACTTCGCCTTCTTCAATAAACATCTTGTGGCGGCCTTCAAACTGCTTGGCCAACTTGGGATGAACAGTGAAGCCCTCGGGCACGTTTTCGATTGCAGCGAAGACCGCATCGAGTTCTTCTTTTGAGACGCCGGTATCAACATGCGGAAGCACGCCACTGAAGACGCGCTCGGGAGCATGTTCAAGCGGCGGCGGTGCGTCATGTGAACGAGTTTCGTCGAGCGCAACCTGGAGTCGGGCCTGGAAATCGTCGAGTGCGGCTTCTGCTTCTTCAATGGTGATGTCGCCGCGACGCATAAGCGCTTCGGTGTAGAGCTTGCGAACCGAACGGGTTTCATCGATGCGCTTGTACATGAGCGGTTGGGTGTAACTCGGATCGTCGCCCTCGTTATGGCCGTGGCGGCGGTAACACACCATGTCGATGACGACATCTCGATTGAACGTGCGGCGATAGTCGAAGGCAAGCCGAGCAACGCGAATGACGGCTTCGGGGTCGTCGCCGTTCACGTGGAAGATCGGGGCTTGGACCATCTTGGCGACGTCGGTTGAGTACACCGAGGAGCGTGCTTCCGATGGCGAGGTCGTGAAGCCGACCTGATTGTTGATGATCACGTGGACAGTTCCGCCAACGCGGTAGCCAGTGATTTCCGAGAGGTTGAGCGTTTCAGCGACGATGCCTTGTCCGGCAAATGCGGCATCGCCGTGAACGAGGATTGGCAATACCGGGTAATCGCCCGGAGGTTCGATCCGATCCATCTTGGCTCGGGCCATACCTACAACAACAGGGTCGACGGCTTCGAGGTGTGAAGGGTTGGCGGCGAGTTCAACCGCAATGGTGTTGCCCGCGGGGCTCGTAAAGGTGCCGTCCTGTCCAAGGTGATACTTCACGTCGCCCGAACCTTGAATCGATTCAGGATCGATGTTGCCTTCGAACTCGGTGAAGAGCTGTTCGTACTTCTTGCCAACGATGTTCACGAGAACATTGAGGCGACCACGATGAGCCATGCCGATGACGGACGACTGCATCGATGTGTCGGCTGCTGATGACAGCAGTGAATCAAGAAGCGGAATCGCTGATTCGGCGCCTTCGATGCCAAATCGCTTCTGGCCGAGGTACTTGGTGCCTAGGAAACGCTCAAGCGCTTCAGCAGCATTGAGTCGTTCGAGGATGTGGCGCTTCTCTTCGATCGAAAGCTCAAATTTTACGCCCTCGACCTGTTGCTGGATCCATGCCTTTTGTACTGGATCCTGAATGTGCATGTACTCAATGCCGATCGTGCGGCAGTACGCCGAACGAAGGACATCGAGAATCGAAGCAAGGGTCATGCGGTCGCGGCCGGCGAGTCCACCAGTGAGGAATTCACGATCGAAATCCCAAATGGTGAGGCCATAGGCCGCGGGGTCAAGTTCGGGATGAAGATCGTGCTCGGTGAGGTTGAGTGGATCGAGATCGGTGTCGAGGTGGCCTCGAACGCGGTACATGTTGATGAGAGCTCGAACCTGAAGGTTCTTTTCGAGCATCAGATCTTGGTGATCGTTGGGGTTGACGTCGTGAGCCCAGTCGACCGGTTCGTAGGGAAGGCCAAGTGATTCGAAGATTTCTTCGTAGAACTCGTGCTCACCCATGAGCAGTTCTTGAATTCGCTTCAGGAAGAGACCTGACTCAGCGCCTTGAATGATGCGGTGGTCGTAGGTCGAGGTCATGGTCATGACCTTTGACATTCCGAGCGATGCGATGGTGGCCGGATCTGCGCCACGGAACGCGACTGGGTAGTCGAGCGAGCCGACACCGACGATGACGCCCTGTCCTGGCATAAGCCGCGGAACTGACTGGAGCGTTCCGATGGTGCCGGGGTTGGTCAGGGTGACGGTTGCGCCGGAGAAGTCGTCGGGAGTCAATTTGTTCGAGCGGACCTTGCGCACGAGTTCTTCATAGGAATCAAGGAACTGTGCGAAATCAAGGGACTCAGCGTTCTTGATGCAGGGAACAAGGAGCGATCGACTTCCGTCGCTCTTTTCGACATCGACGGCAAGACCGAGCCCAACGGTTTCGCCCCGAACGACGTAAGGCTTGCCTTCAGCGTCGGTCGTGAACGATGAGTTCATCACTGGCGTGCCATCGACGATTGCGCGAACGATTGCGTAACCAATGATGTGGGTGAACGAGACTTTGCCGCTTCGGCTGCGCGACAGGTACCCGTTGATCGACTTGCGATTGACCTCGAGAAGTTTTGTAGGGATCTCGCGGAACGAGGTTGCCGTCGGAACTTCGAGGCTTGCTTCCATGTTCGAAACAATGCGGGCCGCAGCACCGCGCAATGGCGTGCCTTGTGGTGCGGCGTCGGACGTCTTTGGCGCTGCCGCGGGCGCAGCGGTCGGCGCAGTCGGTGCGGCTGCAACCGGTGCTGCAGGAGCAGGCGCAGTCGGAACGGATCCCGCGCCGGGGGAGTACCCGGCAAAGAATTCGCGCCAGCTTTCGCTTACGGACGAAGGGTCGGTGCGGAACTGTTCGAACATTTCGTCGACGAGCCACGCGTTGGGTCCTGCGATGGGGGAAGCAGAGTCATCAGCCACGTTGGTCGACTCTATCGGCGGCGCCGGAGCCCGGTGGCAGTGGGCCCTGACCTCGCGGCGGATAGATTCGGCGACCGTGCTCCGAATCGTGACGTGGAATGTGAACTCGCTGAAGGCCCGGCTCCCTCGAGTGGAGCAATGGCTCTCCGAGAATGGACCCGAGGTCATCTGTCTCCAAGAGACCAAGATGAAGGACTCGGCATTTCCCGCCGAGGTTTTCAACGCAATGGGCTACGAGACCGCCCACCATGGCCAAGGCCAATGGAACGGTGTTGCGATCCTTTCGAAGGTGGGCCTCGAGGACGTTGTGGCTGGTTGGGACGACGATGGACCCGAGGACGCCGACGCTCGCATTCTCTGGGCGACCTGCGGCGGGATCCGAATTGCCAGTGCCTATGTACCCAATGGCCGGGCCCTCGATGACCCTCACTACACCTACAAGCTCGGGTGGCTTGAGCGCCTTCGACAGACCCTTCTGCGCCGTGAAGACGCCGGCAGCGAACTCGCAGTCTGCGGTGATTTCAATATCTGTCCCGACGACCGTGATGTCTGGAGCCCCGAGGCCTGGGTCGGCAATACCCATGTGAGTGAGCCCGAACGCGAGGCCCTCCGGTCCCTCGAGGCATGGGGCCTTGAGGACGTCTACCGCCGTCATCATGACGAAGGCGGTCTCTATTCCTTCTGGGACTATCGCGGTGGCGACTTCCACCAGGGCCGTGGCCTTCGAATCGATCTCATTATGGCGACGGCATCGCTTGCCGCTCGATCGGTTGAAGCTCGCGTTGATCGCGATGCTCGTAAGGGTGAAAAGCCCAGCGACCATGCCCCCGTGATCGCGCAGTTCGACTGATGAGTGAGGAACCCGTCATCGATGTCGCGAATGTGTTCGGCGTCGGACAGCTCCGCCGAACCATTGGACTTGAAGACGCGATTTTGCTCGAGCCTGGACTGCGCGAGGTCACGCCGGCCCAACAGGCTGCGCGCGAAACGGCGGAATCCGTTCGGCGACTTGTTCGGAGTCTTGAGACGACCTCAGCCTCGATCGAGGAATTGGCCTCACTCGCTCGTCAACTCGACGAACTTTCAGAGTCCCTCGGTCTCGGAAACCGTGATTCAGCGGCCGCTGGAAACAGTTCGAACGCGGCGTATCAGGCCCACCGGCTGCGGGAGCGGAGCCCCTTTATCGGACGAGCCAATCCAGTCGCGTTGCCTCTCATCGTTGAATTTGTCGATGGCGGAGTTGATGCTGTGGCGAATTTCGGGACTCTGTATGAAGGGCCACCCGGTTGCTTGCACGGCGGCTATATCGCAGGAATTTTTGATGAGGTGTTGGGTGCGGCGCAGACCTTCTCTGGCCACGCAGGGATGACAGGGCGTCTTACGATTCATTACCGCAGCCCAACGCCGCTGAACACCGACCTGCATTTGAAAGCGCGACTTGAGTCGGTGAGCGGTCGAAAGATTCTGTGCAAGGGGACGTTGCACGCCGGCGATCGACTTTGTGCCGAGGCCGAAGGGCTCTTTATTGCAGTTGACCCAAAGAAACTGATGGGTCTGTCCGAAGGCTGAGCGACTGGCGGTTACGAGTCGATCGTTTCGGAAATGACACTGAGGATTTCGTCGCCAAACTTCGAGACCTTGATTTCGCCCATGCCGTTGACGGTCAGGAGCTCAACGGGCGTTGTTGGTTTGAGTCGCGCGATTTCGGCAAGCGTGTGGTCGTTGCACACCACGAATGCGGGAACGTCGGCAGACTTTGAACGTTCGGAACGCCATGACCGCAATGCATCGAACAGTGGATGATCGGCAGCTTCGAGCGAGTCGGGATATTTGCCGGGGCGTTGGCGTGGGCCCTTTGCGTTGCTTGATTTCGGTTTCGGCTTGGATGAGCGAGTGTTCGTGGTTGATGGTCGACTCGGCGCAGTTGCACCGTTGCCGACAGCAATGGGGTCGACCCCAGCTTCGAGTGCTTCGCACGCTTGCGCGTAGGTGTCGAGGAACTCGGAACGATCACGCGGAATGGCGCGTTCACCAAAGGTGCGCGATTTTGCCCACGTGCAGAGGAGTTCGCGCTCGGCGCGAGTGGCGGCGACATAAAAGAGGCGACGTTCTTCGGCCCAGGCGCCGGGCGTCTTGGCGTGGCCGATGGGCACATAACCCTGTTCGATGCCAGCCAAATGCACGATGGGCCATTCCAGACCTTTGGCGGCGTGGAACGTGAGAAGTTCGATGGCCTCGCCGTTGGGGTCGGGTTGATCGGCGCGAGTGGTAGCAGTGAGCCACAAGAAGAATCCGTTGGCGGATGGCGGAGATTCGATCGCCATGTAGTCGCGAGCCATTTGTACGAGTGCATCGAGATTGGCTCGGCGCTCGGCGGCGCGATCGCTTTCTGATTCGTCGTCGACGACGACGGAAAGTGCGAGGTCGTGGATGGCATCGGAGAATGGGCGCGGCGTGCGGCGAAGGTCGCCAAGAGCCGCTTTGACCTCGGGTTGATCGAGCAATGGCGTGGCGCCGCGCACACGGAACGGGATGCCTGCCGACTTCATTGCTTCTTCAATGATGGGTAACTGCGCGTTGGTGCGCACGAGTACTGCTTGGTTGGACCAGCGCGCGCCAGGACCGTGGCGGTCGCGTGCGGCACGCGCAATTGCGGCGGCCTCAGCGCGTTCGTCGGGCAACTCGCGAACAGACGGAACACCACCATCGGGTCGTGTGGCCGACTGCGTGCCATCGTGATCGACGCCACGGCCACCAACGAGCAACGCATTGGCTGCGGCGAGAATCTGAGGGCTTGAGCGGTAGTTGTCGAGAAGGCGGATGGTTTCGCCGGTGGGGAAGCGGTGCGGGAAGGTGCGCAGGAGGTCGGGGTCAGCGCCGTTCCAGGAATAGATGGCCTGATTGGGGTCGCCGACGATGCAGAGATCGTTGCGATCGCCACGCCAAGCCTCGAGCAGTGCGTGCTGCAGTGGGTTGACGTCCTGAAACTCGTCGACAAAAAGATGGGCGAAGCGCCAACGTTGTGAAGCAGCGAAGCCATCGTCGGATAGAAGGTCGCGGTGGCATACGCGCAACATGTCGTCGAAGTCGATGAGCCGCTTCTGGCGACGTTGATCTTCGTAACGGGCATAGACCGCGGCAGTGGCCTCGTAGGAGATTGGCGGTTTGCGCCCAGCAGCCTTTGCTGCGTCGGGATAGGCCTCGGGCTCGACCATGCGAGCTTTGGCCCATTCGATCTCGGCGACGAAGTCGATACCGGGTGTGGACTTTTCGGCGCCGGTGAGCAGGCCGATGACAAAGCCCGCTTTGCGCGTCATGAGTTGTGGGGGAGTGATATTGCGCTCGGCCCAGCGAGTGCGCAACTGCGCATAAGCAACCGAGTGGAAGGTGCCGGCCGCAACTTGTTCACGCAGTCCGAGTGAACGGAGGCGAGCGGTGAGTTCGCCGGCGGCCTTGCGGGTGAATGTGAGAGCAAGAACGTG
Source organism: Actinomycetota bacterium (assembly GCA_009699125.1). Classification (GTDB taxonomy): domain Bacteria; phylum Actinomycetota; class Acidimicrobiia; order Acidimicrobiales; family Acidimicrobilacustridaceae; genus Acidimicrobilacustris. The sequence continues at coordinate 8,051 of WLOT01000054.1, forward strand.
GCGCGGGTCGAGATCGCCGGTGGCGGCGCGATAGGCGATGCGGCGAGTGAGGACGCGGGTCTTTCCTGACCCGGCGCCGGCCAAGATGCATAACGGCGAGGTCGGCGACGTGACCGCGAGACGTTGCGCGGTGTTCAGGCCGTCGAGAAGGGCGTCGGGATCCACCCGGCAGACCGTACTCACCGCCAGCGACAGTGCCGGGGGTACGGTTTGGAATGCCGTATCCCGAAGACGAACTGCACGCGACCGAAGAGCTCATCCTCGATCTCCATCCCCATTGGTGGTTCTTCGCCAAGTCAGCGGCGATGCTGGCTTTGGCCGTGATCTTGGCGATTGTCACCTTGAGTCGTGGCTGGCCGTCGTGGATCTCGGTCCCAGTCGCCGTCTTTGTCTTCGCCACGCTGGTGTGGTTCATGCAGCGTTACATCCGCTGGGTGAGCACCCATTTCGTGCTCACCTCTGATCGCGTCATTTTCCGCACGGGCATCATCGCCAAGCACGGCATCGAGATTCCGCTGGAACGAATCAACACGATTTTCTTCCATCAGCGCATCTTCGAACGCATGCTTGGTCTCGGTGACCTCGATATTGAATCGGCGTCAAAGGACGGCGCGCAGCGATTCGACGACATTCGTAATCCCAGCGCAGTGCAGAACGAGATCTATCAGCAGATGGAAGCGAATCAGATCAAGGCTGCTGATCGAATTTCAGGTGGCATCAATCGTGCTCATGGCGCTGCCGAGTCTGAGTCAATCCCCGATCAGATCGCGAAACTCAGTGCTTTGCGCGACCAAGGCGTGTTGACCGAAGACGAATTCCAAACCAAGAAGCAGGAATTGCTCGGCCGTATGTAATTCGATGGCGCTTAGATCGCCCGTTGGCGGGCGCCATCGGAAGGTCGAACAATCCAGCCTCGTCCGGTGAGCGCCGCGGGTTCGTTGATAGCGCCGCGTTCGCAAAGTGCAACAACACAGCCACCGAAACCGGCTCCGGTGAGACGCGCACCGTAAACACCAGAAAGCGTGTTCAGTCGCTCGACAAGTTCGTCAAGCACAGATGTTGAAACGTTGAAGTCATCGCGCAATGACGCGTGACTCTGAGTCATGAGATCGCCAACAGTTATCGGATCGTTGTTGCGAAGCGCCGTTGCTGCGTTTCGAACCCGTTCGCATTCGGTGGCGACATGACGCGCTCGTCGTTGTAGATCTCCTTCGAGCGTTGCGACATCGGTAAGCGAGGCTTGCGCTAACGGACCAATCTGTTTTGCAGCGAGTTCGCAAGATGCGCGGCGTTCGGCGTACTCCGAATCTGCGAGTTGTCGTTCTTGGCCAGAGTGCAAGATCACGATGTCGAGGTCGTTGGGAAATGCGACGTATTCGATTGCGTTGTCGGCAAAGTCGATGACCATTGCGTTTTCTGCTCGTCCAAACACAATGCTCAGCTGGTCAAGAAGCCCGCACGGAACGCCAACGGCGCGAAGTTCGGCGCGCTGCCCAAGAAGTGCGAGCTCCATGGGCGATCCAGAGAATCCAAACGAGAGAGCCACCGCGATTTCAAGCGCAGCACTTGAGGAAAGTCCCGCTCCAGTAGGAAGTGTTGAGGTGGCGGACGCGGTGAATCCTTGTGCTGCGTTTACTTCCACGGCAACCGCGGCGACGTAGCGACCCCACTGGGGTTCGATCAACGCGATGTTGACAGCGGGATCAAGATCGAACGTGACGGTGTCGGCGAGTGCATCGGACGAAAGTTCAACGCGGCCTTGTTCGTGAGTTCCGCTGATGGAGATCCCGAGATCGATAGCGCACGGCAAGGCAAGGCCGCCGGCATAGTCGGTGTGATCGCCGATGAGGTTCACGCGACCTGGAGCATGAACCGTGAATGCCTGACCGTTCATTTTGCAGAGCGCAGTTGTGCGGCGGCGGTTATCGGTTCGATTGGGTTGAACCACACGCCACTTCCAAGTTCGCCAGCCGCTACGAATCGTTGCGTGCCGGGGGAGCGAAGCAGCGGTGCGATGTGCGCATGCACACGAAGGGGAGTGCGCTCTGCGTTGTCGAATGGTCGCTGGTGGAACCACATCATGAATGGCATTGGTTCGCCGAACAACGCGTCGAGACGTCCAATGCACTCAATGAGTAGTGACGCGAGATTGCTGCGCTCTTTATCGTTCAACGATGGAAGGTCGGGAACATCGGTCGACGGAGCGAGCAATAACTCGTAAGGCCAGGATGCGGCGAGAGGAACCCACGCTGACCACTCGCCATGGGTGGCGACCACGACGTCGGCTGCTGGAACACTGAACGCTGCCGACTTCACAGTGGCGTATTCCGTCGCAACTACCGGCGGCACGATGTCGAACGCATAGATCTGTCCATGTGGGTGCGCGATGGTCGCGCCTACTTCTGGTCCGCGATTTTCGAACACCAATACATACGAAACGTCGTCGCGAGCGCCGAGTGCTGCGGACCGCTCTGCCCACAGATCAACGACACGTCGAGCGTGATCGGGGGAGAGTTCCGCGAATGAGGATTCGTGCTGTGAGGTGTAGAGAACGATTTCTGCCCGACCGTCGTCAAACGGCGGCCACCGGTTTGGGAAGGCGAGCACCTCATAGTCGGCAGGCGCCTCAATGCCCCCGACGCAAAAGGGACACTCATCGGCTGGCAGATTGGGTCGGCCTTGGCGAGATGGAACTATCCAGGCCGGATCTCCGGTCAGTGGATCAATCCGATAGCCAGCACCGGCAGCCGTGTCGCCATCGAAGTGTCCACTTCCGCTCATAGAGCGAACGGTAGTCGTGGTCGCTTGACCGCATGCCGGGTGC
>WLOT01000055.1 GCA_009699125.1 Actinomycetota bacterium
GAAATTGGCGCCCGACGAAGCGTTGGAGATTCGTGGACGTTGGCCGCGGTGCACGTTCGCAAACATCGTGTTGTTCAACAACCACATGCAAACGCCCAACTACGACCGACGACTCGTGTCGCTCAATCGAGTACAGACCCAGGTTGAGGACGATGGTTCGTGGCGAATGATCCTCGCCCACTCTGACCCCGGTCTTCCCAACTGGCTCGACACACGCGGGCTTGAACACGGAACGATGTTCTGGCGGTTCTTGCTGCCAACCGAGCCGCTGACACAGCTCGAAACACGGGTCGTGAAATTGAGCGACCTTTCCTGAGATTGCGCGGGCAAACTGTGGGCATGACCCACGCGCTTGAAGGAACCGTCACCAGCCTGCATTCCGATGGCGGCCATAACTTCTCAAAGCCTTCAATTTCTGAGGCCGTCTTCCTTGCTGGGGTCGGCATCGAGGGCGATGCCCATTCCGGCCCAACCACCCAGCACCTCAGTCGCCAGAAGAAGGACGCTTCTCGCCCCAACCTGCGCCAAGTCCACCTCGTGGCCAGTGAGATCCATGAGGGCCTGCGTACTGAGGGATTCGAGGTTCCGTTCGGTGGTTTCGGCGAGAACCTCACCACCAAAGGTATTGAACTCGGTCAACTACCTGTGGGCACCACGCTTCGTCTCGGTGAGGACGTCATCATCGCCCTCACCGGTTTTCGCGATCCCTGTTCGCAGATCGACAAGTTTCAAGAGGGTCTGCGCGCGGCCGTGTCGTTCAAGCCTGAAGTTGGACCGCAGCTCTTTCGCAACGGCGTGATGTCTGTCGTCGTGCGCGGCGGAACGGTTCGCGTTGGCGACACCATCAAGGTTTCGCTTCCGGCCGAACCACATCAGCCGATGCAGAAGGTCTGATCAGACGAGGTCGGGCGTGAGGTCAGCGAACTTCACGACCTCGCATGTGGGCTTCTCGATCTCTCCGTCGGGCAGGAAGAAGCGGAAAAACATCGTGCCGAGATTACGGCCTTCGGTGTCGATCCAGTTCGCATGTCCTGGATCAGAGTGCGCGAGCACCATCGTGAATGAACCATCGGCATTCAACGTGGTGTTGGCGCGGTTGCGGCTGACCTGACGGTTCACGTAGTCGTACATCTGCGACCAACGATTCCAAAGGCAAATATTTCCGAAGACGCACTCGGGCCAACGGCCACGAATCACAAGCGCTTCGTCATCACCGATGAGATACGGAGCCATCGCATACGCAGCGTCAAACGCAGCAAATGCCATGTTTCCCGGCACTATCGGCTGCGGAAGTTCGTTGGGAATACGCGATACAAACGGAATAGGCGTGTCTTCTGAAGGTGCGATCGAAGCAACGGTCTTGCTGCGCACGTGGTTGATGACGCGCTGCAAAGCAGCCGAAACGCGCTCATCGTTCCAACGCGGTGGGGCGGGAACTTTTGTGACCGCTTCGATGCTGATCGGAACATGCAGTGTCTGCGAAGCCGATGATGACCAAGGAAATTCAAAGTAATGACGAGTAGTGATGCGTCCGCCGTCGGCGGGAATCTCGAGCCAGTTGCGATCGGCTTTGGCCCCGCCGAGGCGAATCTCGTACGAACCGTCGGCCGCGATGTCCATCTCTGTGTCGTTCAGAACACCTGAAGTGTGCGTGGCGTACGAACCCTCGGCCGCGCCTGCTTCCATCGTGAACGAGGTGTAGACCGCGCCAGCGATATTGCCGCGGACGATGTATTCATTGTTCGGCGCAACTGGCGTCTCGAAGTAGACAGCATCGGAGTTATCGCCCGTGAATGATCGGGTCGGCGACACGATGCGGTTGAACACCGGGCGTTGCGGATCGAACTCTTGATGTGAATAGAGCGCACTCTGGAGAATGTGGGTGAGGTTGCGAAAACCCTCGGCGACATCGTCATCGGTCATGACCGGGCCCGGAACGACCCATTCATCACCAGCCTGCTGAAGCAGTGCCACCAGTTCGTTGTACTTCTCGCGCGACTTGAGCTCGCCCATGTCATCCCCCTTGAAAACGTCAGGGGTGCATCCTCGCGAAGATCAACCGGCTCTGCACACAAAGACGCTCAGGGCGTCGGGCGGCTACGGTCGGCACATTCAAGGGGGGCCTGATGAAGACCAACGAAGAACGACTGGCTGAAGCGCTGGATTATCTCGACATTCGTCGGCTGCAGAATCGCTATGCCGACATCGTGACCCGTCGGGCGTGGGCTGAGCTCCACGAGATCATGCGCCCGGGCTGCAAGCTCGAACTGGACCTCGGTGACAACCAGATGGTGTTCGATGGTCCGCAAGCCATCGGCGACTTCATTGGTGAACAGCTCGAGGCGTTCGAATTTTTTGAGTTCGTCATTCTCAATACCGTGATCGATGTTGATGTCGAAGCCGGTGTGGCCGGCGGCCGCATGTACATGCAAGAGCTTCGTCAGAACGTGAGCGATGGTCGCCGCACAAACGCGTACGGCGTGTACCACGACCGTTTCGAACGGCACGACGGCGCGTGGTGGCTGGCTCGCCGTCGCTACGGCTCGTTTTCCCGCACCATTGCGCCGGGGCCGGAACACGAACAGGTCGTCTTCCCCCTTCCCCTGCACGACCTCGGCACGCTGTAATCAGAAACCCGCAGTCCCTCGGCCAAGCGCCCAGAAATTCCCGCCGAGAGAGTTGGTGTATGAATGGTGTATGCTGTGTGTATGGCGCGTACAAACATTGATATAGATGAGGAAGCTTGCGCGCTGGTTATGGCCCAGCACGGGTTCTCAACCAAACGACAAGCGGTCAACTACGCCCTGCGTAAAGCCATCATCGTCCCCATGACCATTGAAGAAGCCAAAGCGATGCGCGGCACCGGATGGGATGGCGATCTCGACGAAATGCGACGGTTTGAGCCTTGGAGTTGATCGTCGACTCGTCGGCCTGGATCGACTTTCTGCGTAACTCAAACATCGCGATCGCCGATCTCGTGGAAGAAGCACTGGTCGAAGGAGCCGCGGTCACTGGAACAATCGTGATGGAACTTCTTGCCGGTGCCCGAACCGAAAAGCAGCTCACCGATCTCGAACACCTTCTCGGCCGAGCGAGATTGTTGCCCACTGAACCCGAGGACTTCGAAGACGCTGCGTTGCTCTATCGAACCTGTCGGCAAAATGGCGTCACGATCCGGACAATGTCTGACTGCCTCATTGCAGCGACAGCAATCCGATGTGGCCAACCGGTATTGCATAACGATCGAGACTTTGCGCTTCTGTCGCAGTACACCGAGTTGCGCGTCATCGATCCCACTCAGGGGTGAAGGTCGACCTCGTTGCCGTTGCCGTCGCGGGCAACAACAGTTCGCGAATCAGTTGGTGCGCCGCCAATGCCGATTGCTGAAAGCACTTCAAACGCGGAATCGGTCGCGGTCGTGCCCGGAGGCTGACGAAGGGTTGCCCCTTCACGATCCTCATCAAGGTGCCATCCGCGTTTGCTCAACGCATCAGCCACGTTCCGAAGACGAGACGCCGAAAGCTCGTTGAACCGAACGATCAGGACGCTGCTTCCGCCCTGTTTGGCATTGATCACAAGCTGGTGCCAACCCTCCGGGGCGCTCACCGAGGCCGAGGCATCGACCTCGCTGATCAGCACGTGAGCCCGTAACGACACGATGGCCTCAGTCAGAACGCCAACGGCATCGAAATCCGTGGGGTCGATCACAACTGGTTCAGCCATGGGTCCAGCCTCGCGCAGTCCGCCCAGCGCTGGGAATGTTCACGACCGAGCCGTACCCGTAGGATTCCCCGTCTGGGGAGGAACAGTTATGGCTCGTGAAAATCCCGTTGCCGTCGTCACCGGTGCCGCTCGCGGTATCGGTGCGGCCAGTGCAGCCCGGCTTGCTGCCCGTGGCTTCACCGTTGCTCTCATCGACCTTCCGCTGGAATCGCCGGGTCGCCATGGCGAGATCCCCGGCCCGTACCAACCGGCGCACGGCCAGGACCTCGACGAGGCTGCTGCCGCTTGTGGTGGACGTGGCCACGCCCACGCCGCCGACGTTCGCGATCCCGAAGCATTGGCCAAGGTGATCGACACCGTCGTCGCTCATCACGGCTCCATCGATGTTGTTGTTGCCGCTGCTGGTGCCGTCGCTGGCGGCGCACCGCTGTGGGAAACCGATGACGATGTTTGGCGTTCGATGATTGAGATCAATCTCACCGGCGTATTCAACATCGCTCGCGCTGCGTTGCCCTCAATGATTTCTGCGCCTGCGCCGCGCAATGGCCGTTTCGTTGCTGTCGCATCTGCCGCTGCACACCACGGCCTTCCGCAACTCTCGGCGTACTCCGCCGCTAAACACGGCGTTGCCGGATTAGTGAAAGCGCTTTCGGCCGAACTCACTGACAGCGGTGTCACCGCAAACGCAGTGTGTCCCGGTTCAACTGCCACCGGCATGCTCGATGCCAGCGCCGCGATCTACGGCATTGAGAATCGGGACGTGTTTGCCGATCAAGCTCGCATTGGCCGACTCATCGATCCCGATGAAATCGCAGCAACCATCGAGTGGTTGTGTGTTGATGCACCCGCGGCACTGACGGGTTCACTCATTGATGTCGACGGCGGTTTCCGCCCATGAGTTCGTTTAACCGCGCCGCTGTCGATGCAATCTGCGCCGACGTCGTTGGCCGCCGCAATGAAATCGATGTCGTTGTTGCTGCGCTCGCTGCTGAACGCCATGTCTTGCTTGAAGGCCCGCCAGGCACCGGCAAGTCTTCGCTACTTCGTGCGCTTGCTCACGCCTCCGGTGTCGAACTTGTTTTCGTTGAAGGAAACGCTGAACTGACACCCGCTCGTTTGGTCGGAACCTTCGACCCCGCTCGTGTTCTCACCGACGGCTACAGCGCCGACGTGTTCCTCGATGGTCCGTTGGTCGACGCACTACGCACGGGCTCGTTGCTCTACATCGAAGAAATCAACCGCGTTCCCGAAGAAACCCTCAACGTGATCATCACGGCCATGAGCGAACGCGAACTCAACATTCCCCGCCTTGGCCGTGTCGTCGCCGAACCGGGTTTCCGTGTTGTCGCGGCGATGAATCCGTTCGATGCAATCGGCACGGCACGGATTTCATCAGCGGTCTACGACCGTGTTTCGCGCGTTGCGATGGGCTATCAGTCCGAAGCAGAGGAAACCGAGATCGTTGCCCGCGAGGCGAAGGGGCCCGGCGCCGGACCAGTCGGCCGGCGTGCGGTTCGCGTCGTTCGAGCCACCCGCGACCACTCTGATCTGCGCGTTGGTTCATCGGTTCGCGGAGCAATTGATCTTTCACTCATTGCTGAACAACTGGCCACGCTGCGTGAACTCGACGTCACCGACGAAGAACTTGGTCTCGACGCGGCGCTCGCTGCACTTTCGGGGCGCATTCGTGTTCGCGAAGGTTCCGGTCGCACTCCTGAAGCAATCGTGCGCGACCTCTGGGCGGCCAATCCGCTTGAAACCGATGATCCCGACACGGAGACCGACCCGGGAAAAGCCTGAACCCGCCGCCTCAACAAGGTGGCGGGGGTAGCAAACCCCCACAGGCGCCCGACGAAGAGCGCGTGCTGGAAGGCGAAGAAGCCGAACAAGCATTGGCCGAAGCCGGCCGCCAGTCGACGTCACGCCGACAAATGGAACAGCACGAATCGTTCCAAGAGATTTCTCCCGAGGTTGGCGTCCTCGACGAAGAAGCGTTTGCCGACGCACTTCGCGACGACCCCGACGAAACACTCACCTTGCTGGCGGAACTCGTTGGCGCCACCGATGAGAAGTTGCGCGAACTCGCTCGCTCACTTGCGGGTCGAGTTGTTGTCGATGTTGTTCGTACGGGTGCGCCTCGGCGAAAAGGAATTGGTCGCCTGCGCCATCGGCGAGCCGATCATGGCGGAGAACTCGATATCGATCGCAGTCTCGAAACCATTGCCGCGGCTCGAGCTCGTGGCGATGCGCCTTCGCTCGAAGATCTCACGGCCCGGGATTGGTCCAAGCCAGATCTTGCGTTGTGTCTTTTGATTGATCGCAGCGGCTCAATGGGAGGCGAACGTTTGGCAACTGCCGCAGTCGCGGCCGCTGCGTCGTTATGGCGAGCGCCGATCGACACCAGCGTTGTTGCCTTCTCTGACGACGCGATTGTGATTGCCTCGCAGGGTTCCGGACGAGATGCGGAAGACGTTGTCAATCAACTCTTCAAACTGCGCGGTTTCGGCACCACTGACCTGGCCTTTGCGTTTCGCACGGCAGCCGCACAACTCTCGCGTTCATCGGCGTCGCGTCGCATCACGCTGTTGCTCTCCGACGGTCGAGCTACCGCTGGTGATGATCCTGTTGAAGCGGCAGCAATGCTCGATGAACTTGTCGTCCTGGCTCCCTCCGACGACCTCGACAGCGCGGCGGAACTGGCTGGTGCCGTAGGCGGCCGGTGCGTTGGTGTATCGGGTCCCTCCGCTGTACCTGAAGCGTTGGCTGAAGCACTTCTTGGCTGACGAGTGGGCAGACCCTGCCATCGGTGCGACGATGTCGGACATGGCTTCAGCACACGCTCTCGGCGACCTCACCTGGACTGACGTTCAGGATTCGCCGCGCATTGTGCTGATTCCCGTGGGCAGTCTCGAACAGCACGGTCCCCATCTTCCGCTCGATACCGACACCCGCATTGCCACTGCGATCGCTGAGCACGTGTGTGAACTGCGTGAGGATCTCGTTGTAGGCCCCGCAGTTGCCATTGGCGCCTCGGGCGAACACGCAGGTTTCGATGGCACGTTGTCAATCGGCACCGACGCGCTCACCACTGTGCTGGTGGAACTGGCCCGGTCCGCCGATGCATTTACCGGCGTTGTGTTTGTGAACGGACATGGCGGCAATCGTGACGCGCTTTTGGCCGCGCGAGCCATCCTCCGCCTCGAAGCTCGCACTGTTGTTGCGTGGTCACCATCGATTCCCGGCGGCGATGCCCACGCCGGCCGAAGTGAAACCTCGATCCTTCTGGCTATTGATCCCGAATGCGTACGCACGGACAAGTTGGAAGCGGGTGCAACCGCTCCACTCGGTGAACTTCTCGAAGATCTTCAGAACGGCGGCGTGAAGTCCGTCAGTGAAAACGGCGTACTTGGTGATCCGACGAGCGCGACTGCGGAACATGGCAATGAGCTCTTTCTTGGTCTCATTGCTGACCTTGCTCTCACCATCGACAAAGTGTTTCCTCAATGACCAACGAACTTGCCGGTCTCTACGTCGTTGCTGATCCTTCGATGCAACGTAAAGAGCGCGGCACGGTTCTGCTTGGTGGCTCACCGCTTCGCATCGTGCGCATTAGCGACAAGGGCGCAGACCTCGTCGATGACTTATTGAATGGCAACCCGGTTCCGCCCGGCAAAGGTGCAACATCACTTGTTCGTCGTCTTCTCGACGGTGGCCTCCTCCAACCGGTGCCCGCAGCAACGCCGTTCGCTACCAGCGATGTCACGGTCGTAGTTCCCGTACGCGGCGATCTTGAGCCCGGTTTGCTCGATGGCATCGGTCGTGTCGCTCGCATCATCGTCGTCGACGACGAAAGTGCGGAACCTGTCGTTGTTCCAGCGAAGACGATGCACGGAACAAGCGTGATGTGTCTTCGCCGCTCAACAAATGGCGGCCCAGCTGCTGCTCGCAACACCGGCCTTGCCGAGGTCGACACCTCCCTTGTTGCGTTTCTCGATGCGGACTGCCTTCCTCGACCGGGCTGGCTTGAACCACTCCTCGAACAGTTCGGCGATCCGGCGGTTGCCGTTGTTGCGCCGCGCATTACCTCGATCGAACCGCTCGGTGCTCCTGACCATCCATTGCTTTCTCGCTACGAACGCGTTCATGCGTCACTTGATCGCGGCACACAGCGCGGTCGAGTTCGCGCCCGCACGCGCATCTCGTACGTTCCCTCTGCTGCGCTCGTTTGCCGCGTCGATGCCCTCAACACAGCCGGCGGTTTCGACGAGTCCATGCCCGTTGGCGAAGACGTTGATCTTGTTTGGAAACTCGATGAAGCAGGCCACACCGTTCGCTATGAACCAAGCGTGACGGTCGGCCACCGCCATCGCACGACACCATGGGCTTGGCTTCGACGTCGGTTCGATTACGGCACCTCGGCTGGTCCGCTTGCCAAGCGCCACCCCGGTGCCCTTGTGCCGATCGAGGCCTCAGGTTGGAGCATCGCCACGTGGGGTCTTGTTGCCACGGGCCACCCCATTGCCGCCGGTGCGGTCGTTGGTGCCACCGCAGGAATGCTCGGCGGAAAGCTTGATGCACTGTCCCGACCAATGCCGGTCGCCGCACAACTCGCCGGTCGCGGTCACCTCAGCGCCGGGCGCACAATTGCGCAGGGTCTCGTGCGCCCGCTCTGGCCGGTTACCGCGCTGGCGATCGCTTTTCTCCCCTGGCGCAGACTCAAGTTGGCACTACTCGCGGGCGTCTTGGCCCCCTCGGTCATCGACTGGATCCGAACCCGACCCGATATCTCGCCACTCCCCTATGTGGCCCTTCGCTTGGCCGATGATGTGGCCTACGGGGCAGGAGTGTGGGTTGGGTCGGTGCGCGCCGGAACTCTCGAGCCGTTACTGCCCGAGGTCACCAGTTGGCCGAAGCCCAGCCGCTACTCGCGCTGGCGTTCGGCGTTGTCGTAGCTTGACGTTCAGCCGACGTTGAGAAGATCGACGACGAACACGAGGGTTTCGCCGCCCTTGATGACGCCACCGGCGCCACGATCGCCATAACCGAGGTGCGACGGAATGGTGATGCTGCGTCGGCCGCCCACCTTCATACCGGCAACGCCTTGATCCCAGCCCGCAATGACCTGGCCAGCACCGAGACGAAACTCGAACGTGTCGTTGCGGTCCCACGAGGCGTCGAACTGCTGTCCGTCGCTCCAGGCCACGCCGACGTAATGCACGGTCACGTTGGCGCCAGCCACGGCTTCAGTGCCGGTGCCAACTTCGATGTCCTCGAGAACGAGGTCAGCCGGAGGGGCAGTGTCGGGAATGGTCACGGTTGGTTTGGTGTCAGCCATGAGCGAAACCTAGTGCGCGTCAGCAACCTTGTCGTGACGCGCTGCGCCGTTTCTCAGCGCGGTCGATTCATCACGACAGTGCGCCACTCGCCATCGGCACGAACCTCAGCGCAACGAGCACCCGCCTGTTCAAACGACTCGACGACAACGTCGGCTTGTTCAGCGAGAATTCCGCTGAGCACCAGAACACCGCCAGATTTCGTGATCTGCACCAATGCTTCCGCCATCGAACACAGCGTGGCGGCACCAATGTTGGCAAGAACAAGGTCAAACGCGTTTGCGCTGAGTTCCTCAACCGTGGCGGTCGACACCTCAACGAGTTCGTCGACATCATTTCGTCGTGCGTTGTCGAGCGTCGCAACGATTGCATCTGGAGCAATGTCGGTTCCGACCACGATCGTTGCGCCTCGACGTGCTGCGGCAATCGCCAGCACCCCACTTCCGCAGCCAATATCAGCCACTGCGCTGCCCGGGGTCACAAATTCAACAACGGCCTCGAGACACATGCGGGTGGTCTCATGCGAGGCGCTTCCAAACGCATGTCCGGGATCAATCGACAACACCAGATCGTTCTCGGCAACGTCAACCGGCGTCTCTAACCACGGCGGCACGATCACGGTCGAACCCACACGCCACACCTGCGCATGATCGCGCCATGCATCAAGTCCTGCATCGGCAGCAACGGATTCCGCTGTCGGTGACCAACGCACAGCCAAAACGTCAAGTGCGTGTTGCGCCGTCTTGGTCTCACAACCAATGCGAAGTTCTACTGCGCCATTCGCGAGGGCCTGCTCCTCGATGCCGCTGACGCCGAGGTCCCATACAAGTCCTGATACGAGATCGACCTCGACCTCATCGACAACAACAACGATTGTCGTCCAGTCGGTCACAAATCCGCTCCGAACACCGGGCCGTCGCAACGATCTACCGTTGCAAACGTGCTCACCGGTTCGCGGCGCAATTTGGTTGGTTGATGAACCGGGTGTCCGAGCATCATGACGCCCGCGAGCGCAAGGTTTTCTGGAACGTTGAGGAGTTCACGAACGTCTGGTTCCACTCGCGCGTGCATTGTGGTGATGACACCACCGAGTCCCTCGGAACGAGCCGCCAGCATGATGTTCCACATAAACGGGTAGATCGATCCACCGGCAACCATCGTGTAGCGATCAAGATCGCGGTCGGTCGCCACCAAACGTTCGAGGTCGCCAAAGATCGCAAGGATCACCGGTGCGCCAAAGGTGATCTCCACTCGATCGCGAACGATGTCGTCGTATTCGCCGCTTTGGCGTCCTGCTTCGACAACTCGGGCTTCGGCATCGCGATCACCAATCGGTGCCCACGGGGTGAAGCCAGCGACGGTTAGCGCGAAGTAATCGCTCCATGGACCCAGATAGAGATCGCGCATCGCATTTCGCACGGCCGGGTCCTGCAGAACCACAACCTTCCATGCCTGACGGTTTCCGCCATTCGGAGCGAAACGAGCGTGATCGAGAATGCGAGCAAGAACCTCGTCGCCGACAGGTTCGTCGGTGAACTCTCGTACCGAACCGGTTCCTCGAATCGTTGCAACCA
>WLOT01000056.1 GCA_009699125.1 Actinomycetota bacterium
ACCAACAGCAGCCACAACGACTGCAATAAGAAGAAACCCGACGCCACTCACGCGAGCACTCCGCGATCGTCGGCATCGGTGATGTGCTGAGCAGCACGCGCCCACTGAGAACCGCCATCGAAGAATTCCTTCTTCCAGATGGGCACAGACTCTTTCAAGGTATCGATCGCGAATTCGCAGGCATCAAACGCCGCTCCACGATGCGGGGCAGATACTGCGACGACGACCGAGGACTCGCTGAGGAGGACTCGCCCTTCGCGATGCCAGAGAACAATGCGGCCGAGTTCAGGCCAGCGTTGCCGGGCTTGGTCGGCAACGACGCCAAGGCGAGGCTCGACCTGTTCGGCCCACGCCTCGTAATCGATATGGGTAACTCCATGAGAGCCGTCAGCATGGTCCCGCACCAGACCGCTGAAAACCACCACCGCGCCGCAACCTGGGAGCGCGACCCAATCGGCTGCGAGCCCGACCTCAAGCGATTGATCGGTCAGCGCGACCCAATCGTCGGTGGCGGGTGGTTGAAGAGTCACGGTTGCCCATCGTAGTGGGGGCCGCGGCTAACTCTGTGGGGCCCACCGCTACATTCGCCCCATGCCGTTCCCCGATGACCCGGATAACGATGCCGGGTTCGTCCCTCCACTGCCCCAAGACGACCGGTTATGGCGCCATCCCTCAGAGATGGCGGGCCCAAACCCGCCTTCAGCCCCATCTCAACGACGACGCTCGTCACGAACTGGACTGTTCGCCGCGATCGCAATTGGCATTGTCGTGACTACCACCGGCATCGCTGCAGTTGGCATCCTCGGATCGTCGAACCATTCTGACCAAGGAACCTCCTTCGCCATCGGTCCTGCCGCAGATGCCTTACCCGAAACCGCGCTTGCGGCGCTCGCCCCAGCAGTGGTGCAAATCACCATCGATCGGTCGGCCAATTCATTCGTCGTGACCGGCCTCATCATTCGCTCTGATGGCCACGTGATCACTGCGTCGGACCCACTCAAAGGAGCGCGCTCACTCACTGTCACCACCGCCGACGGCCGTGCGTTTAACGCGACCATCGTCGGCACCGACCCGGATGATGATCTCGCCGTCATCGACATTGAGGGTTCTGGACTTCCCACTCCATCATTTGGCGACATCGGTTCCGTTGCACAGGGCGACACCGTCTTTGTCGTTGGTCGCACCGACACCGATCGTCGTTCCTGGGTGACGTCCGGTGTTTTCCAATCTGCGGGCATGCGCATTGATGCAACCGACGGCTCCACATTGCACGACATGATCGGTTCGGCAATTGACGTTCAACCACCAACAGATTCCGCAGTGCTCTGCACATGGTCAGGCCAAGTCATCGGCTTAGTGACATCACGCGCAGCAACCGCAACTCGATCAGCCGCTTCTGCTTCAGTTTCTTCAACGCTCGCACTTCCAAGGGCAACGAATTCATTCGCTCACTCGGCCGCATGGACACGCCACGTCGCCGACCAGATCATCGATACCGGGACTGTCCATCACGCATGGCTCGGCGTCATGACAACTGATGCCCCCGATGGCGGCGCGGCAATTGAGTCCATCGTGCTCGGCGGCCCTGCAGATCGGGCTGGCCTGATCGCCGGCGATCACATCACCTCGATAGGCGAACAGAAACTGATGACGAGTTCTGCCCTTGTTGTTGCGCTTCGAAACCATCATTCGAATGACAACGTCACGATTGGCTATGTGCGAGACGGCGTTGCCGCCTCGACGTTAGCGACGCTCAGCGACCGGACCTGAGGTGGCGGTGTAGCAAAAACGCCGCCCCCGCTGCAGCGCCGAGAACCAACGTGGCCGCACCGCCTAGTGCTAATTGCTGACGATGACGCGGAGTCACACGGGCCCAGATGCCGCCGCTATCGGCGTCGACGTAGGCCTCTTCGTTCGTGAACGTGGGTTCCCACCCGAGCGAGCGAATCCGCTGGTTGGCGACTACCCACGGACCCGAACCAGCAAGAAGGGCGTCGGGATCGCCCGGGGCGACACCAAAGTATTTACCGATGCGAGCAAGAACGTACGCGAACGGCTTATAGACCCGAACTCGCGCAGTGGGCCCCTTCAGCGCGCGGACTTCGTCAACCGAAAGCCAACCGTCTGGCGCAACATTCACTGGTCCGTCGACTCGCGAACGACACACCGTCACAAGCGCAGTCGTGAGATCGTCGAGGTGCACGAACTGCACTGGAGCAACCACACCGCTGATCTGCAGGCCTGCCGTTGCCCACGGCGAACGCGCCAGCCACTTTTCGTTCTCCGGACCAACAACGATGCATGGTCGAACAAGTGCGCAGGTAGCTCCGCGAGATCGCGACCAGGTGGCACAAAGCCGTTCGAGTTCCGCGCGTTCGACTGCAGCCTCGATCGAAATGTTTGGTCGAACTGGCGCGCTTTCCGTGAGCGGAATCGGATTATCGGTTCGCGCTCCGTAAACGAGTGCTGATGACAAAACAACAAGTGTTGTTACCGCTCCGACTCGTGTGAGCGACGCCAGAAAGGCTCTCGTCGCAACAACGTCGATGTCAGCGCCACCGGTTCCGTCGATATCAAGGCCCGAGCGTGGGCCTGTAAGGAAGATTCGTGTCGCTCCACTTACGAGCGAGGACAATCGGGAATCATCAAGAGCAAATGGCGCGATCAGAAGTTCGGGTCCGTCAGCGCCGCTGTCGAGACCGCGAGGACTCGGCTGGGCTCCAACAGCTACAACACGGTCAACCCCTGGCTCTGCGAGCGCGGCAGCAACCACTCGTCGCCCGATCGGCAGATCGGCCCCGGTGACCACCACGATTTCTCCCACACCGCAATCATGGCGCGTCCGAAGGGCCTCCCTCCTAGCCACCACCCGAGGCGTCATCGGCCTCGGAGGGGCCTAGCCTGAGTGCGTGGATGATCTGCCCCCCGACCCCTTTGCTGGCGCCGACTCTGGCGATGAACCGAGCAATAACCCCGGCCAGAACCCCTTGTCGGGCATGCCGCTCTTCGGCGATCTGGCCAAACTCTTTTCACAGCAAGGCCCTATCGGCTGGGATGCCGCTCGCCAACTCGCTCTCTCGATCGCAACCGACGGTGGAGAAGAAGGCAATGTCGATCCGCTTGAACGAATCCGGCTTGAACAACTCGTGCGTATCGCCGAGATGCACGTCGGCAATGCCACCGGACTTCCCACAAGTTTCGGCGGCACTGGTGTTTCAATCGTGCCGGTGACTCGTGGCCAATGGGCTGCGACCACTCTTGATTCATGGCGTCCACTTTTCGAGCGCCTCGCTGGCTCGCTTACTCCGCCCATCGCGCCGACACCTCCCGATGCCTCCGACCCTCTCGGCTTCATGGCCCCACTCATGGCCATGATGGGCCCGATGATGCTCGGAATGACCGCCGGCTCAATGATCGGACACTTGTCGCGGCGATCATTTGGACAATACGACCTCCCCGTTCCGCGCACACCGAACGATGACCTGATGGTGATCCCTGCGAATTTCGAAACCTTCGCTTCCGAGTGGAGCATCCCTGCCGACGATCTTCGTCTTTGGGTCTGCGCACAGGAAATCGCAATGCATTCGGTTTTACGTATTCCGCATGTACGAGCAACCGTCGACGAATTCCTCTCGGCCTACGCAGCCGGATTCGAACCCGACCCGAATGCACTCGAAGATCGATTGGGTGCGATGGAATTCGATATGTCTGATCCATCGTCGATGACGGGCATGCAGTCAATGTTCGGCGATCCCGAGGTACTTCTTGGCGCTATCCAGTCGCAAGCGCAACGCGACATGCTTCCCAAGTTCGAGGCTCTCATCGCGGCCATCGTGGGCTACGTCGATCACATCGTCGATACCGTCGGTTCCTCGCTACTTTCAAACACCACAATGATTTCCGAAGCGGTTCGCCGTCGTCGCGTTGAGTCCGACGATTCGGATCGCTTTGTCGAGCGATTGTTCGGCCTCGAACTCACTCAAACCACGTACGACCGTGGAGCCGCATTCGTGGCCGGCATCGTCGAACGCGAAGGAAACGACGGACTCGTTCGTCTTTGGGAGTCGCAACGCACGCTTCCCACTCCTGCAGAGATCGAAGCACCGGGTTTATGGCTCGCCCGCATCGAACTACCTGACTGATCAAACGATCGGCGGCGGATTGTCCGGGATCTCGGGGTCTTCCCACGCGTCGGGCTCGAACAGGAAGCCGTCGCGATGATCATCGGTTGCTCGGGGCGTGTCTTCTGACAATTCCGGGAACGGCCACTCAACTGTTGTGGGATCGCTGGGCGGCTGCACCCGCGGTGCGGGAGCAGATGGGGATTCGGGAGCGGGTGCAGCGACTGTTGGGCGTCGCATCCACCGCCGAGCAGCGTCGTGCGGGGCGACATCACTCTCGGCTGTCGTGAGATCGTTGCGGTCGAGCTGCGGCCCCCACGGCGTCGGGGTTTCAGGGCCTGCGAATCCGCGATCGACGACTCGGGTGGAATCGAGATCGGCTTGAAACGACGGATGACGCTCATCGATCTCGACCGGTCGCCGCAGCACGCCCTTTCGAGGCACTGGTAGGCGACCGGCACGAACGTTACGCAGGCCCACCAGGTAGAACGCCACAGCAATGGAAGCAGCAATGGCAATGAGTCCGAATCCGAGTGACGCGGGAATCGGGACGATGATCGGCAGCAACGCGCCGATCACCCAAATCAGCTGAAACCGCGTCTCGAATTTGGCAAAAGTTCGGCCGCGGTTTGCATCGGGCGCATCACGCTGAACGATCGAGTCAAATGCTTGTTTTGCCGAACAACTCGTGACCCCCAGCATCATCGACAACAACGCGGCGCCTGCGAGCCCGCCGACGAACGCGGTAATGACCCCGGCCACACTCGTGACAATCAGGCTTCCAACCAAGATCCGTTCTTCGGACAAGACCCGCCGAAGCCGAGGAACAATGAGCGAACCGATAAAGAAACCGAGCTGTGCTGTCGCAGCGACAAAACCGAGTTGCCAAAGGGGCGCGCCTGCATTCTTAAAATCGAATGCGAGCATGAACGAAAGAAATCCGACCATGCCGCGGATAAGGCTCATTGCGATGGAGGCATGAGTAATTCCCGCGCTACGGAGTTCTTCGCGCTCGGCTTCACCTTCTGGTTCAGCAGCAACAGTGGTGGGAGGCAGTTGCAAAGCGAGAATCGTGCCAACAGCAAAAACAATTGCACCCAGTGCCACCGTGGCCTTCCCGCCACCGATTGCGTAAAGGATGCCGCCCGGTATCGCAGCAATTACGACAGCAATCGAAGAGAGGGTGGTGAGTTGCGAATTGGCTTGTACCAATTCTTCGTCGCTGTGCACCGTGCTGGGGATGACGGCGCTCTTAGAAATCGAATAGATCTTCTGCATGATGAGCATGCCAAAAGCCTCTGGATAAAAGAGGATTGTGTTCATGTGCCGAACGACAAAGAACGCGAGCAAGGCGCGCAGAAGCATCGATCCGACGATGATCCAACGACGACCACCCTTAATGCGGTCGATGGCGGGGCCGATGAGTGGAGCCGCGATCGCGAACGGTGCGATCGTTAGAAGCAGATAGAGCGCAACCCGCCAGCGCGCCGATGTGAAGTCGAGAGAAAAGAACACCGAGCCAGCGAGGCCGATAGCGAACAGCGCGTCGCCCGAAACAGATGCCGCGTGAGCCCGAGCCAAACGCGTAAACGGTGAGGGTGCCCATGGTCGGCGAGGATCGCGACCGACTGATGCCGGGCCGCGAGGGCGCTTGCCGTTAGGGGTTGTGGACTCGGGGGTCACTTTGCCCATGCTAGGAGGCGGGTGCGACGCAACCGCCCGTTTCGTAAGGGCTCAGCGCTTTGGAACGTCGAACTTGTAGCCGAGGCCCCGGATCGTAACGATTCGAACGGGATTCGTTGGATCACTTTCGACCTTTGAACGCAGGCGTTTGATGTGGACATCGAGCGTCTTGGTATCGCCCACGTAGTCGCTCCCCCACACCCGATCAATAAGCGTGTCGCGGGTGAGGACTCGACCAGCATTCATCAAAAGCAATGAGAGCAACTCGAATTCCTTGAGAGGAAGCTGCACGATTTCTCCACGAACGGTCACCTCGTGACGTTCAGGATCAAGGACGACGTCACCCACGCGAAGGGTCTCGGCAAGATCCGTTTCGGCTTGAGACTCACCTTCATCGAGGGGACGTCGGCGCAGGACGGCACGCATTCGAGCAACTAGCTCTCGCATTCGATAGGGCTTCGTGACGTAGTCATCAGCGCCAACTTCAAGACCCACGACCGTGTCGATCTCAGAACCTTTGGCGGTCACCATGATGATCGGAACGTTTGACCGAGACCGCAATTCACGGCACACGTCGATTCCTGAAACCTTGGGGAGCATCACGTCGAGCAGCACAAGGTCGGGATTGACCGCGTCGAAGACGTCGAGGGCTTCAGCGCCGTCACGCGCCACCGTCACCTTGAAACCTTCACGAGACAAACCAATCTCCAAGGCCTCGATAAATGACCCTTCATCTTCGACGACAAGCACAGATGTCGTGTCAGTCATTGACTCACGTCCTCTTGTTCGATGTTGAAACTTCGGTTTCGGCAGTACCGCTGGTATCGCTTGAACTTGGGAATCGAAGGGTGAAGGTTGAACCCTCACCTAAGCGCGACTCGACATCAATGTCGGCGTCGTGATTCACCACCGCATGACGAACGATCGCAAGCCCGAGGCCAGTGCCGCCGGTTTGACGGCTCCGTGCTTGGTCGACCCGGTAGAAGCGCTCAAAGATTCGGTCGATGTCACGAGTTGGGATACCGATCCCATGATCGGCGACCTTTACGACAACATCATTCGCAACCGCTTCAACCGTCACATCGACAACGGTGCCGGAATCGGAATACTTGATGGCGTTGTCGATGAGATTGCCAATCGCCGAAAGAAGTTGTCGACGCTCACCGACAATTCGGGTATCGGCCGACAAGACGACCAACTGCACCGACACTTCAGCCTGGATCGCAGCAGTGCGAAGACTCTCCACCGCGTCGGAAGCGACCTCGGCCATTTCAACGATGGCGCTCCCCGCCCCGTCAACGGATTCGATCCGCGAAAGTTCAATGAGATCTTCGATGATTTGAGCGATACGCATTGCCTCGGCGTTGATGCGATTCGCGAGGCGCTCAACAATGGCTCTGTCATCTTCGCCCTGGAGGGTCTCCGCCAGAAGACCAATCGCCCCAACAGGGGTCTTCAACTCGTGGCTGATGTTCGCAACAAGATCGGTGCGAATCGCCTCGAGCTGACGGCGTTCCGTGATGTCTTCGACAAACGCGACTGCGCCCGGCTGTCCATCTTCCGGAAGAGGAATTGTGGTCACGACAACAGTTCGACGCGGTGGCCCGAAGAGTTCGATGACAGTGGAAGCTTCGCTGCCTGAATTCGCCACCCTGATCAGATCGTTGACCGCTGCGCCAACGAGCGCATCGCCGTGGCGGGCTTCAAGAAATGGCTGTGAAGCGCCATTCGATTCGATGATCGAACCCTCGCCGTCAAACACCATTACGGCAATCGGCAGCGCATCAAGTGCTGACTGCAAGCGAAATTGAGCACTTTCCGACTGAAGATTTTCAGATCGAAGATCACGGACAGAGCGTTCAACGATTGCAAGAAGATCATCGAAGCGCACCATCTCGCGTTCGCTTGGAATCTCGAACCCCAAACGCATCGTCGACTCGTAGACGTGATTGCGTTGAGCGCGATTCCAGAAGAAGCGCGCAATAACGGTTGCCAGGGCGGCAGCGACAACAGCAGCAATCAGCGCACTCGAGACCGCTGTGTTCATTGGCCGCTTTCGGCCTCCGGGTCAGGAACCTCTGCGCCGATTTCTGCAGCCAGCGAACGACGGGCAACCAAACGCGCCGCGCCGGTCTGTTCTGGCAGCCACCCGGTCACCATGTACTGCACGCGCTGCCCAATGTTCACAGCGTGGTCGCCAATGCGCTCGTAATAACGGCCGATGAGAGCGAGTTGCACTGAGGCCTGCAAACCAATGTCGTGGGTTGCATGCGATTCAAAGATTGCCTCGATGTAGTCACCGTGCAGCGTGTCGAGCGCATCGTCAATGTCGTCGATCGCGACACCCAGGCTCGCATTGCGCTCGGCGTAGGCGTCGAGCGCCAACTTCATAAGACGAGATGCTTCTTCACTCATCCGTTCGATAAGGCCGCGCAATTTCGGATCGAGGGTTACTCCGTAGATGCGACGCGCACCTTTTGCCACATTGACCATGAGGTCGCCGGAGCGCTCAAGTTCACCGGTAAGCCAGAGACCGGTCACGATTGAGCGAAGGTCAGAAGCCATCGGCTGTTGAAGGGCGAGCACGTGATAGCAGTGCTCTTCGATTCGAAGCGAGAGGTCGTCGAGTTCGTCATCAGACTCAATGAGATTCTGAGCCCCACTCATGTCGTTGGTGAGCAACACCTCGGTGCCACGAGGAATGACTTCGCCGACGAGTGCGCCGAGGCGAACAATGTCGTCGCGGATCTCGTCGAGTTCCTGATGAAAGGTTTTGCGCTGTTCAGGCATGCTGGCTCCTGTCGTAACTTCCGCCTGATCGGCTCAACGGACTTCTGCCGCGAGGTGATCAGGATCTCCGGTAATCAAATAACGGACTCGAGCGCCAAGCACGGCGGAATGATCGGCGATTCGATCGAGTGCTTGGCCTGCAACCATCGTACGGAGCGCAACCACGACTGCGTCGGGACCTTCGTAGGCGAGGAGCGCTTCAACGAGATGGCGAGAGGCCAGCGCGACCTCGGGTTCGGATGCAACCTGTTCGGCCAGTGCGAGATCGAGAGTTGACCAGGCCCGCAGAGCATCGCGGTACTGATTCACCGCATGGCCAGCCAAGGTTTCAAGAATGTCGAATGCAGTGGGTACTCGAGTGAGCAGTTCATGCTCGGGCGCCAACTTCGCGATGCGAAGGGCAAGATCACCAATACGTTCAAGTTCTGCAGTCACTCGCAGCACCGAAACGATGAGTCGAAGGTCGGAAGCCACTGGCGCTTCACGCCGCAGCATTTCGTAGGACCGTTCCATAAGCGAAACGTTCATGGCATCGATTCGATCGTCAGTCCGAATCGCTTCCTCGGCAACACTCAGATTGCCCGAGTTCAAAACCGTTCGCATGCGCTCGAGATTTTCGTCGACAAGAACTCCCATCAGTTCCACCTGAAGGGCGAGTTGTTCAAGTTCGGACGTGTACTGCTGGCGCACGCGTTCCACCTCAGCCGAAGCGACCAGTGACGTAATTCTCGGTGCGCTCATCGGAGGGTGCCGAGAAAATCTTGTCGGTTGAATCGAACTCGACCAGCACACCAGTGCGCGTATCGCTTGCCGAATTCACCTCAGTGGTAAAGAACGCAGTGCGATCACTGACGCGAGCAGCCTGCTGCATGTTGTGCGTCACGATAAGGATCGTGTAGTCAGACTTGAGTTCCTGCATCAGATCTTCGATGCGAGCCGTTGCGATTGGGTCAAGTGCCGAACACGGTTCGTCCATAAGGATGACTTCGGGTTCAACAGCAATGGCGCGAGCGATACAAAGGCGCTGCTGCTGACCACCCGACAGACCCATCGCGGACTTCTTCAAACGATCTTTCACTTCGTCCCAAAGAGCGGCACGACGCAGAGCTTGCTCAACGATGTCGTCGAGGTTTCCCTTGTTTCCCGAGAGGCGGGGGCCGAAGGCGATGTTGTCGTAGATCGACTTCGGGAACGGATTGGGCTTCTGGAACACCATGCCGATCCGCTTGCGAACCTCGACAGGGTCAATGCGCGGATCGTAAAGATCGATGCCGTGATACAGAATCTTTCCATCGACACGAGCTGATTCAATGAGGTCGTTCATGCGGTCGAAGCAGCGAAGGACCGTCGACTTTCCGCAACCCGATGGGCCGATGAACGCCGTAATTTCGTGCTGGCGAACTTCAAGATTGACATCGCGCACCGCTCGAAACTCGCCGTAGTAAACGTCGAGATCACGAACGTCGAACACCACAGCGGGCGCTTTCGACTCGGGGGTCGTCGTTTGTGTAACGACCTCTTCAGTTGATGCAGCGAGTTCAGGAGACATCGAGGAGTCCTCTGCGTCGGAGTCGTGGGTTTCAGTCACGTCTGGAGGCTAGGGCGATCAGGCAGCGTGTCGTCGGGCAACCCTTGACGACACGACGCGGGCGAGAATGGTCATGGCAAAGACAATGGCGACGAGCGTCAGGGCAGCTCCCCAAGCACGTGCTTGAGCCGCCTCAAATGGCGTCTGGGCATTTCCAAAGATCTGCACCGAGAGCGCAGTCATCGGACCTTCAAAAATGTTCAGGTTCAGATTCCTGGCCGCACCGATCGTGAAGACCAGCGGTGCGGTTTCACCCGCAGCTCTGGCGATGGCAATCATCACGCCAGAAGTGATGCCACCGAACGAAGCCGGCAGAACCACCGTGAGAATCGTGCGCCACTTGCGATTGCCAAGGGCGTAACTGGCCTGACGAAGCTCGTCGGGAACG
>WLOT01000057.1 GCA_009699125.1 Actinomycetota bacterium
CCCGCTACGGTGCCGCCCATGACCGGCGTGAACTACACCGTGACCGAACTGATGACGGCCACCGCCGATGCCATCAAGGACCGCCTCGGCGGAGCCGTTTGGGTCGACGGCGAGATTTCTGGTCCCCGAGAATCGAGGGGTCATTTCTATTTCGATCTCGTTGACCGCGACGACAAAGGCGCGGTCACAGCCAAGGTCCCAGTTGCGCTTTGGAGCCGCACACGCACCCGGGTCGATCAGAAATTGCGAGAAGCCGGAACCGTCCGCCTTGAAGAAGGCGTCAAGGTCCGCATTCGCGGTCCGCTTGAGTTGTGGCTTGCTGGTGGGCGCCTGCAACTTTCAATGCAAGACATCGACCCCGCGTTCACCCTCGAAGCGCTTGAATCCGAACGCGAGCGTGTCCTTGCAGTTCTTCGCGCCGAGAACCTCATCGATCGCAATCGAGCACTCGCACTTTCTGCGATGCCATTACACATCGCGTTGATCACTGCCGACGAAAGTGCCGCTCAAGCCGACTTCATGCACTCACTCGTCGAAAGTGGCCTGCCTTGGCAGGTCGCATTCATCGATTCAAAAGTGCAGGGCGCTGGCGCAGAGCGCACGATCGCCGCAGCGTTACGAACAGCTCAACGCATGAACGTCGACGTCATTGCTTTGGTTCGGGGTGGTGGCTCGCGGCTTGATCTCGCAGTCTTCGATCATGAACTCGTAGCTCGGACGATCGCCACGTCTTCGCTTCCGGTCTTCACCGGCATCGGCCATGAAATCGATACGAGTGTGGCCGACGTTGTGGCGCACACCGCGAACAAGACGCCAACAGCATGCGCCGAGGCACTCATCGACATCGCTATCGACGTCGTCAACCGAAGCGAAGTCGCCTGGAGCGACATCGCCGAAATTGCGACAACAACGATCGACACTGAGCGCGAACGCTTGGCGCGCTACGCACGGCACGCTGCGATTGGCGCCCGCACACGCCTCACCGTCGAACGCCACCGGATGTCGACCACCACCGCCCGACTCAGCCGAACGATCGAGACAACAACGAAGTCAGAAAAGCAGAGCCTCGACCTGTTCGCCGCTCGACTCAGCGCCGTCGACCCCGTCCGCACATTGGCTCGCGGCTGGTCGATCACCCGCACCGCGAGCGGTACCGTCGTACGGCGAGCCGCTGAAATTTCGCCCGGAGACACGCTCGTGACCACCGTGGCCGATGGAACCATTACCAGCACTGCAACCGACATCGATTGAGAGACACCATGGCAACCAAGAAGACCACCGCTGATTCCCTCGGCTATGCAGATGCGGTCACCGAACTCGAGGAAATTCTCAGCGAACTCGAAGCCGACGATGTCGACGTCGACCGCTTGGCCGAACAGGTTCGCCGCGCTGCCGACCTCATTGAACTTTGTCGCGGCCGTCTCGAAATCGCGCAGATCGAAGTCACCAGAATCGTCGCTGATCTTGATGCGCTCGACAGCGACGACGAAGAGGACGAGTGACTTCCACGTCTCCTGTCGCAATACCCGCTGCCCTCTCCGCAGTTGCCGCTCCGGTTGAAGCGCGGCTTCGATCAATTCTCGAATCTGAGAGCGCAAGATGGGTTGCGATCGATTCCGATCTTGCTGCTCCGCTCGAAGTCTTGACCGGGTTTGTCGTCAACGGGGGGAAGCGTCTGCGCCCCGCGTTCTGTCACTGGGCGTTTGTCGGAGCAGGCGGCGCGGCGAATGACCCCTCGATCATCGATACAGGTGCCGCGTTCGAACTCCTGCACGCGTTCGCTCTTGTCCACGACGACGTCATGGACGGATCTTCAACGCGCCGTGGCGAGCCAACCGTTCACGTTGCGTTTGATACCGAGCACGCCTCACATCAATGGAACGGCGAGTCCAGGCGCTTTGGCGAGGGTGTCGCCATCCTCATTGGCGATCTCGCCGAGGTCTATGCCGACCGATTGATGTCCAACGCACCTCGAGCGGCATTCGAGATTTGGAACGAACTGAAAATCGAATTGAACATCGGCCAATTCCTCGACGTACTCGGAGCCGCACGAGGCGACGTCGATTTGGCCACCGCCCGGAGAATCGTTCGCTACAAGTCCGGCAAGTACACCATCGAGCGTCCGTTGCATGTGGGCGCAGCTCTTGCCGGCCGCCTCAACGAACTTGAGGCACCGCTCTCTCGCTATGGCGAGCCATTAGGCGAAGCCTTTCAATTGCGCGATGACATCCTCGGCACTTTCGGAGACAGTGCGCGCACTGGAAAGCCCGTCGGCGACGACCTCCGGGAAGGGAAGCCCACCCCGATGTTGGCGATCGCCCTCGCACGTGCAACACCATCTCAGCGAAGCATTCTCAACCGAGTCGGTTCCATCGATCTTGCGCTCGACGAGATCCTCGCAATTCAGTCGGTCTTCACTGAAACCGGCGCATTGTCTGAAGTTGAAGCAAGCATCACGCAATTAACTGCACAAGCAATTTCAGCACTGGATGATGCAGAGATCACTACAGAAGCACTTGATGCACTTCGGGAACTTGCTGTGTACGTGGGAGCTCGCGACGTCTAACAAACGGGCGTCAGGCGAATGATTCAATCGCCTGTTCCAACGGAAGTTCGATGACGCCGATGTCGGCGGCGACGGCGGCCAACCATTCCGGCCGAATCCGAGCGCTGACCACAATCGGATTTTCGATTTCTGAATCCTCAAGCACGAAACGCACGTAATCGAGCGCGTAGTCGGGCGGTCGGGGATCACGGCTCAGTTCAAGCAATGCATAGGGGTCGGGTGTCAGCGACCCCGAGGCTGGCAACACGTTGACATATGGGGTTGGTGGTTGTGATCCCCCACCCACGATGCCCGAACCATCGAACAGAACAACGCCGTGCACGAGCGACGTCCGAGCGCCGGCGACAAGAAGTCCGACCCATGCACCAAACCCGCGCCCGACAATCGTCACCGGACCACGAGTGGCCAATACGGCGTCGACATCCGACATCAGACCTTCAGGGGTGTAGCCGCCACTGACGGGAACTTCGGATTCGCCGTGACCAGTGAAATCGAGCGCCAGCACAGGCCCATTCCATGCGTTGGTCCATGCAGGTCGAGTTCGAGGTGACTCTTCGCCCAAGCCGTGCAGCAACAACAGCGGTCGCCCTTCGCCTTCAGTCAGCGTGTGCAACGCGAGTCGAAGTGAACCGTTCAAGAGAAACTCAGTTCGCCGTGTCATCGGAGCGGCTCCAAGAAATTGAGCACGAGGTCGGCGATGAATCGTGTTTGTTCGATATGCAGGAAGTGACCAATGTCGTCATAGAACTCAAGTTGTCCGCCAGGAGGGAGGAACGGTTCGATGTCGCCGCGACGACTCTTCCACCCCATCGGATCGTCTTGAACTCCGGACAACACACCAAGGAACGGCATCTCTAACGCTGCCAGATGATCGAGCGACCAGCCTGGACGCCACGGGCCAAATCCTCCGAGATGCAAAACCGGATCGATCTTCCAGCGCCAACCTTCGTCATCGTGACGGGCACCAACGGTGACGAGGTATTCGAGCCATTCACGCGACAGTCGCGGATTCATTGGCTGGCGTCGTTCGGCCAATCCCTCGATGGTGTCGGGACGACGAGTCAGTTCCGCGCGACGTCGACGGCGATCTAATCCCGAAGCCAAATCGGCACGACGCATTCGGCGACGCTCTCGGTCGTTGACGTCGGGTGAGGAGAACTGAGAAGGAAGGCCGTCGAGATTCACAAAAGCTCGAGCCAGCGACGGACGGCCGTCGAGAAGGTCGAGCAACTGTCCACCACCCTTCGAATGGCCGAGCAACACAATTGGTTCGCTACTGATCGATTGAATTGCAGCGAGGTGATCGCGAACGTCAGCGGCCCACCCGTAAAGATGAGCGTGATCGGAATCTCCGTGTCCACGCGCATCCCAAGCGACAACACGCCAACCGGCCTCGGCGATCATCGGCGCAAAGACATCAAACGTGCGTGAGAAATCGAAACCACCGTGGACCATTGCAATGACCGGCGCGTCAGGTTCGCCCCATTCATTCAACGCGAGCCGAAGTCCACTGCTATCGATAGAGCCAGTGCGATCAGGAGCTCTGGCCCCCGGGAATTCGCGTGTCTGATCAGTTTCGGGCACGTTTGCGAGCCTAGGTCGCCGACACCGGCAGTCCGTATTCCCAATGGCCGTAGACTTCACGAACCATGCATCCGCAACCGATCGACGTGCACGACACCGCCGATGAGCGCCTCCGCCGTGACGGGCAGCGCTACACATCCAATCGGCGTGTTCTGATCGATGCACTACGCGCAGCGAATCGTCCCGTGACCGTTCTTGAACTTATTGATGGCGCTCCCGGAATGGCACAGAGTTCCGCGTACCGGAATCTGTCAGTCCTCGAAGAGGCTGGCGTTGTCCGTCGCCTCGTCACCGCCGACGACACCGCCCGCTACGAACTTGCCGAAGACCTCACTCACCATCATCACCACCTCATCTGCGAAAGTTGCGGCTCGGTCATCGACATTGATGTTCCTGCCGAACTTGAAGATGGCGTCACCTCGTTCTCGTCCTCAGTCGCAAAGAGCCACGGGTTCCGCATCGAACACCATCGACTTGATCTGATCGGCGTGTGCCCCGCTTGTTCGACCGCGGCTCGCTGACCGCTACCCTCCGACCAATGTCCACCCCGTCCACCGAGGCCTCTCGTCGCCGCACGTTTGCCATCATCAGCCACCCTGATGCAGGTAAAACCACGCTCACCGAGAAGTTTCTCCTCTACGGCGGCGCTCTCAGCAGCGAAGCGGGCGCGGTCAAGGCTCGTTCCGGTCGCCGCTCCGCCACATCCGACTGGATGGCACTTGAGCAACAACGAGGGATCTCGATTACCTCGACCGTGCTCCAGTTCCCCTATCGCGACTGTGTCGTGAACCTTCTCGACACCCCTGGCCATCGCGACTTCTCAGAAGACACCTACCGAGTACTTGCTGCCGCCGATGCGGCAGTCATGGTGCTCGACGCCGCCAAGGGCATCGAACCGCAAACACTCAAGTTGTTCGATGTCTGCCGTCAGCGCGATTTGCCCCTTCTCACCTTCATTAACAAGTGGGATCGCCCCGGACTCGACCCTCTCGAATTGATCGACGAGATCGAACAACAAATTGGCCTCGTCGTTACGCCAGTGACATGGCCCGTTGGTATCGCCGGTGACTTCCGTGGCGTCATCGATCGCCGTGACGGCCTCTTCACCCGTTTCACGCGTGTGGCACGCGGCGCAACCGAAGCTCCTGAAGAAGTTGTCGACCCCGCGCAAGCAGCGATCGATGAAGGCGACGCGTGGCAGGCCGCTCTCGACGGCATCACATTGCTCGATGAAGTTGGTGCTGATCTTGACGTCGAACTGTTTGTTGGCGCCCAGTCGACGCCAACGTTCTTCGGTTCTGCGCTTACCAACTTCGGCGTTCGCAAACTTCTCGATGCGATCATCGATCTCGTTCCATCACCGAGCTCTCGACCCGATGCCCACGGAGACATCCGTCAACTCGACGATCCCTTCTCAGGTTTCGTGTTCAAGGTGCAAGCCAACATGGACCCATCACACCGCGACCGAATCGCGTTCCTGCGCGTGTGCTCCGGGAAGTTCGAACGTGGCATGGTCATCACCCACGGCAACACAGGCAAACCATTCGCAACGAAGTACGCCCATCAGGTCTTTGGTTCGGAACGCGAAACCATCGACGAAGCATTTCCTGGCGATGTTGTCGGTCTCGTCAATGCCACCGATGTCCGAGTTGGCGACACGCTTTGGCTCGATACGCCCGTCGAGTTCCCTGCCATTCCGAGTTTCGCTCCCGAGTACTTCTCGGTGGCACGGGTGAAGGACACGGGTCGCTACAAGCAGTTCCGTCGCGGCATCGCGCAGCTCGATGAAGAAGGTGTCGTGCAGGTTCTGCGTGACATCGATCAGGGCGATTCCGCTCCGGTGCTGGCCGCGGTCGGTCCAATGCAGTTCGATGTCGCCGTGTACCGATTGGAAAACGAGTTCGGGGCTCCCGTCGAACTTTCCCCGACGAATTACAAGGTTGCCCGTCGCACCGACCGGGAAAGCGCATCAAAGTTGCAGGGGATGCGGGGTGTCCGAATCCTTGAGAAGGCCGACGGTACGCTCATGGCGCTGTTCGAAAGCCAGTTTTGGCTGGAGCGCCTCGAGGCCGACAACCCCGAACTCGTGCTTGAGCGTCTGGTTGCCGAAGGCAGCGCCGGCTGATCGGTTGGCGTTTCCCCCGGATCTGAATCGGGTATCGCCATGAAGCACGCCAAGCCTGTTCCCAAAACTCCGTGGCGAGTCTTTGGTCTTGCTGTCGTTGCCGTGGCCGTCATTGTCCTTGGACTGCTTGTCGTCACCCGTGGTTCGGATTCGACCTCGCCTGATTCCGAGAACGCGTCATCTGAATCGCCAAGCTCCACCGCAAAGGGAACGACCACAACCACTGAGGCTCCCTATAACGGATGGGTGAATCCGAAGTCGTCTGGATCGATGTGGAGCACAAAAGTTCCAGGTGTCCTTACCTTTCGCGGTAACGCAACACGATCGTTTTACGGAATGGGCCCCGTCCCAACGGCACCGAAAATTCTGTGGACGTATCCGCAGAACGGCAGCATGTGTGGAAAGTCAACCGACGGGTCTGGCACGTCAACATGGTGCGGCAGTGGCTGGACAGGTAACCCAAACGTTTATGAATCGAACGGCAAAACCATTGTTGCTTTCGGGGCCTACGACTACTCAGTTCACTGGCTTGATTACACAACGGGCGCAGACATCATCAGCCCATTCAAGACCGGCGACATCATCAAGGGAACGGTGACAACCGACCCCGACGGTTTCCCACTCACCTACAGCGGATCACGCGACAACTACTTGCACATCATTGCGACTGACCGAGGCGCAACTCCGGTCGAACTCTGGAAGCTTTCGGCATACGACGGAGTGCAACAGGTTTGGAATGATGACTGGGATGGCTCACCACTCATCATCGACGACTACATGTTCGAAGGCGGAGAGAACAGTTGGTTCTACATCGTTAAGTTGAATCGCGGCTACGACGCTGCCGGGAAAGTAACCGTGAATCCGCAAGTCGTGTTTAAAACACCGACGTGGGACGACGAACTTTGGCGCACGATTTCCGATCACCAGTTCTCGGTAGAAAATTCGGTCGCCATTAGCGGAAACACTGTGTATTTCGGGAACTCCGCCGGCCTCGTTCAGGGTTGGGACATCAGCGGACTGAAGAACGGCGGGACACCAACTCGAACGTTCCGATTCTGGACAGGTGACGACACCGACGCATCTGTCGTAGTCGACAAAGACGGTTTCCTCTACATCGGTTCCGAATACGAACGCCATAACGATCGATCCACCCAAATCGGCCAGATGATCAAACTTGATCCAACCAAGCCGGATAACCCCGTCGTTTGGTCGGTCAAGGATCAGGGCGGCGCAGCAAAAGCCGGTATTTGGGCCACTCCGGCGATTGCAAACGGCATCGTTTACTACGCGACAAACGGTGGTCGTGTGCTCGGGATCGACCAAATCACTGGTGAAGTCGTGTGGCAGAAAAACCTTGGTTCGCAAACCTGGGGATCACCCGTCGTCGTTGATGGCACGCTCATCGAAGGCGATTGCCAAGGCAATCTCAATGCCTACGACGTTTCGAACCCACGAGTCGATCCGCCACTCAAGTGGACCGTGAAGTTGAACGGTTGCATCGAATCAACACCGACTGTCTGGAAAGGCCGCGTGTTCGTCGGCGCTCGAGGCGGTCAGTTCTATGCAATCGGTGATCAGTAACTGATCGACGCGTTCACCAATCGACGTCGTCACATCCGGTATGTGATGCCGGCTCAACCTGCAACGTTGAATGATCAATGTGGTAATTCACGCGCAAGACTTCGCGAGCACGATCAAGAACGGCATGAAGATCAGACTCATCAGCAACAACAAGGTGGGCACTCGCCATGTCCATTTCCGATGTGAGGGTCCACACGTGCAGATCGTGCACGTTCACGACACCTTCAACTGCAGCAAGATCAACGCGAACTGCGTCAACGTCAAGATGCGGTGGCGCCGCTTCGACAAGAACACGAATCGCTTGGGCACCGAGCTTCCATGTCCGCGGAAAGATGAACAAGCCAATTCCTGCGCCGATGATCGGATCTACCCATTCCCAATTCGTGAATGCAATGACGAGAGCAGCAATGATCACGCCGACACTGGTAAGTAAGTCAGCAAGAACTTCGAGATACGCGCCACGAACATTGAGACTTTCGTTCGCGCCTTCGCGCAGGAGTAGGAAGCACACGACATTTGCGATCGCTCCTGCAATCGCAATGACCAACATTTCGCCGCTGCGGACTGACTCGGGATGTTGAAGGCGATCAATCGCTTCCCAGACGACATAGAGACCAACAGCGAACAACAGCACCGCGTTCGCCAACGCAGCGAGAATTTCAAGTCGATACAAACCAAAGGTTCGATGCGACCGCTGCACCCGACGATTCGCAACATGTATGGCAGCGAGTGCCATACCGATACCCACCAGATCGGTGAGCATGTGGCCGGCGTCTGAGAGCAGCGACAGCGAGTTGGTGACAAGAGCTCCCACCGCCTCGACGACCAAGAACACAGCGAGGATTGCCACGACCGCCCACAGGCGACCGGTGTGACGGGCCCCCGCCCGGACCGAGACCCCATGGGAATGCCCATGTCCGTGGGCATCAGCGGGTGAGGTCATAGGCCCATGTTCGCACCCCGTCGGCCCGGTCCCGACCCACCGATTTGGCCTCGAATCACCCATTTCAGGTCCGGAGAGCGTCCCGCGGTACTGTTCGGGCCTCGCACGGGCCGGTCCCGTGCGCGTTTTTTGCCCGCTCCGCACACCACGGAGCCCTCACCAGGATGGACCAGATGACCCAGGTTCTCGCCGCCGAAGGCGGCTACCAGGCCTTCACGCTCACCAGCACCGAATGGGGGTGGCTCATTTTTGCCACCGTCGTGGCTGTGAGCGCACTCCTACTTGGCGTCGTGCTTATGCGCGGCGTCCTCAAGCAGGAACAAGGCACCGACAAAATGCAGGAAATTGCTGGCGCAATTCAGGAAGGTGCACTCGCCTACCTCAAGCGCCAGTTCCGCACGATCGGCATGATCGTCATTCCGCTCGCCGTGGTGGTGTTTCTCACCTCGACAGCCATCAACAAGATGCCCATCCTCAAAGCGGACGGAAAGAGCATCATCGGTGGCGAGGAAGTCATGACGTTCCTGCAGTCGGGCATCTTCCGCACAGCAGCGTTCATCGTTGGCGCACTCTTCTCTGCGGCAATCGGCTTCTGTGGCATGTGGCTGGCCGTTCGCGGCAATGTCCGCACCGCAGCTGCTGCACGCCGTAGCGATTTCAATGGCGCCCTCAAGGTCGCGTTCCGCACCGGCGGCGTCGCTGGTCTCCTCACCGCTGGCCTCGGCCTTCTCGGTGCGGTTGTCATCGTGATGCTCTTCCAGAACACCTCGACCTCGATCCTCATCGGTTTCGGCTTCGGTGGTTCCTTGCTCGCCCTCTTCCTTCGCGTCGGTGGCGGCATCTTCACCAAGGCCGCTGACGTCGGCGCCGACCTCGTCGGCAAGGTCGAAGCAGGCATTCCTGAAGACGACCCCCGCAACCCGGCCACCATCGCCGACAACGTGGGCGACAACGTCGGCGACTGCGCCGGCATGGCCGCCGACCTCTTCGAGTCATTCGCTGTCACGCTCGTGGCGTCGATCATTCTCGGCGTGTCGGCGTTCCAGGCCATCGGCCTTGGCGTCAACAAGATCAGCCTCGATGGCGTCACCATCATTAGTGGTGGCGGCGTTGCCGTGAAGGGCCTCATCTTCCCGCTGGCTGTTGTGGCCATCGGCCTTGTTGCCTCAATGATCGGCATCTTCGTCGTGAAGGGCCGGCCCAGCGACGGCAACGATGCCCTCAAGGCAATCAACCGCGGCATTTACGTCGCACAGATCATCGCCATCATTGGCGCTGGTCTTGTTGCTTTCCTCTACATCGGTAACCCCGAAGGCTCGACTATCTCGCAGCCTGGTGCCCGTTTGTTCGGCGCCATCGTTACCGGTGTCATTCTTGGCTTTGCTGCGTCAAAGATCACGCAGTACTTCACATCAACAAAGACCAAGCCGGTGAAGGACATCGCCAAGGCAGCACGTACTGGCCCCGCCACGACCGTGCTCGAAGGCATTTCACTTGGTCTTGAATCTGCAGTGTGGGCCCTCATCGCAATTGCTGTCGCCATCGGCGCTGCACTTGTTCTTGGTGGCGGCAACGTTGCCTTCTCGCTCTACCTCGTTGCCCTCACCGGCATCGGCATGCTTGCCACTACCGGCATCATCGTGGCCGAAGACACCTTCGGTCCGGTTGCTGACAACGCTGCAGGTATCGCCGAAATGGCTGGCGAATTCGAAGGCGAACCCGAGCGCATCATGGTTGGCCTCGA
>WLOT01000058.1 GCA_009699125.1 Actinomycetota bacterium
AAGGTCCACTCTCACATACCGCTGGCCATTCATTGAATTACGAGGCGATGACCGGTGCGATCGGTTCGATTGGTGCTGAAGGAATGCCGCCCGTCCCAATGCTGCAGGTGTTCGGTGACTTCGCCGGCGGCGGTCTTCACCTGGCGTTCGGCGTCGTGTGTGCATTGTTTGAAGCGCAGCGGTCAGGCAAAGGCCAGGTCATTGATGCCGCGATGGTCGACGGCGTGATGTCGATCTTCCAGGTGTTCTACGGAATGACGCGCACTGGCTTCCATACCGGCCCTGTTGGTACCAATCTTTTCGATGGCGGGGCGCCGTTCTACAACGTCTATGAAACTGCCGACGGAAAGCACGTCACGGTCGCACCCATCGAAGCGAAGTTCTACGCGCAACTTTTGGACAAACTCGGGATTGATCCCGCATCGCTCCCCGATCAAAACGACATGAATGGATGGCCAGAGATTCGTGCGCGGTTCGCAGAAGTCTTCCGCACGAAGACTCGCGACGAATGGTCAGCACTACTTGAAGGCACCGACGTCTGTTACGCGCCGGTGCTTTCGTTTGCAGAAGCGGAACAGCATCCCCATAACGTTGCGCGCGGAAATTTCGTGCCTGTCGAAGGTTCAGTGCCGCAGTTACTGCCCGCACCTCGACTTAGCCGCACGCCTGGCGGTTTGCGCCCGACCTACGCATACCCGGGCTGCGATACCGAATCAGTTCTCGCCGAATTCGGCGTTGCCGATGACGCAATCAGTGCCCTCGCCGCAAGCGGCGTTATTGCTTGGTGAGAGCCCGAGGAGGGAATCGAACCCTCGACATCCTGTTTACAAGACAGGTGCTCTGCCGACTGAGCTACCCGGGCGGAAACGAAGAGGCTAGGCGACGCGAAAGAGTCGCTCCACACCGGTTCTCCACCAACACACTCCGAGGTTGAAAGCGGCGGAGATGAGGAGAATCAACCGTTCGTCAACCAGCAGCAAGTTCGGCGGTGATATCTGCTTCGAGCTCGTGCTTCAGCACCTTACCGGTGGCGTTGTAAGGGAGGGCGTCGCGGAAAATGACGTGTGTGGGCACTTTGTAGCGAGCAAGTTCCTCGCTCACCCACGTCTTGACACCGTCAGCATCGAGCGTTGAACCGGGCTTGAGAACAATGACGGCAGCAACTTCTTGGCCAAGTTGATGATGCGGAACGCCAACCACTGCGGCTTCGGCAACCTCAGGATGTTCTTCAAGACGATGTTCGATCTCGATCGGATAGATGTTCTCACCGCCGCGAATGATCATGTCCCGCATTCGACTTTCGAGATAGAGCACGCCATCCGCGATACGGCCGTAATCACCGGTGCGATACCAGCGATGTTCGTCAAGCGCCTTGGCCGAAGCTTCTGGATTGTCCCAATAACCAAGGAACACCACCGCACCACGAATACAAATCTCGCCAACCTCACCGTCGTCGACGACGTTGTCGCTTTCATCGCGAATCTCGAGTTCGCACATTGCTTCGACGGTGCCGACCGAAGCAGGCCATTCATTTATCGCAATACCGCCCAAGCGCGAACCCGAACCAAGGGTTTCGCTCATTCCATAGCCGACACCCAAACGTGCTTGCGGCAGTTTTTTTGCCATCAGGCGAAGGAGTTCAGGTGAATACGTCGCACCACCGCCGCCAACAACGGTCACGCTTGATGTGTCGTACTTGTCGAAGTCGGGATGTTCAAGCAAGCGCCAAAACTGTGTCGGTACTGCACTCCAACCGCCGACCGAATGTTCCTGCGTCAGTTCAAGATGAGTGGTTTCGCTCCACGATCCCACTGGCGGAAAGACCAATTTCGAACCTGTGTAGTGCGCAGTAATCAATGGCACAACGCCGGAAACATGAAAAAGCGGACCAACCATGATGCTGGATGGCTGTTTCGGCGCAGGTGCACCAGCAGCCGGTGCGGGTTGTGGTGCCAGCACCGCTCCAACGGCACCGGCGAGCGTCGCAGCACTTGGGAAGTGAACGAAATTGCGGTGCGAAAGACATGCAGCTTTCGGTCGACCAGTCGTTCCACTCGTGAAGAGCAGCACCGCGGGATCGTCTTCATCAATCGCAACGGTTGGGAGCGCAGGATCATCGGCTCGCGCAGGTCCAAGAAGATGATCGAGTTCGGAAAGGTCGTGGACTTCGACATCGTCGGGCAAGCCCGCTTCAAGCAGACGCTTCATACGCGGACCGTCAGCAAACACAAGACGTGGTTTCGAAAGTTCGATGCCATGCAAGAGTTCGGCTGGCGTCCACCACCCGTTGAGGCTGGAAACAATCGCGCCACTCGCCAATGTTGCCCACCAACCAACGACATAGGACGCCACGTTGGCTGATGCGAAGGCAACACGATCGCCCTTCACGACACCACGCTCGGCGAACCACGCCGCGACACGCGCTGTCGATGCCTGCACGTCGTTGAACGTCAGGGTGATATCAGGGAAGACCAGATTTGGAAGATCGCCGTGTCGGGCCGTGAACGCCGTGAGGACCTCTCGGATATTGCCAAGACGGTTCTTGAAGACTTTGCACTCGACTCCAAGCACCGGCTCGGTGGTGATCTCAAACGGCGCTCCGGGCGCAAAGAGGACGTCGGCTCCGGCCGGCGGTTCCCAGATCCATGTCGTTGCTGCCATTGCGTTCTCCCCCTACACGTGAGTCAGGTGATGGTTGTCGGGTTCAGGCCCTAACGCAACTACCTCGGACGCCGACCCTGAGCCCGCGCTCCCGGTAGCGTCCCGGCATGAGCATTTTGGGGAATCGGGTCGTTCGCAAAGAAGATCCAGCGCTGCTGACAACGGGTGGAAACTACGTCGACGACATCACTGTCGACGGGGCCCTTCATGTCGTTTACGTCCGGTCGATGGTGGCGCATGGCAACATCACCTCAATTGACATCGCCGAGGCCCGCACTGCGCCAGGCGTGGTCGACATCGTGACGAACGCTGATCTCACGATCGGCGAAATCAAACCATTCATGTTGCTGAATCAGCAGCTCACTCGACCGGTCTTGGCCCGCGACCGCGTTCGCTACGTCGGTGAACCAATCGTTGCGGTTGTGGCTGAATCAAGGGCTGCGGCGGTTGATGCTGCCGAACTCGTCATCGTTGAAATTGATTCACTCCCAGTCATCATCGATCCGCGCGACGCGCTTGCCGACGACGCCATTCATCTCTTCCCGCACGTCGCAACAAATATTGCAATGGATTCTGAACACAGGGGTGAACCGATTTCGTTTGCTGATTGCGACGTTGTGGTTACTCAAACCACGGTGAACCAACGTCTTGCACCAGCACCGATCGAAAATCGAAGCGCAATTGCGTGGTGGGAGGACGGGCGACTGGTCCTCGAACTTGGTTGCCAAGGTACACATCCGATCCGCAACACCGTTTCGGAGATTTACGGGCTCGAACACGATCAGATGCGCGTGATTTGTCCTGATGTTGGCGGTGGTTTCGGGGCGAAAGCACACGCTGCGCCCGAAGCAGTTGTTCTCGGCGAACTTTCTCGTCGCACCGGACGACCCGTGCGCTGGACCGAAACCCGTTCCGAGAACATGACCGGCATGGGTCACGGCCGCGGTCAGATTCAAACCGTGACTTTGGGCGGAACAAAAGAAGGCGACCTTCTCGCGTACAAGATCGAGATCCTCCAGGACGCTGGTGGCTACCCAAACATGGGAGCGATCCTTCCCTACGCAACGCGAATCATGGCAACTGGCGTGTACGACATCCCCGCGGTCGAGGTGTCCTCAAAGTCCGTCGCCACCAACACCACTCCAACCGGCGCGTACCGCGGTGCTGGCCGACCGGAAGCAAGCGCCGCTCTTGAACGGGCTGTCGACCTCTTCGCCGATGAAGCTGGCCTCGACCCTGCCGAGGTTCGTCGCCGCAACTTTGTGCAACCCGATGCGTTCCCATTCACGACTCCAACGGGAACGATCTACGACAGCGGCAACTACGAAGAGTCACTTAATCGTGCACTCGCTGCTGCCGGTTACAACGAACTCCTTGAAGAACAAGCCCGCCGACGCGCGTCAGGTGACCGCCGATTGATGGGTATCGGTATTGCCACCTACGTCGAGATCACTGGCGCTGGTGTTGGTAGCGAATACGGATCCGTTGAAGTGCTGGCCGATGGAAGTGCACGAGTTGTCACAGGGTCGAACCCCTATGGCCAAGGCCACATCACCTCGTGGTCGATGCTCGTTTCCGATCAAACCGGCATCCCCCTCGATCGAATCGAAGTTGTCTACGGCGACACTGATCTTGTGCCCACGGGTGAAACCACCGGAGGCTCACGCTCGCTTCAGATCGCCGGAAGCGCCGTGTTCGATGCAACCGGCAAGGTCGTCGAGATTGCTCGCCAACGCGCTGCAGAACTTCTCGAAGCCAACCCCGCGGACATCGTCCTCGATACAGACTCGGCCCGATTCCATGTTGCAGGCACTCCCGCGGTGAGTCTTGGCTGGGAGGACATCGGCGCAACATCAAGCGACGAGGCGAATCAGTTGTTCGCACTTTCCGATTTCGCCGCAAGCGGACCAACCTTCCCATTCGGCACGCATGTTGCCGTTGTTGAAATTGATTCCGATACCGGCAAGGTCGAACTTCGCCGCATGATTGCTTGCGACGATGCTGGCGTCATTCTCAATCCGCTCTTGGTCGACGGGCAGGTGCACGGTGGTCTCGCGCAAGGCATTTCGCAGGCCCTGTTCGAAGAGGTTCGTTACGACGAAGACGGAAACCCGTTGAGCACCACGTTGCTTGATTACCTGATGCCATCAGCTGCAGAGTTTCCGCAGTTCGAGCGGGTCGAACTCGAAACTCCATCACCGATCAATCCTCTTGGAGCGAAGGGCATCGGCGAATCGGGGACGATCGGTTCGACACCAGCAGTACAAAATGCCGTTGTCGATGCCGTTTCCCACCTTGGCATTCGTCATATTGACATGCCCCTCACTCCAGAACGAGTGTGGCGCGCGATCAACGGACTCTGACATGCGTATCGGTCTTTTCATTTCTGAAACCGGTGTTCACGGTTCAACGATTGATGATTTAGTCAATCGTGCTGTGTGGGCAGAAGACAACGGCATTGATACGGGATGGGTTCCCCACATCCCATGGAGCCTCGACGCACTCACGGCGCTTGCAATCGTGGGTCGAGAAACCTCGCGCATCGAACTTGGCACAGGCGTGGTTCCAACCTGGTCACACCACCCATACGGAATGGCCCAACACGCGCTCACAACCCAAGCCGCGTGCAACGGCCGACTGGCGTTTGGCATCGGCCCATCACATCGAAACGTGGCCGAGAACTGGTACGGCGCCGATTACGACGGTGTCATTCACCATGTGCGTGACTACGTCAGCGTTCTCGACGCATGTTCAACAGCGCAGGTTGAAGCGAACAACACAAACGGCGGCCCCGGCGGAATGGGCGGCACTGTTTCGTTCCAAGGAGATCGCTACACAGTTCAGTCATTGCTCGACGTTCCTGGCGCAACGCCAGTTCCCGTATTCCTCGCTGCACTTGCACCACTGATGCTGAAACTTGCCGGAGAACGCGCTGCGGGAACCATTACGTGGATGTGCGACGAACACACGCATTCGACCCACGTACTTCCGAAACTTTCCGCGGCCGCACGTGCAGCTGGTCGTGAGACACCTCGAGTGATCGCCGGACTTCCCGTTGCTGTTTGCGACGACAGCACAAAGGGTAAAGAGGTAGCTGAACTCAAGTTCGGTATGTATAGGCATATGCCGAACTACGCCCGCATGCTTGAACTCGGTGAAAGCGGGTCGCCGTCAGAGGTTGCCGTCATCGGTACCGAAGAACAGGTGACGGAACGACTTGCGTCCTACGAGGCCTCCGGCGTTACCGACCTCGCAGCAATGACCTTTGCTGTTGGTGACAGCGATGGCGAACGTTCCGAAAGCGCTGAACGAACTCGCCAGCTGCTTGCGAAACTCGCTCGAGCGAATCGCAGTTAGTCGACGTTCGTTGCTGTGAGCCGGCGACGCGTGACTTCGTAACAGGCAAGCGCGCCTGCAGCTGAAACGTTGAGTGAAGCCACTTCACCAAGAAGTGGGATCCCAGCGACGGCATCGCAGCGCTCGCGCACGAGACGTGAAAGTCCCTTGCCTTCGGCGCCCATCACGAGGCACACCGGTTCGTCGGCAACCGTGAGGTTGAAGAGGTCGGTGTCACCGCCCATGTCGAGACCGACAACCCACACGCCTGCGGCCCGAAGTTCGCTGATCGCGTTTGGAAGACCGCCAACAAGCGCCATCGGCAGATACTCAACAGCGCCAGCGGCCGACTTCGTAACCGTGGGCGTGATGTGCACCGCACGATGTTTCGGAAGCACAACACCAGTCACGCCTGCGCACTCGGCCGATCGAAGCAATGCACCGAGGTTGCCGGGATCAGTAACGCCATCCATTGCCAGCAAGAACGGAGGTGCACCGTTGGCACTCTTGCGCTTTGCGAGATCGAGAAGGTCGTAATCTTCGAGTTCGTCGGCGCGGGCAACAACACCTTGCGGTGATTCGGTACGAGCAACACTGAACAACTTGGTGCGCGTGACTTCGCGCACCGGAATCTTCATGTCCTGTGCGAGTTCGATGATGTCGAGCAGTGTGTCGTTGTTCTCTTGTTCCTCAGCGACCATGACTTCACGAACACGACGACGGCCAGCGAGCAACAACTCGCGTACTGCCTGACGACCTTCGACCTGATCGCCACCAAGTCCACGAGGAATTGCTTGACCACGTGCAATCGGACGATCGCCTTCACCACGAGCGCGGCGGGTGCCACCGGGACGATCGGCTTTCCGCACCGAAGCGGCGGCGTGACGCGCCTGCTTGGCCTCGACGGCCTTCTTGGCCGCCGATGACATTGGCTTCGCGCCCTTCGCAGCGCCCTTAGCGGGTGCTGCTGCCTTTGGCATGGCTCCGCGTTTTGCCGCCGACGCGCGCTTGGTGCCACCGCGAGGCGCAGCCGCCTTACGACTCGACTTCGGGCCGGCAGCTTTTCCGCGCGGACCGCCCTTTGACGACTTTGGTCCCGATGACTTTGGACCATTGGACGGCTTTCCGCCGCTGCGAGCTCCGCGTGCCGGGCTCATCGCTCAACCACCGCTACTGCGAAACACGCAATGCCTTCGCCGCGACCGATTGCGCCCAGACCTTCCGCACGATTTCCCTTGACTGTGACCGGAGCGCCAACCGCGCCTGAAAGCCGCTCACACATTTCGTCGCGTCGTGGCGCCAACTTTGGGCGCTCGCAGACGACTGCTGCATCAACATTGCCTGGTTCAAAGCCTGATTCGCGAACGAGTCGAGCGACTTCGCTAAGCAGGCCGATGCTGTCAGCACCCGCCCACTTGGGATCGGTATCGGGAAAGTGCTGGCCGATATCACCAAGGCCTGCCGCGCCAAGCAGTGCATCTGCGCAGGCGTGAGCGACCACATCGGCATCGCTGTGGCCAATTAACCCGCGTTCTCCGTCGAACACAACGCCACCGAGAACCAGTTTTCGAGCCGGATCATCGGAGAACGCGTGCACGTCGAAACCTTGTCCGACTCGTACCGTCATGCCTTCAACCTACCCGAGGGTCTCGAAGAGGATCGCAGCGATGGCCAAATCGTTGGGGCCAGTGATCTTGATATTGGTTGCTTCACCGTCGATCACGATCACAGTCCCACCAATCGCTTCGACCAGCGCAGCGTCGTCGGTTGCTCCGGCGGAGCTGGCGTGGGCATCACGAAGGATGTCTGCACGAAAAGCTTGTGGGGTCTGCACTGCGACCAATGTCGATCGATCGGGCGTTTCGGCCACAACTGATCGGCCTTCGTGATCGTGAGCAATGCGTTTGATCGTGTCGGTCACTGGGACTGCTGGGATTGCAGCATCGGCACCGGCGTGGACTGCAGCCACGACTGCCTTATGAAGTTGACCCGACGCAAGCGGTCGCGCCGCGTCGTGCACAACAATCACTGCAGCGTCCTCGTCAATAACCGCGAGTGCAGCTCGGACGGAGTCGGCTCGTTCGCTTCCGCCGATCACTGCAACATCGGCGGCACCCGTTTCAACGAGTTCAGCGCCTTCGCGCTCTTGGCCTGGAGCGAGGACAACGACAACATGATCAGCTGCGGCACGGCTCACCGCGAGCGAATGATCAATCACTCGATCATCACCGAGAAGTTCGTATTGCTTTGGTGTCATGCCAAAGCGGCGACCTGAACCAGCTGCAAGCACGATCGTCCATACCGGACCATCGGTGGGTACTGATTCCCTGATCGTCATCGCGATGACCATTTCGCAACCATGAATTGAGAGGCTAGGCGAGGTGAACACTTCGCAGTCGATGAACGCGGGACCGACGTCACACCCTGCTCTGCACCGCTAGAGTCAACGGCGTGACTGATCGCGAACTCCTCAACACCATCGAGTTCTTCAAAGGATTCGACGGCACACCGCTCGACACCGTTATCGCCGCTGCTGAACAGCGCTCCTTCGCTCGTGGCGGGGTTCTCTTTACCGAAAACGACGCCGCAACTGAACTCTTCGTCGTCGTCTCCGGCCGAGTCGCTATCGCCAATCGCTCTATCGATGGCCGCGAATCAGTGGTTGCCCTTATGGAACGCGGCGACCTCCTCGGCGAAATGCCACTTTTCGATGGCCTCGCCCGTTCCGCCGAAGCCAGAGCGCTTGAACCCTCCGAAGTCATCGCCATTCCTTACGCGCCGCTGCGCGACATCTACCGCGATCGGCCTGAGCTGCTCTGGAACGTCGTCGAGATGCTGGCCAACCGCCTGCGTAATACCGACGAACAACTCGCCGACTCCGTATTTCTCGATGTCACCGGTCGCACCGCCAAGCGCCTTCTTGAACTGGCCGGCACAGCCGATGAGTTCTCACTTCCCATTACGCAGGAAGAACTCGCAGGCATGGTTGGCGCATCACGCGAACGCGTCAACAAAGCAATCGCTAGTTTCGTGCGACTTGGCTGGATCGAACAGTCTGAGCGTCGCTATCGCATCACCAATCGCGAACAACTCGAACTGCGCGCTCGCTGAGTTCAGCCCTCGGGGAACTCTTCCCCAACAAACTGTTCTGAAAGCACCCACAAACGCTTGGCGAATTCCGGGTCACTCGCGTAGTCCGAAGGTTCGGTAACTGCGCGGTCGGCGAGGTAGGAACCAGGCTTCTCAAGCGCTTCTGCGCTTGCGCATGCCCACACCTGTGTCGACGCACCGACGTCGACATTCACCAACGTCGGCATTTTCATTCCCGACTTCTTGGCTCGAGATGCGAGGTCACCAAAGTCGTCCTTGGTGAAACTGCGAGCGAGATCGGTCATCACCATTCCGGGATGCACCGCCCACGCGTGAACGCCAGCGTCGCCATAACGACGCTCGAGTTCCACTGTGAAGAGAATGTTGGCCGTCTTTGACTGGCCGTAGGCATCCATCTTCGAATACTCGTTGGTATCGAAGTTCGGGTCGTCCCAAATGATTCCCGATGCAAAGTGACCGGCCGAACTGAGGTTCACAATGCGAGAGGGTGCGCTGGCCTTCAAGAGCGGCAGCAATCGGTTGACCAAAACGAAATGCCCGAGATGATTGGTTCCGAACTGCAATTCGAAACCGTCTTCGGTCTTCCCGTAGGGCACCGCCATGATCCCCGCATTCGCCAGAAGCACATCGAGTCGATCATGCGACGCCAAGAATCGATCGGTGAACGCTCGAACACTTTCGAGTGATCCAAGTTCCATAACTTCAAAAGAAAAATCACCGTTGGGAACAAGTTCTGTCAGCTGAGCAACAGCGGCGCTTCCCTTTTCTTCGGAGCGAGCAGTGATGATCACGGTCGCTCCTGCTGCGCCAAGTGCGCGGGCCGACTCTTTGCCCAAACCAGTCGTTCCGCCCGTAACTAGCACGACCTTTCCGGAAAGGTCGATGCCTTGCAGCACATCGTCGGTCGTGACAGTCAGTTCTTCGTTCATGTGATGTCCCCCGGTGTTGGCCATTCGCTGGGCCAGTTGTCATTG
Organism: Actinomycetota bacterium; assembly: GCA_009699125.1. Taxonomy (GTDB): domain Bacteria; phylum Actinomycetota; class Acidimicrobiia; order Acidimicrobiales; family Acidimicrobilacustridaceae; genus Acidimicrobilacustris. Next base: position 10,083 of record WLOT01000058.1, read on the forward strand.
ACGGTAAGCGACCATTGCGGATCGCGTCGCTCAAGAAAGGCCATGACACCTTCACGAGCATCGGCTTCGCCCATGAGGTGGTGATGAAGATCGGTTTCGGCACGGTCTACTTCGTCTGGCGTCATTGAGAATGTTCCCCACAGCAGGCGCTTACTGACCGCAACAGAAAGCGGTGCGGTGTTGACAGCCATGTCGTGGGCAACTTCAAGTGCGTGGGGCAAGACGTCGTCGTTCGGAAGCACTCGTGATGCGACACCAAGGTCGCGTGCTTCAGCACCGGTGAACGTTCGGCCGGTCAAGAGAATGTCTGCCGCATTTGCGAGGCCAACAAGACGGGGAAGTGTCCAGTGGCTCATGGCATCGGGCATT
>WLOT01000059.1 GCA_009699125.1 Actinomycetota bacterium
AGTGATTTCAACAAAGTCCTTGGGGGGCTGTGCTGGCCAGTATCCCCACACGAGTCCGATTTTCATGGTGCACCTTTCGTGACGCGTCTGCGTCGCTCGTAAGAAATAGAAAGAAGAAGGAGGTCAGTCGCTGAGGTCGGGGACCCAAACAGCGCCGTTGATGTGACTGCCGCCGTCGGCGAACAACGTGTTGCCAGTGATGTAGGAAGAATCATCGCTGGCAAGGAAGAACGCGACCGGCGCGATTTCCGTTTCGGGATCGCCGAGATGACCCATCGGATTCGCTGCTTCAGATTCCGCAGCCACCTGCGGGGCCATCTGCTCAAACATCCGGAAGGCAGCAGTCTTCGCTCCGGGGCAAATCACGTTGGCCGTGATTCCGAAGCCAGCCCATTCGCGCGCAGCGGTGCGGGTGAGTGAACGCAGCGCTTCCTTGGTGGAGTTGTAGTGAACGCTGCCCATGTGGGCATTCACACCATTGAGCGAACAGATGTTGATGATGCGCCCCTTGCCCTGTGCGCGCATATGCGGGAAGGCTTCTTTCATCGCCCAAAGCGGACCCATCACATTCATGTGCCATGCGTGGTCCATTGCATCATCTGGCATCTTGTCGACACGCTGCAGACCGGCACGATCGCCGCCCCACGCGTTATTCACCAGGATGTCGATGGTCCCCCAGCGGGCCACTGCTTCTTTGACCGCGCGTCGATTGTCTTCTTCTTTGGTCGCATCGGTATGGAGGTAGAACGCTTCGACTCCGAAGTCGTCTTGGAGTTCCTGCGCCACCATCGGACCGGTTTCGCCATCGATCTCGGCGATCACAACCCGGGCACCTTCTTGGGCAAATCGGCGCGCAATTCCCTTGCCAATGCCATCACCGGCGCCGGTGATCACGGCAACTCGATCGAGCAATCGCTTGTCAGTCATGTCTCCCCCAGAGGTGCGGCGTAACGATGGCGAAGGCTAGCGGCGAGCCCGCGTCGGCTCTGAATCGGATGCCCATGAAGCGGGAAAACAAGAAGGACCCGGCTCGGAATCGGGCCGGGTCCTTCGAAATTCTCGGAGGTCGAGATCTACTTCATGATCCCGTAGTACTTGTCGAGCTTGTAGAGCTCGATGGCATTGCCACGGAAGAAGCGGTGTGCCTCGTAGTCATTGAAGCCGGCCTTCGCAGCCATGCGCTCGGCGACCTCTTTGGTGTGTGGGAAGGTCGAATCGGCATGCGGATAGTCGACCTCGAAAGTCAGACGATCGATTCCGATGACATCACGGTTTTTCATTGCAGTTTCGTCGTCGAAGATGCAGTACCAAACGTTCTGCTTCATGTAGGTGGACGGAGGCTGCTTGAGCTTGGAACCAAAACCGGTCGTGTCGAGCAAACGCTCTTCCCACAACTTGTCGGAACGCTCAAGGATGTACGGAAGCCAACCGGCCTGACCTTCGGAGTACGCAACACGCAGATCAGGGAAGCGTTCGAAGACGCCACCGAAGACGTAATCGAGCAACGAGCCCATCGCGTTTTGGAACGTGAGTGTTGAAGAAATGATGAACGGCGCATCGGGGGCAGTCGAAGGCATCTTCGAGGAAGAACCGATGTGCATGTTGATGACGGTGTCGGTCTCGACACATGCCGCGAACAACTTGTCCCAGTGGCCTGAATGCAACGACGGAAGGCCGAGCGGAACCGGGTTTTCCGAGAAGGTGATGTTGTGGCTGCCCTTTGCGGCACAACGCTTCACTTCAGCAACGGCAAGGTCAACATCCCACAACGGGATCATCGTGAGCGGAATAAGTCGGCCATAACCAGCGCCACCGCACCACTCGTCGATCATCCAGTCGTTGTAGACCTGCACGCAAAGGAGTGCGAGCTCTTTGTCTTCACGTTCAAGGAATGCCTGGCCACAAAAGCGCGGAAGGATGTTGGGGAAGCAGATCGATGCCTCAACATGGTTTGCGTCCATATCGGCAAGGCGAGCTGTTTGGTCGTAGCAACCGACGAGGATGTCGTCGAACGTGCACGGTTCGTTCTGTACAACCTCGGCGCCAACTGCAGCCGAAAGTCGTGTGAATGGGTAAACGAGATCGTCGTAGTACCAAACGTCGCAGTCTTTGCCGTTGGGATCGTCGACGGTGAAGCCGTAACCACCGGTGATCGTCATTGACACCTTGTGGCGCTCAACACGCGGACCGCGGTCGCGGTACTTCTCGGGGAGTCGGGCCGACCACAGATCGGGGGGTTCGACGACGTGGTCATCGACCGAGATGATGCGAGGGATTTCCATGGGGGCCTCCTGAGCGTCTCTCGGCACTCACCGAGAATCTGACGGACCGTCAGTTTGTCACGATTCCGACCGAGCGTCGCATTGGAAGCGCCCGAAGTTTTCAAGTTGGGAACTTGGTCGCTGCCGGGCCGGCCGGGGCCTCAGGCCAGCGTGAATTCCCCGGGATCGCCGATGATGATCGGAAGTCCAACCGGATCTGCAGACATGAAGATCTGGCCCAACGCATGATCTTGGCTCTGCACCACCGTGCGAATTCCCTCGACCTCGACCAGCGCAACCGTGGTGAGTTCTCCGTCGCGACCTGGGATCACCGTGGCACCCACGACAACGCCTGCGCCTGTGAGATCTGGGTTGACCGGCCGGCGCTCCGTGGCTTCCTCTGCCTGTTGGCTGACATCGAGCGAAACGAACGGAGTCCTTGGCTCGCGGTTGGACCAGACCGTTACTGCGGGCTTGGTCAGGAGACCGCTCACTGCGCTAGTCAGACCAAAGGTTGGGTCAGGAGATTCGCGGAGTTTGCGGACCATCGCGGCCGCACCCTGCAGCGCGTAGTTATTGAATGGTCCGCCGCCGAAGGTCATACCGCCGGTGAGAGTGAGATCGCGATCGATAGGCAGCCCAATCTCTCGCGCCTGAACTTCTACTGCGGAAGGGAAGCAGCTGTACAGATCAACAGGGCCAACTTCATCGATCGAAATTCCAGACGCCTCAAGCGCAGCCTTTGAAACGAGTTGCGACGCTGGCCAGCGATGAACATCGGCGCGTTCTGGAAGCGGAATAACAGCATTCGACTCAACCATCGCCAGCGGGAACACCCACGTCGACTCGTCAAGGCCAAGACGACTTGCAGTCCCGACCGTTGTGAAGATGAGTGCTGCCGCCTGGTCGACATTCCATTGCGAAATAAGCCACTTCGGATATGGAGCTGCAATCATTCGATTCGATTCCGATGGAAACGCAATCTCGTCAGATTTCATTGCTCGCGCATCCCACCCGGCAGGAGCCTCTGCAGCGATTTCGGCGAAACGTGCCCACAGTTCGCCGAGTTCGCGTTGATGTGCACCGGTTGATCGACCGAGATGATGTCGAAGTGCAGATTCAATAATCGCGTACTGATGTGCTGCGGTCGTCAGGTTGCGATCGATCTCAATCTGCGAAATCACCATCTCTCGCGGCGCGATTACTTCATCGGGTTCCGCCGCTGATGCGAGCGCTGGAGCTTCAGGAAGATTCGCACCCGCCTTGCCGGCGACGACTCCTGACCAACGATTTTCGCCTCCAACAACGATCGCCACGTCAATCGCACCAGATCGCACATCGGTTGCCGCTCGCGCCAGCAACGACTGCTGCAGCACACCAAGTTCACTCCGAATCGTTCGAGCCTTTGGCGCACCGATCGCTTCAGCAATCGCGCGACCGGGATCGGACTCTGTCCAGGTTCCGTGAGGCACGAGCACGGCCCCCGTAAGCGCTCCGAGCACCTCGCCCGCACCCGTTGATTCCAACGCGCACTGAACCGCCTCAATCATGAGTCCTGTGGCCGAGGCGGACTCGAAATCGGGTCCATCGCGATGAGCGATCTCTGACGCACCGATCACGATTGGAGTTTGCGGGTCGAGCGTTTCGGACATCGTCATGGTCACACTTTCGATCGAAGAGCGGAAAAGAACATTGCGACTGCAGGATTGAAGAGATCGGCTCTCTCCCACTGCAGGAAATGCCCGGCACCAGGAAGTACGAATGGTCCAACGCGATCGGTGAACGCGACTTCGCAGCAGTGAATGAAGTCGGGCCCGACGACCTGATCATCTGCCCCATAGAAAAGGAGGGTGGGAACGTCAACCGTACGGTCGAGGATTGGAAACTCCTCCGCCGTTCGACCGTAACCAAGTTGATAGACCGCCCAGCCAGCACGTAGACGAGCTTCGTCGGCCCATGGCTCGGTCATGAAGTCGATGTCGGCTTCGGAGAACGTGCCTGGAGAGGCCCAAAGGCGCGGTCCGTACATTGCGGCAACCCATGCACGTCGCAGCGCAGGTGTGTTCAATTCCGCAGCGAGAACATCGGGTTCGCCGCCCTGGCGACGTCGGTAGTCGCCCGTTGGACCATCAGCGATTGCTTTGATTGAACCAATGTCAATACCCGCCGCAACGTAGGCGTCGATGACCATTGGAGGAACAGTGTCGAAGAAACACAAGCCATCAACGAAGCCCTCAAACCGTTGCACGAGGTCGACAGCAACAACACCGCCAACGTCTCCGCCAACAACTCCGATGCGTTGATGACCGAGGATGTCGTGCGTGAGTTCGTAGAGATCGCGGCTGTAAGTAACAAGGTCGTAGGTATCGGTTTCTGAAAACCCTGAGTCGCCATGACCACGCAGATCAGGAACGATGACTTCAAACCCAGCGGCTACGAGTGGCTCAATGTTTCGCCACCAAATTCGCTTGGTTTCCGGGTAACCGTGAATGAGGAGAAGCGGGTACCCCCCTACGCCTTCACGCACGTAGGCAAGTTCGACACCGTTTGAAAGTTGTGAGCGATGGATTGTGAACGCGTCTGCCGCCGGGGTCGCGGGCTGAGCAGGGCGCAATCGAAGGTCGTACCCGGTAACGCTCATGCAACTGTTCCGGCTTCAAACATGGCGTCGATCTCCGCGTCGGTTCGACCCATCGAAGCAAGCACCTCGCGAGTGTGCTGCCCAAGTTCCGGAGCACCCGATCGAGCTGCCCAAGGGGTCCCATAGAAGTCAGATGGGCTGGCAATTCGCATCGCCGAACCGTTTACTTCGGGAACTTCAACAAACGCTCCAGCAGCATGAACCTGTTCATCGATCAGAACATCGTCGATATCGTTCACTGGCGCCCAGAACATGTCCGGTTCGGTGTCGAAGATCACTGCCCATTCGTCTCGCGACTTCGTCGCAAAGATGGCATCGAGCTCAGCAATAAGTTCGCGTGCGTTGTCGCGCCGACCAAGCGGTGTTGCGTATGGACCCTCTTCAATCCACTCGGGATGTCCGACAACTCGACACAACGGCGGCCAATGACGATGCGCTTCTTGTCCGATAAGCCAAATCTTTTTTCCGTCGCCACAGGTGTAGTTATTCATGGCGGGGTTACCCATGGTTTCGCGCGCGCCGATACCGATGTGGTCGCCCCAACCAAGCGTGATCGAAAGATCGAAACCAATCGTGTAGACGCCTTGTCGGACAAGCGAGGTTGAGACCAACTGACCTTCACCGGTGCGTTCACGGCTGAAAAGCGCCGCACACACCGCAGCCGATGCGGAACTTCCCGTCGGGTGGTCACCCATACCGCCGCGCTGAAAGGGCAGCGGACCGTCGGGAGTCTGCAGAAGCGATGCCACACCCGATCGCGCCCAGAATCCGCCGATGTCGTACGCAGGTCGCGCCGCATCAGGTCCATCCATTCCGTAGCCGGTAATGAGTTGGTAGACGAGTCGCGGATTACGCGCCATCACCTCATCGGGACCAAGCCCCCAACGTTCGAGTGCAGCGCGCCGCAAGTTCGTAACGAAAACATCGGCGCTATCAAGAAGCTCAAGTGCAAGTGCCTGGCCTTCAGGGGTGCGCAGATCAACAGCGACCGACTTCTTCGATCGGTTATCCATCTCAAAGACCGGATTGTCCGGCATCATCGTGCCGAACAGCGCTTGATAGGTCCGCGCCGGATCGCCTCCACCTGGTGGCTCCAGTTTGATGACGTCTGCACCCCAGTCGGCGAGGATCCCGGCACACGCTGGGCCGGCCACCCACATACCAAGTTCGACGACCTTCACACCTTCTAATGGTCCGGACACGCCCCACTCCTTCTCTGTCTCCTGAGAGCGTGGCACATCATCAGGGTCCCCGACCTCGGGCAACCCGCTTACTACCCTTTCGCAAGGCAAAAGTGCCCCCTACCCATGGAGGAACCATGCATTCTCATTCTGCACGTCGAATTCTCGGCGTTGCTGTTCTCTCACTTGCGATCATCGCCGGCATCGCCGGATGCAGCAGCGATAAGAAGTCGAGCGGCACGTCGACAACAACAGCAGCCGCTCCGACCACTTCTGGCGTAAAGCCCGTCAACACCCTCACCAAGGCTGACATCGTTCAGATGCAGGAATGGCTCGACGCTGTTGGCTGCGACGTCGGCAACAACGACGGTGTCATCGGTCCGATGACGATCGCCAGCCTTAAGGCATTCCAGAAGGGTGCCGGACTCACCGTTGATGGCACCTATGGCCCCAAGACCAAGGCTGCACTTTCCACCGATGCGCAGGCGAAGAAGAAGATCTGCGTGGCTCCCACACCTCCCCCGGCACCTGTTGGACCGACCGGTGCATCTGCAGCATGCACCGCGGCCGCAATCACCGCCGGCCTTGATGCGGGAATGACTGCCGGCACCACTGTGAAGGTCACCGGCTTTGGATGTGACTCAGGCTGGGCATACGCATGGGCCGAACTCACACCTCCTGCATCGAGTGGCGCACCGACCTTGGGCGTTACCGATGTGTTGGCATCGCGCGACGGCAACTGGGTGACACAAGATCGTGGCGTTGTCTGTCAGCAGGGCAAGATTCCGTCGACGATCTACACCAACGGATGCATGTCCAACTGATCTGAAACTCTCAGTTTGAAAAAGATGCCCGCCCTTCGGGGCGGGCATCTTCGCGTTAGGACGCGAGTCGGCGAGCGAACCAGTCGAACTGTGCCGCTGCCCATGCCGATGTAATGCCGCATGGAAACGCCTGAAACCCGTGCGGCATCTCTGGCGCAACAAACAACTCGACCTCGTTACCTGCTGCCACCCATCGTGGAGCCAACATCAGCGTGTCGTCGAGAAGGTGATCGGCAGTTCCGACGCTCATGAAGGCGGGGCACAAATCGTGTAGGTCAGCGAACAACGGTGACACGTTTGGCGAACGGCGCTCTTCGATCGTCATGCCCGGCAAATAACAATCGCCAAACATCGCCATGCCTTCGGGGGTGAGCATGTCGGGACCATCGAGCGCCCGAAGTCCACGCTGACTCGGCGAGCGCCCCCAGTCGTGTACTCCGAACACCAGGTTCGCCCCAATGAGACTGTCAATCGCATCGAGTTCATCGCGCATACGCAGTGCAACTGCGGCGGCCATGTACCCACCTGCAGATTCGCCTCCGACAATGATGCGATCTGAGCCGTACTCGCTCAGTCCGTTCTCGATCACCCACTTCGCAACCGCGATTCCGTCATCTGGGCCCGCGGGGAATGGATGCTCGGGAGCTTTGCGGTAGCCAACGGAAATCACTGCCATTCCAAATCGGCGACAAAGATCGAGATTGGAGGCGTCACTCATTTCCGGTGCACCGATCACCATCCCGCCACCATGGAAGTGGAGGTAGATCGCAGTGGCCGGACCATCGGACACGAAGGTTCGACATGACACCCCTGCGATGTCGCGCTCAATTGCTTCGGGAACTGGCGAATACATGCGTTCAAACGAGCGGCGCATGTGCTGGGCGGCGCCGAGTAAATCGGTGGGCGGCTCGCCATCACCCGCAAACGCTTCGGCAATAAACGCCATGCCGGCATCGACAACCGCCCGTGCCTCGGGCCGCATTGCCTCGATGTCGTCGCTCCAAAGTTGCATCAGTCCCCCTCAACGATTTCGATCACCATAGAACGAACCAAATCGAATTGCGCTCAACCACTACGGTCGCGTTCATGGGTTTCTACAGCACACACATCGTTCCCCGTTTCATAGACAAGATGTGCGGCACCTCCGCCATGCAACAGGGCCGCGACGCCGTTGCCGCTGGTCTGTCGGGAACGGTTTTGGAAATCGGATTTGGGTCGGGCCTCAATGTTGCGAGTTACCCACCCGAGATTGAACTGGTCTACGCCGTCGAGCCTGCGCTCACCGCCCGCAAGATTGCGGTGCCGCGAATTGCCGCCTCACCCATTCCCATTCAGTACGCGGGCCTGCGCGGCGAATCGGTCGCGCTTGACGACAACTCCTGTGACGGCGCGCTGTGTACGTTCACGCTCTGCACGATTCCTGGCGTTGAACAGGCACTCGCCGAACTCCGACGAGTCCTCAAGCCCGGTGGTCGTTTCCATTTCCTTGAACACGGACTCGCTCCCGATGCCAAGACCCAGACCTGGCAACGTCGCCTCGATCCGCTGGAAAGGCGTCTGGCCGATGGCTGCCACCTCACCCGTGACCCGGTGGAACTCGTCAAGGCCGCAGGATTCGAACTCGAGTTCGTCCATAGCGAGTTCACCAAGGGCCCCAAGCCATGGGTCTTCATGACATTCGCCCAGGCCATCAACCCCCGCTGATCTCGCCCCACCGGGCGGAACCGATCTGAAACGTTCCTAAAGGATTTCTTTACACAAAACAGCCGTGCCCTCTGGCACGATCGAGTCACCACCTCTGTTGACGACCTCAGGAAGAGCGCTGCTATGGATTCGTCCCCACAATCCACGTCGGTTTCCGACTGCGAAGACGAAAGCCAACCCACTCCTCGAATCCTCAATCGTCGAGCGATGTTGTTCGGCACCGGAGCTGCTGTCGTCGCTGCGACCGCAGCAGCCTGCGCACCCGCACCTGGTGCGGCCCCGGCCACAACCGTTCCACCCACAACCGTTCCACCGACAACTGCAGCCCCCACGACAACGGTTCCTCCGACAACGACCACGACTCAGCCAGGTTCAGCAACGGGCGAAACCGCAACACAGGTTCTCCACGTGGCGCGTCGACTCAGTTTCGGTCTGACACCCGCTCTCCTTGCCGAGATTCGAGCAATCGGAACGACCGCGTGGATCGATCAACAATTGGCTTGGGAGTCGATCGACAACTCCGCTGTCGATGCAATTCTCCCGTCGTACCCACGCGCGCTAATGACCGCGGCAGAAATCACTGCCGGTGTCGATCCATGGCGCACCCGTCAAGAGATGGCGGCAGCGACGATTGTGCGTGGCGTGTGGAGCAAACGCCAGCTTCACGAGTTGCTCGTCGATTTTTGGTCGAACCACCTGAACATCGACATCAACCACGACGCGAGCACACGACATAAACCCACCGATGATCGCGACGTCATCCGTCGCTACGCGACCGGAAAATTTTCCGACATGTTGGTTGCTTCGGCAAAGTCACCGGCGATGCTCCTCTATCTCGATCAGGCACTGTCACGAGCTGACGGCGGACGGTTACCGATCGAGAACTACGCGCGCGAAATGCTCGAGCTCCACACAGTTGGTGTCGATGGCGGATACGACGAAGCCGATGTCAAAGAAGTTGCATATCTCCTTTCCGGGTGGTCAGTTGCCAGCCGCAACGACGGCGGATTTCAGTTCCGACCGCAGTGGCACAACATGGGCCCACTTGCGACAGGAGGTGACGTTCTCGGTTGGCGTCCAAACGGACTCACAGGTGTCGCGGCCGGCGAATCACTGCTCGTCTATCTCGCACGACACCAAAAGACTGCGACACGTCTCGCCCACAAACTTGCGGTTCGATTTATTGGCGAACACGTTCGCCCCACCGACACCGTGGTCACCGTTGCAGCCCAGGCGTACACCGCAAACGACACAGCAATTGCGCCGATGGTTCGATCATTGCTTCTTTCAACAGAGTTCCGAGCGTCTGCGGGCCGAAAGATGCGTCGGCCGATTGAGTATTTCGCAGGACTCCTTCGCTCCATGCAGCTGCAATGGGACCCAGCCCGAGCGACAAACCTGACCAACACGACGATGGGGCAACTCGGACTTCTCGGCCAAGTTCCACTCGCTTGGGAGACCCCCGACGGCTATCCCGACAGCGACGCTCGGTGGACAACTGCAGGGGCCATGGTGGCACGTTGGAATTTGGCAACGCTCGGATCAAACGGATTCGGCGCACCAGCTCCGCAGTTCGATGCAAACCGCATTCTCGGCTCACCTGCGCCCATAACTGTTGGCGAGGCGCTCGACCGAGCAGCGATCGCGATCCTTGGCGAACCGCTGGATGCGACTGCACGCGCGGCAATCCTCTCGGCTTCTGGCCAGACCAATAGCACCGCGTGGAAATCCACATCGAACGCTCGAGCGGTCTTCGCGTACATCCTTCAGACCCCCCAGAACCAGATGCGGTGATCATGATGAACAACGACATCGCAAACTCACCGTTGAACGA
>WLOT01000006.1 GCA_009699125.1 Actinomycetota bacterium
ACAGTCCGGAGTCTCCGTGACCCGAGTGCTTTACCCGGGATCGTTCGACCCGATCCATAACGGTCACCTTGAGATCATCGCGACTGCGTCGCGTCTCTTCGACGAAGTCATCGTCGCGGCCATGCGTAATCCGCAGAAGGGCGAGCCATTGTTCTCGCTTGATGAGCGTCGAGAGATGCTCGAGGAATCAGTTGCGCACCTTCCCAATGTCAAGGTCACGATGTTTGCATCACTCGTTGTCGACCTGGCCAAAGAGATGGGCGCCGACTTCATTGTGAAGGGCCTGCGAGCCGTTTCTGATTTCGAGAGCGAATTGCAGATGGCGCAGATGAACCAAAAGATTTCGGGCGTGGACACATTGTTCATCCCGTCGGCGTCCGGGAACTCATTCCTTGCGTCGAAGTTGCTTCGAGAGATCACCCGCTTCGGTGGCGATGTGACGGCCATGGTGCCGCCCGCCGTCGCCAAACGACTTCAGGAGAAGTACGGATCGTGAGCCAGTTCGACAATCCCGCATACGACGATCACGACATCGAGATCGACCTCACTCCGCCATCGGTTGGCGCGCAATATCACCCGGCCGAGACCGAAGACGTGTTGCTCACACTGCGCGACATGATCGAGAACGCGCGCGATGTGCCGTTGTCTGCTTCATCGATGATCGTGAAGGACGAGGTTCTTGGCCTTATTGATGAAGCGCTTGAATCGTTGCCGGAAGAACTCCGCGCCGCTCGTTGGTTGCTGAAGGAACGCGAAGAATTCCTTGCCCGCACTCGCCATGAAGCCGACGACCTCCTCGACCAGGCCCGTACCCGCGCCGAACGCATGGTGCAGCGCACTGAGGTTGTAAAAGCCGCCGAACAGCGCGCGTATGACATCGTCGATGCGGCGCAGGCCGACGCTCGCCGACTTCGTCACGAGGTCGAAGACTTCTGCGATCAGAAACTTGCCAGTTTCGAAATCGTGCTGGAACGCACGCAGAAACTTGTTGGTGCCGGTCGCGCAAAGTTGCAGGGCACGAATCTCCTTGCCGAAGCAGCGGCTGCTGCCGAACACGGCGTCGAAGGTGCCCCTGAACAAGTGATGTACGACTCGGAAGGCGAAGACTTCTCGGCGCCGCCGACACAGCCTTCGGTCTACGACGAACTTTCGCAACTCGATGACGCGCCCGCGTTGTACGACGCCGAGGGCATGGTCAATGCCGAACCGTGGGACGACGGAGCGCTTCCATTCGACGATCAGTACGACGCGTACGACGATCGCCCGCGTCTCACGGTTGTCGATGATCGCTACTCCGATCTTCCGCCGCCCCCGTCCTCGAACCACCCCACTCAGACAATTCGCGACGCTGCCTCGAACTTTTTCGATCAGGACCTCGCGTAATCGATGACCTACCGACCTTTGGTCGTGCCGATCGCCGACCTTCGTCGACATCCTGGAACGCGCCGTCAGTTCACTGAATCGGTCGAGCTTCCTGGTTTGGGGATTAGCTCGGCCACGGTGCCCGAAGACGCGTCGATCAGTCTCGATCTTGAACTTGAAACGCTGAGTAGTGGTTTGGTCGCAACCGGCACCATCACCACCCCTTGGGTGGGGGAATGTCGGCGGTGTTTGCAGCCTGTCGAAGGTCGATCCGTGGCGCAGATCCGGGAGATCTTCGAACCTCGTCCCGTCGAGGGTGAGACCTACGCGATGGCCGAGGACACTGTGAATCTCGAGCCCATGGTGCGTGATGCGGTGCTACTGGCGCTGCCCCTGGCCCCGCTGTGCGATGCCGATTGCCGAGGTCCAGCCCCGGAATTGTTCCCAGCCCGGGTCGAAGGAGAGGGCGTCGAATCCGAAGAAGACGAGGGTGCTGGACCCATCTCCGATCCCCGCTGGGCGGCCCTCGCAGATCTGGACTTCGAACCGGGCGACCTCGGCGAGTAGAGTCCTCCGTCTGCCCGGGGCACCCCCCGGTCCCGCGAGCGGCGTCAGTGTGCCGCCCCCCGAATCAGGAACGACCATGGCCGTACCCAAGAAGAAGACCTCGAAGTCCAAGAGCCGTAGCCGTCGTGCCTCAGCTTGGCGTATCGCCACTCCGGCTCGTAGCTCCTGCCCGCGTTGTGGCGCCGTGAAGCGTCCGCACGTCGTGTGTGGCAACTGCGGTTGGTACAACGGCCGCCAGGCACTCGACGTCGACTGATCCCGAGAGGTCACACATGCTTCCCATCGCTGTAGATGCCATGGGGGGCGACAACGCTCCCGACGCAATCGTTGCTGGAGCGCGTCGCGCCGTCGACGAACTTGGTATTCCCGTTGTGTTGGTCGGACGCGCCGCGGAACTTGGCGACACCGGTGGCCTTGAGGTCATCGAAGCGTCGGAAGTTATTGCGATGGACGCCGATCCCGGCTCAAGCGTTCGCAAGATGAAAGATTCATCACTTGTGCGCGCAGCAGAAGCGGTGCGCGACGGCAAAGCATCAGCAATGGTGAGCGCAGGAAACACCGGCGCCACCATGGCCAGTGCATTGTTACGTATGGGGCGCATTAAGGGCGTACAAAGGCCAGCAATTGCAACGCCGATTCCTGTTCCTGGCGCCGAAACTCCAACGGTGTTGCTTGATGCCGGAGCGAACTCCGAATGCAATGCCGACTGGCTTGTGCAGTTCGCGCAAATGGGTGCAGTGTTCGCGAAACAGCGTTTTGGAATTGCGTCGCCTCGAGTTGGGTTGTTGTCGATTGGTGAAGAACCGACCAAGGGCAATCCGCTTGTAAAGGAAACGCACAAGTTGCTTGCGGAAGGTTCCTGGATCGGCGCGACAGGTGCCCAGTTCATCGGCAACGTTGAAGGCCGCGACATCATGACTGACGACGTCGACGTCGTTGTGACCGATGGCTTCACCGGAAACGTCGCGCTGAAAACTCTCGAAGGTTCGTTGAAGTCGATCATCAACTCACTTCTCGCTGCGTTCGATTCTTCCGATGAAGCTCGCGCTGCTGCGGCGGCACTGTGGCCGTCGCTCTTGCCGCTCTACGACTCCCTCGATCCTGAGAACACCGGCGGAGCGATGCTTCTCGGCGTCGATGGTGTCTGCATCATCAGTCATGGCTCCTCCTCAGACCGGGCCATGGTGAATGCGGTGCGCGTTGCGGCGGACATGGTGAACGCCGATGTGGTCGGTCATATCGCCGCCACTGTTCGTCCTACTGACTGAACCCAGCCTCAGGCTGGCCTCAGAAGGGCGTTGAGCAGCCGTTTTCACAAGCGGGCAAAGTTTGACCCCGCTACGATCGGCCCGTTCCATCGCCGTCCGAGGAGACCGTTGTGCCCGCTGAGACCCATGTCGAACAAGGCCCCATTGACCGAGAGTTCGTCCTGAATCTGGTCCGTGACCGTTTGGCCGACATTCTCGAGACCGAGCCCTCCGCCATCAACGAAGGCGATTCCTTCGCCGACGACCTCGATGCCGACAGCCTGGCCCTCATTGAGCTGGTCGAGGCCCTCGAAGAGGAACTCGGCGAGCGCAGCGTTGGCTTCCGTATCGAAGATGAAGACCTGGCCGATCTCAAGACCGTCCGAGATGCCATCGATTACGTCATGGCGAAGCTGGGCTGAGGTCCTGAGCTCCGACGCTGTCTCCGCGCTGGTCGAACGGTTGGGTTACGGATTCTCCGAGCCCGGGCCTTTGCTCCTCGCGCTCACGCATCGGTCGTGGTGTTCTGAAACCGGTCATGCCGCTTCCAATGAACGGCTTGAATTCCTCGGCGATGCAGTGCTTGGCGTGATCGTCACCGATCATCTCTTCACCTCGCATCCGGAAATGCCCGAAGGTCTGCTGGCCAAAGTTCGGTCGGCGGTCGTGAGCGAACCCACGTTGGCCAAAGTTGCCGCCGACCTTGGTGTCGGCCAAGCGCTGCGTTTAGGCAAAGGCGAAGATGCCAGCGGCGGACGATCCAAGGCGTCAATCCTGTCCGACGCCATGGAAGCCATCATCGGCGCTGTGTATGTCGACGGTGGCATCGATGCCGCACGCGAAGTTGTTCTTGGCCTCTTCGACGCATCAATCGCTGCTGCGGCCGAAGAACCCGGCGACGGCGACTTCAAGTCACAACTTCAAGAACTCACCGCGCGACGTTTTTCTGCGGCGCCGGTTTATGAACTCGGGGCAGAAGGCCCCGATCACGAGAAGCGATTCTTCGCTCGCGTATCGGTCGATGGCAACGTCATCGGTGAAGGCGAAGGTCGCTCAAAGAAAGGCGCCGAACAGGCTGCAGCGCACGCCGCGCTTGAACACCTGTCAACGGTGACCGTTCCCAACCATGAGAGTGGGCAGCACGATGCCTGAATTGCCCGAAGTAGAAACCATTCGCCGCGAACTTGAAAAAGAGGTCGTCGGACGCAAGGTCAAGAGTGTCGAAGTCAGCGGCAAGAAGTCGATCAAACGACAGAGCCCCGAAGAATTCATTAACGGTCTTGTTGGCGCCAAGATCACTGGTTCACAGCGGAAGGGGAAGTACCTCCTTCTGCCGCTCGACAATGGCCAGGTGCTCATCGTGCATCTGCGCATGTCGGGTCAGTTGCGTCGCGCAACACCGAAGGACGAGGTCGAAAAGCACACTCACGTGACAATCACGTTCACGCAGGGTGGCCAACTTCGATTCATCGACCCGCGCACGTTTGGCGAGATGTTCCTGGCAACTCCCGACGAAATCTCCTCGGAAATCGAAGAACTCTCGAACCTTGGTGTCGATCCGGTGGAAACCCCAATGTCATGGGTCGACTTCGGACATCTCCTTCGCTCGAAGAGCCAGTCGCTCAAGGCGTTCCTCACTGATCAGTCAATGATCGCTGGCATCGGCAACATCTATGCCGACGAAATCCTTTTCGACTCGGGTCTTCGCTACGACCGCGAAACGGGTTCGCTCACGACGCAGGAAATTCGTCGGCTCTATCGCTCGCTCGTCGAGATCCTGCACGAAGCAATTAAGTACAACGGCTCAACCTTGGGCGACGGCCAGTACGTCGACCTCTTCGGTAAAGCCGGCGATTACCAAAGCCACCATCAGGTGTACGACCGTGAAAAGCAGCCATGTCGTCGTTGTCGTCGTAACGACATCGTGAAGACCAAGGTTGCCAGCCGGTCCACCTTCTACTGCGAGGTCTGTCAGGTCTGATGTATCTGAAACGACTCACGATGAAGGGCTTCAAGTCCTTCGCCGATACGACAGCTCTCGATCTCGAACCAGGAGTCACCGTTGTGGTGGGCCCCAATGGTTCGGGCAAGTCCAATGTGGTCGACGCGATCGGCTGGGTGCTCGGCGCCCAGGCGCCTTCCGCCGTTCGTTCGCAGAAGATGGACGACGTCATTTTTGCAGGTACCACCAAGCGCGCAGCACTTGGTCGCGCCGAGGTCAGCCTCACGATCGACAACTCCTCGGGAATGCTTCCCATCGAGTTCAACGAGGTCACGATCACTCGCACCTTGTTCCGTTCAGGCGACAGCGAATATGCGCTCAACGGTGTGCCATGTCGACTTCTCGACATTCAGGATTTGCTCTCCGACAGTGGTGTTGGTCGTCAGCAGCACGTCATCATTTCGCAGGGCCAGATCGATGCGGTGCTGAATGCCCGTCCCGAAGAACGTCGCGCAATCATTGAAGAAGCAGCTGGCATTCTGAAGTACCGCCGACGCAAGGAGAAGTCCGAACGTCGCCTCACTGCGACCGAAGGAAACCTGACTCGTTTGCAGGATCTCCTTCGCGAAGTTCGTCGCCAGTTGCGTCCGCTTGAACGTCAGGCCGATGCCGCTCGTCGCCATGCTGGTGTGGTTTCCGAACTCACCGCACTACGCATCTTTATTGCCGGTCGCGAGCTTGCGGGTTTTCGTACGCGACTCGAAAACGGAATGCGCGGCCGCTCCGAACTTTCCGCTGAAGAAGAACGTCTTCGTCGTTCACTCGCCGAACTCGACACGCAAATTATGTCGGTCGAGGCGGAACTCACCGCAATGGGCGGCGACGATCTTGGCGATGGCCTCGCTTCGTACGAGTCGCTGTTCCAGCAGGCTCGTGGTTTGTCGGCGGTGCTCACCGAACGTCGCCGCGGTGTCGATCGCCTTCGTGGTGCATCGATCGATCAAGGAGTTGTTGCATCGCTCGAAGCCGAAGCGGCACGACTCGCCGCCGAACTGGCCGAGGTCGAGGCCGAATCAGAAAAGTTCGAACCTCTTACTGCGGAACTTGCCGAGGCCGAGGAACTTCTCGCTGCTGAACGTTTGGTCTTCGAAGAGCAGTGGGCGAGCGGTGTACCTGCGCCCACAGGTGCTGCAGCCGAAGTTCGTGGAGAACTCGCTGCGCTTCGCACCGCATCTGGCCGTGCTCGTGAAGAACGCGATCGCATCGGAACGCGTGCAACTGCGTTGGCCGAAAAGGCTGCCACGCTCCTCACCGAGACTGAGACCCTTCGGGCCCAGCTCATCGAGTTTGAATCGGCCGAACTTCCGTTAGTCGAGGCGATGGAATCGGCCGAAGCGCGTCGTTCGCGTGCCGAGTCCGCAGTTCAAGCAGCTGAAGCAGTTCATCGTGCCGCTGAAAGCGAGAAGAACGCCTGGAGCGCTCGAGTCGAAGCGCTTGCGCTGGCCCTCGACGAAGCACGGTCTCGCGCTGGCACCGAACGTCTCGCTGGCATCGACGGTGTCCTCGGAACGGTTCTCGATCTCGTCGAAATCGATGTGGGCTGGGAAGCAGCATTCGAAGCTGCCGTTGGCGAAGCGCTTGCCGCTGTTGTCGTCGACGGTGTCGATGCCGGACGCCGAGCACTTGAAGCGCTCAGCGCAGAATCACTTAGCGGTGCGGTACTCGCTCTGGGTGCGGGTCGTTCAACGCGCACTGCTCCTCCCGTTGGTGCGCCATTGCGCGGACATGTCCGAGCTCGTCGCCCCGATGTCGAACCGCTTCTCGATGCACTTATCGGCGCTGCAGTCGTTATCGATGGTGGCTGGGTGCAGGCAGTCGATGCATCACTTGCTCACCCCGACGCAATCGTTGTCACAAGCAGTGGCGATCGATTCGGCGTGAGCGGTTGGCGAGTCGGTTCATCCGGCGCTGGTGCAACTGGTGCCGCTCTCGACGAAGCAACCCGCCGTGCCGACGAAGCTGTACTTGTTGCTGCAGATGCAGCCGCAGTGCTCGAAACGGCACGAGCCGAACTGACCGACGCCGCAAGCGTCGAAGCTGGTCTTGCTCGCGATCTCGACGCAAACGATTCTCGACTCACCGCAGCGGGCGACCGTTTACAGCGAGCCGAAACCGATCGTCGTGATGCGGCCACGGAAGCCGAAGCACTCAACGATCATCTTGGCGAACTCACCGATCGCGTGACTCGTGAAGATGCTCGTATTGCCGAACTCGAGGGGATGCTTCCCGATCTCGAAGCAGCCGACAACGAACTCGCAGCGTCCGCTCGAAGAATGGCCGAGTCCCGTGCTCGTCTTGAAGAGCAAGCAGCTGAGGTTGGCTCTCGTCGGAGCGATCTCGAAGTTCGAAGCGTTGCGGTGGTCGAGCGTCGGCAATTCCTCACCGGTCGTTTGGCCGAGGTCGAAACCCGACTCGAGGGTGCCGCTGCCGAACGAGAGGCCGCCGAAGCTCGCCGACTCGAACTCGACCGCACGCAAACCGCACTCGATCGCTTGTCGGCGCTCATTCAGGATCGCTCGTCGCTTATTGAAGGTCGCCTTAACGATTTCCGTGAGCGTCGTCGTCAGCAGTCCGAGGCGGCTCGCGGTGTTGCCGGTCGACTCGATGGTCTTCGTCGTCAGCGTGCCGATCAGGAACGCGGTCTCAGCGAGGTCCGCGAGCGTTTGCAGCGCGCCGAGATCGATCACGCCGAAATCGAAATGCGTATCGAAGCGGCAGTCGAAGCACTCCGACGCGATCTCGACTGCGAACCCGATGTCGCGATTGCCAGCGAATGCCCCGAACTCGCTGAAGGCGCTACTGCCGCTGGCCGAGCCCGCGAGCTTGAACGTGATCTCCGCCTCATGGGCCCGATCAATCCGTTGGCCCTTGAAGAATTCGAGGCTCTTCAAGAACGCCATACGTTCCTTGAACAGCAACTCGAAGACGTCAAGGAAAGTCGTCGCGAACTTGCCAAGGTGATTCGGGCGATCGACGGCGAAATCGTCAGCGTGTTCGCTGCCGCATTTGCCGATGTGGCTGCCAATTTCGAAGCACTCTTCGAGACGCTCTTCCCTGGTGGTCAGGGCCGGCTGAAGCTCACCGAACCCGATAACTTGTTGCTTACCGGAATCGAGGTTGAGGCAAAGCCTTCCGGAAAGAACGTTCGGAAGCTTTCGTTGCTTTCGGGTGGCGAGCGTTCGCTCACGGCGTTGGCGTACTTGTTTGCAGTGTTCCGCAGTCGTCCGTCGCCGTTCTACGTGATGGACGAAGTCGAGGCCGCTCTCGATGACATGAACCTCAGTCGATTCCTTGGACTCGTTGCGGAATTCCGCAATGATGCCCAGCTCGTCATCGTGAGCCATCAGAAGCGCACCATGGAAGCCGCCGATTGCCTCTACGGCGTCTCGATGCAATCCGGTGGTTCGTCGCGAGTTGTCAGCGAAAAGGTGTCTTCCTAGCGAACTTGCAGACGCAGGACAGAAAACGAACAGCGGCCCACCGATTGCTCGGTGGGCCGTTTGTGTTCTGCTTTGCGGCGACTACGGAAGTCGGTTTGACCATGCCAGCGCGAGGCCTGACGCGAGCACCAGCGTGAGGAACGATGCTGCAACGAACCACTGTGTGAGCGATGACTGTGCGTCGTCGTATCCAATCGAGGATCCGATCTTCGAGTAGACGTCGGTCAACTGATTCTGTGTCGAGGCCTCGTAAAAGTTGCCACCAGACTCGGTTGCGATGGTCTTGAGCGACGGTGCATCGACAGGAACGCTCACACTCTGGCCGTTTGGCAGCGTGACGGTTCCGTTTGGTGTTCCGAAGGCGATAGTGGAGACGGGTACGCCTTCATCGATTGCTCGTTGTGTCGCGGTGGCGTTTGGTGTTCCCATCGTCGTTGTTCCGTCGGACAACAGCACGATCGCTGCGGGTACTGCGGCACCGTCGGGAGCAGGCGGTACATCGCCGAGCGCATCAAGGCTTGAATCGATGGCGTCACCGATTGCTGTTCCGTCCGCGAGTTGAGCATTTTGGATCGCGTTGGCAACTTGCTCACGATCAGTCGTCGGTGTGACACGAATCTTTGCGCTTCCCGCAAAGGTGACGAGCCCGACATTGAACTGTGCGGGGACATCGTCGAGGAACGCTATTGCTGCGGCCTTTGCTGCCTCGATGCGATCAGGCTTCACATCGGTTGCTTCCATCGAAAGCGAAACGTCAAGAGCAAGCATGACTGTTGCTCGTTCGCGAGGAACTTTTACATCGTGCACCGGTTGCGAGAATGCCAACACCAACGCTGCGAGTGCAACGAGCTGCACCGCAGCCGCAATGTGACGTCGCCAGCCCGGACGATTCGGTGCAATGGACTCGAGAAGTTCGAGATTGGTGAACCGAACTGCATATTTCGAGCGGCGCTTTTGAAAGACCGCATAGACGGCTCCCAGGGCAACGACCACAAAAAGCAGCAGCAATCGCCAAGGGCTGAGAAAGGAAATACCCATCATCGGATGGCTCCAGTGGTGAAGGTCGCTCCGGCGATTGCTCCGACATTTCCAGAACCATGCGCAGCGGAACGAGAAAGAGAATCAATGCGGTCGCGTCGACGAGAAACGAATCGGGCGAGGTCGAGCAGCCAGTCGCGATCGGTGCGAAGCACTAAATGATCTGCGCTGGTTGCACGGATACGAGTCGCTATCGCCGCTCGTTGGTCAGCGGCGGCTTGCGCGTAGCGCTCACGGAACTTGGCGTTACCTGTGGGCACTTCGATTTCGCGACCAGTCACGGTGTCGTGGAGCAAAAGCATTCCGACATCGGGAAGGGCAAGTTCAACGGGGTCGACGACTTCGATGCACAGCACGTCGTGGCGAAGAGCCAGCGTTCGGAGGGCGGCGTCCCAGGGGCCCGGGTCAAGGAAGTCAGAGATCACAACGATGAGGCCACGACGCCTTGCTGTCCCAGCGATGCGTCGTAGTCCGGCGGTGAGGTCGGTACGTCCGGGCTGCGGATTATCAAGAGCAGTCAGGACCTGACGAAGGAGCGCCTGCATATGCACGCGACCAGATCGTGCTGGAACGGGCGGAGAGGCACCGTCGGGTCCGATGGTCATTGCGCCGATGCGGTTGCCAGTGCGTGCCGTCAGGAAACCGGTCGCCGCAACGCCGGCAAGAGCGAGGTCGCGCTTTTCGCAGGTTGCTGTTCCGAATGCGAGCGATGCGGAGGCATCAACGAGGATCCATGTCTCGAGTTCGCGATCAGCAACGCTGTCACGCACATGGGTCTCGCCGAGTCGGGCGGTGACGTTCCAATCAATGCGGCGAACGTCATCGCCTGGTTGGTAGGCCCGAATTTCGCCGGGTTCTGAACCATGGCCCGGCGTGAGTCCGCGGTGATCGCCTTGCAATAACCCGTCGAGGCGACGCGTCACCGAGATTTCAAGGCGACGGAGAATCTCCGCGGCGGGGGTTCCGTCAATTGAGGGAGCCGCGGTTTTCTTGGCGCTCACCGGCCGGTAACTGCGGTTGGGTTCTGCGACGGCGCGATCACAGGTGCATGCACGGTCGACAAAAGGCGGGCGAGGATCTGCTCAACCGAGAGTCCCTGTGCAAGTGCTTCGTACGACGGCACAACGCGGTGGCGCAATACATCGGGTGCAATGTCGAAAATGTCTTGCGGCAACACGTAGGAACGTCCGCGCATGAGGGCGAGGGCACGACCTCCGGCAACAAGTCCAAGCGAGGCGCGTGGGCTTCCACCCCAAGAAATGAGCTCTGAAAGTTCGGGAAGTCCGTACGCCGCTGGTTCGCGAGTGGCGAGAACGAGACGAACGGCGTAATCGGCGACGGCTGGTGCAACGTGCACCGCATCGCAGGACTTCTGCAGTTCGATGAGTTGCTCGAGGCTGAGTACCTGCTCGGCTTTCGGGGCGCCGCCACCCATTCGGGCAACGATCTGGGCTTCTTCGGCTGCGGTCGGATAGCCGACGACAACTTTCATAAGGAATCGGTCACGCTGGGCTTCGGGAAGCGGGTACACGCCCTCGCTTTCGATTGGGTTCTGGGTGGCGAGCACCAAGAACGGCTCAGGAACCTTCTTCGTGGTGCCGGCGATGGACACTTGGTGCTCGGCCATGACCTCGAGCAGAGCGGACTGCACTTTGGCTGGAGCACGATTGATCTCATCGGCCAGAACGATGTTGGCGAAGACTGGGCCCCACTCGATGTCGAACGATTCGTTCGATGCGCGGAAGATGCGGGTGCCCACGAGGTCGGCGGGGAGAAGGTCGGGAGTGAATTGCAGGCGGTTGTAATTGCCGCCGATCACCGTGGCGAGCGTTTCGACTGCAAGGGTTTTCGCGAGTCCAGGCACGCCTTCGAGAAGTACATGGCCGCGAGCAAGAAGGCCGACGAAGAGTCGCTCAATGGCACGGTCTTGGCCGACGATGACCTTCTTCATCTCCATGAGTGCTGACTCAAGGAGTGCAGCATCGGCCGATCGGGCGACCGTGGTTTCGGCGGGGGCCGGGGCAGCGGCGGAAGGGATCGACGGATCGGACATCGGGGTCTCCTGGAAGGGATGTGGGGATGTTGGGGCGTTGTGGGTCGCAGTCATGGAGCGAAGGGGACCACATCGGACCGAAGACCACCATAAAGCCGAGAAGGAACGTTGTCGCCGGTCGCGATCGCGGCGTCCCTGGCCCAGAGTGCAAGGGGGAGGGGAGTCTGGGGCGGTACCGTCAACGCCGTGCGAGTGCTTGTTGTTGATGACGAAGTCGATTTGGCCGAAGCCGTAGCGAGGGGGCTTCGACGCGAGGGATATGCGGTCGACGTTTCGAACGACGGCGCCGATGCTCTCGACAAAATCATGGTGAACACGTACGACCTTCTGTGCCTCGACATCACCATGCCCGGTATCGATGGTCGTGAGGTGTGCCGGAGGGTCCGACTCGAAGCCGATCCCCAGCCTCGAATTTTGATGCTCACCGCTCGTGACGGCCTCGAAGACCGTGTCGCCGGCCTCGACGATGGTGCCGACGACTATCTGGTGAAACCATTCGCGTTTCCTGAACTGTTGGCGCGGGTGCGTT
Source organism: Actinomycetota bacterium (assembly GCA_009699125.1). Lineage (GTDB taxonomy): Bacteria > Actinomycetota > Acidimicrobiia > Acidimicrobiales > Acidimicrobilacustridaceae > Acidimicrobilacustris. The sequence goes on from WLOT01000006.1 coordinate 12,239, forward strand.
CCCTGTTGCGCCGCGATTCCAGGGCCGTTTCATCAGTCACGGTGGTCGGTGAACTCGAAATCGATGATGCGCGCCATGAAGCAACTCGTGGATCGCGTCGACTCGACCTCACTGCGAAGGAGTTTGCGCTCCTGCGCTATTTCATGTTGCACGCAGGTGAAGTGATTTCACAGGAGACGCTGCTCGAACATGTTTGGGATGAACATGCAGACCCGTTTACCAACACGGTGCGCGTCACGGTGGGCACACTTCGCCGCAAGGTTTCTATCGACGATGAAACGCCGCTCATCGAAACCGTTATCGGTTCGGGCTACCGATTGCTCGATCCGTGATTAATCCGCATTTCTCGGGGGCTGACGACGATCAGCAGGATCTGCCCGCAGACCAAACACGCGCAAGAAGCGCTGTTCGCACGCGACTGCATTCACGCAGTTACCGGGCGTCAAGCCGTTTGCCTGCGTGGATGGGCTCCATTCGTTTTCGTCTCACTGCGGTCTGGTCGATCCTCGTTTTCGGGCTTGCTGGTTTGGTTGTCGGTGGGATCTATCTCGGCCTTCACAATTCTCTGAGTAATCAGAAAATCTCAGCCACCGCGTTCCAGGTTGGTGGGCTCACGTTTATTCAGCCCGATCAAGCGCAGTTGGTGCAACGGGCAGTGAATGAACGGGCTCTCGATGCATTGCGGGTGTATTCGTTCTGGGCGTTACTCGCTCTGTTTTTTACAAGTCTCATTGTTGGTTGGGTTGTGAGTGGTCGCATGCTCCGGCCGCTTGGTGAAATTTCAAATTCAGTTCGCGAGATTCAAGCCAGTGACCTCAAGCAGCGAATTGATCTCGGTGGACCAAACGATGAACTCCGTCAATTGGCTGACACCTTCGACGACATGCTCGGCCGTCTTGAGGAAGCGTTCGAGGGGCAACGGCAGTTCATTCATGAAGCGAGTCACGAACTTCGCAATCCGCTCGCAGTTATTCGCACCAACCTCGAAGTGACGCTTTCTGATCCCGACGCAAACGCGGAAGACCTTCGCCACACGGCAGAGGTTGTCGAACGCTCATCAGAACGTATGGCTCGACTTGTTGACGACCTGCTGGTCTATGCGCGTAAAGGCACGTTGTCGCTGGAGCGCGATCCAGTTGATGTTTCACAACTCATTGATGAAGCGGCCGAAGAATTCAACGCTCCCGCAATTGCTGCCGGCGTGCATCTCGTTCATCATGCCCCTGCAGGGCTCTGGGTCATCGGCGACCGGTTAGCGCTGCGCCAAGCGCTCGGAAATCTCCTCGCCAACGCGATTCGCTATTCGCCCGAAGGAACCACGGTTCGTCTTCGCGGTGGCATTGACGGCCCGTGGGTCTGGTTGGCCGTCGAGGACCAAGGTGCGGGAATTGACCCCGACGATCAGGATCGTGTCTTCCAACGATTCTGGCGCGGCAATCCCCGAGAAGGTCGCGAACAGGGACGAAGTGGACTAGGCCTCACCATCGTCCGCCAGATCGCCGAGGCCCATGGCGGAGAAGTAAAACTGGTTTCGCAGGTCGATCATGGTTCTGCGTTTGCTCTTTGGTTGCCGGCTTTAGCGCCTACAGAGCCACAGTTGCCCCTTCCGCCTCCGCCGCCTCCGACGTTGCTGGCCTGAAAATCTCTTCGCTCGCCAGAGACGTTTCGACTTTCGTTCGGCTTTCGCTGGTGCTCAGTACGTTGCCCATACGTTCACCCCTTGGTGTCCGTACCATTCGATCCGAAACCGCTGCAGGAGCCGATTCGTTATGACCTGGGAGAACCAGCCCCCCGCAATGCCACCTCAGCCCCCGACCCCGCCGACTCCGGCCGGTGGATGGGATTCCGCGCCGACGCCCCCGGCGTGGGGGAGCGGTGGCCCCGCCGCACCGACAACCCCTGTGCCGCCCGTTCCGACATCAAACGCCTGGGGTGGAGCTCCGACCCCGCCGCCCGAGCGAGTTGCGACTCCCTCTGGTCCTCGTCGTTCGAATTCGTTCTTGCGCGTTGTCGTGGCTCTCGTCGTTGTTGTGGGTCTGTTTGGTCTTGGCTTTGGCATTCGGTCGCTTATCGATGGCAACACGACAACCGTTGTTCGCAGTTCAAGTGCGAACGGTCAGGTCACGACGACTGCAGTCACGATCGACCCTGGCTCCGAGCCAATCGCCTACGTCGCAGCAACAGTGAGTCCTTCGGTTGTGCAGATCGAAACGACCGATGGCCTTGGATCAGGCGTTGCGTATGACACCGACCTCTTCATTACGAATGCACACGTTGTTGGTACTGCCTCCACGGTGACCGTTCGTGATTCGCACGGAACGGCTGTGAAGGGTCAGGTGCTGGGTGCTGATACCGGAACGGATATCGCAGTCGTTCGTGCTGCTGGTCTCGCAGCTCCTGCCGCAAAGTTGGCGATCGAGAAGCCACATGTCGGTCAGATTGCCGTCGCTGTGGGAAGTCCCTATGGACTCGAGCAGACCGTGACCTCGGGCATTGTCTCGGCCGTCAATCGACCGGTGCCGAACGAAAAGAGCGTCGTCATCAACATGATTCAGACCGACGCTTCGATCAATCCGGGTAACTCCGGTGGCGCACTTGCGAACCGCAATGGCGAGATCATGGGTATCAACTCGTCGATCTACAGCGAGACAGGCGAAAACACCGGTATTGGTTTTGCCATCCCGATCTCGACTGCCAAGCGCGTGGCCGACCAACTTGCAGCAGGCAAGACCGTTGCACGCGCAGGGCTCGGTCTGAGCGGCCCGAGCACGACACCTTCGGGAAGCGCCGGCGCCTATGTGCAAAGTGTTACGAGCGGCGGCGCCGCCGATAAGGCTGGCATCAAGTCCGGCGACCTCATCGTCGCGGTCGACGGTGTGCCGGTTCGCAGCTTTGACGAACTCCGAGGAATGGCCAGCGGCTATAGCCCTGGCGACAAAGTGGTCGTTGAAATCAATCGTGACGGCAAGATCCTCGATGTTTCTGTCACTCTCGGCACGCTCAAGTAACTCGAACTTCCCAACCGGGTAGTTATCGGTGGTCGCCTGCGAGGGCGGCCACCGACGCGTCTGGGGGCGAACCACGGGTTCGAATGAGGAAGCGGATCAACTCGCCCGGATGAGCCTGAATGGTCGCCCACTAGGCTGATTTTCCCATGACCGTGATCCTCATCATCGTTGCCGCTGTCGTCCTTCTTGGGGTGATTGTCGGGTTCGGATTCATCGCTCCCCGGAATCGCCGTGGGTCGATCGAGCCACCGTCAAAGCGACGTGCTCCGGTTGACGATCGCGTGGCGCCGGCCGAGGAAGTTGCTCGCGCCGCATTGGTCGAAGCCGAAGTTGCAGCCGATCTCGAGACTCGAGTTCCAGCCGACGAGGTTGTTGCTGAACCAGTCGAAATTGAAAAAGTTGTTGCGCCCGAAATGGTCGAGGAAGTTGCAGAACGTCCTCGATTCCGCGACCGGCTTGGAAAAGCTCGTGCCGCGTTGTCGGGTGCGATGGGTTCGATCGCTGGGCGTTCAAAGATCGACGCCGAGACGTGGGACGAACTTGAAGAAGCACTGATACTCGCCGACGTTGGTGTCGCGTCAACTCAGGAACTTCTCGATCACCTACGGGCGAGAGTCAAAGCCGACGGTCTTTCCAACGGCGAAGAACTGCTTGGCGCTCTGAAGGCAGAGATGGCCGATCGACTGAGCGGATTCGATCGTGAACTCAAAATGTCGAGCGAGCCGGGGCCAACGGTATGGCTCTTCGTTGGCGTGAATGGTGTGGGTAAGACGACGACCATCGGAAAGTTGGGTGTGCGCGAAGTCCGCGAAGGTCGAACTGTGCTTATGGCTGCGGGCGATACATTCCGCGCTGCTGCTGCTGAGCAACTTGGAATGTGGGCCGAGCGCGCCGGCGCAGAACTCGTTCGTGGTAGCGAGGGTGGCGATCCAAGCGCGGTGATCTTCGACGGCGTCGACGCGGCAAACGCTCGAAACATCGACCTTGTTCTTGCTGATACCGCCGGTCGCCTCCACAACAAAGTGAATCTCATGGAAGAACTCAGCAAGGTTCGACGAGTCGCTGATAAGGGGGCTGGGACCGTGACAGAGGTGCTCCTTGTGATCGATGCAACCACTGGTCAGAACGGTTTGGTGCAAGCCAAACAGTTCACAGATGCCGTTGAACTCACCGGCGTTGTACTCACGAAACTTGATGGATCGGCCAAAGGTGGCATCGTGATTGCCATTCACGATCAACTCGGAATTCCGGTGAAGTTGGTTGGCCTCGGTGAAGGCGCAGACGATCTTGTTCCATTCGATGCTGCCGAATTCGTGGAGGCACTGTTCGCATGAAGAAACTCATTTTTCACGACGATGTTCTTGCTAGTGACGATGAAACTGTTGAGGTTGCGGCCTGATGTTTGAATCACTTTCGGACCGCTTTGAGTCCGTCCTTGGAAAACTCAAGGGCAAAGGAAAACTTTCTGAAGCCGATGTCGATGAAGCGCTGCGTGAGATTCGTCTCGCTCTGCTCGAAGCCGATGTCAACTTCACTGTCGTTAAGAACTTCTGCGCACGTGTGCGTGATCGTGCCGTCGGCGAAGAGGTTTCAAAGGCACTGAATCCTGGCCAGCAAATGGTCAAGATCGTCAATGACGAACTCACCGCCACACTCGGCGGCGAAACCATTCGCATCACGTACAACGCAAAGCCGCCGACTGTTGTCCTTATGGCTGGTTTGCAGGGTTCGGGTAAGACGACCAACTCAGCGAAGTTGGCTCGTTGGTTTAAAAGCCAAGGCCGTCATCCGCTTCTTGTTGGTGCTGATCTTCAGCGTCCCGCGGCAGTTGAGCAGCTACGCACACTCGGTCGTCAGATCGAAGTACCAGTCTTTTCTGAAGATTCCGATCCCGTGCAGGTCGCGAAGAATGCACTGACCGAAGCGCGTAAGACCGGCCGCGACATCGTCATCGTCGATACCGCCGGCCGTCTTGCTATCGACGCGGAACTGATGGACGAGGTTCGCTGGATCTCTGAAGCGGTCGATCCCGATTACACGTTCCTGGTGATCGACGCGATGACTGGTCAAGACGCGGTGAACACTGCCGAAGCCTTTCACGCGACTCTCGAGCTCGACGGCGTCATCCTCACCAAACTCGATGGCGATGCGCGCGGTGGTGCTGCGCTCAGCGTCAAGGAAGTTGTGGGTCGTCCGATCGCGTTCACCTCGACCGGTGAAAAACTTCGCGACTTCGACCTCTTTCATCCGGATCGTCTTGCCGGCCGAATCCTGGGCATGGGCGACATGCTCACGCTCATTGAAAAGGCCGAAGAGGTCTACGAGAAGGATCAGGCGGAAGAAGCCGCCACGCGACTTCTCGAAGGGCAATTCACGCTCGAGGATTTCCTCGATCAGATGCAGCAGTTGAAGAAGATGGGTCCGCTGTCCGGTGTGCTCGGCATGATGCCCGGTATTCCCAAAGAGGTGAAGAACGCACAGATCGACGACCGCGAAATCGCGCGTGTCGAGGCGATCATCCGATCGATGACGCCGGCCGAACGAGTCGATCCCGACCTCATCGACCAGTCGCGTCGCGTCCGAATCGCGAATGGTTCCGGCACCGAACCGGCTCGGGTTGGTGAACTCGTGAAGCAGTTCAAAGAGATGTCGAAGATGATGAAGCGCATGGGTGGGGCCGGAACCAAGCGTCTGACCAAGTCCCGGCGCAAAGCGGCAAAGGGCAAGTCCAAAGGCCCCGGCGGCCGCACGTCCGGCGGCGGCCGGGTGGCCCCGAAGGGCAAGGCCCCCTTGCGTTTGCCGGATTTCGAGGCCGATCTTGGTGGCGGCCGACCCGGTGGCGGACTCCGCCTTCCGGGCCTTCCCGGCGGCCCCGATGGCGACCCATTTGGCCTCGGCTGAAGTCTGAACTTGCCCGCAGCCTCGTGGCGGGTCACGATTGAAGGCCGCTCAGCCGTCCCGATTGGTTCGGCCGATAACGTTCGTAGTCCGTTCTTGCACGACCAGCAGAAGAGAGAAACCTCGTGGTGAAGCTCCGCCTCATGCGGATGGGAAAGACCAAGCAGCCGACGTATCGCGTCGTTGCCGCCGATTCGCGCTCGCCGCGCAACGGCCGGTTCATCGAAATCGTGGGTCATTACAACCCGCGCACCGAGCCCTCCGAGATCACCATCGACAACGACAAGGCTGTCGCATGGCTTCAAAAAGGCGCGCAGCCCACTGAGGTTGTCGAGAAGCTTCTGAAGATCTCTGGCGCTTGGGAGCAGTTCACCGGCGCAGCATCGTGAGCGACGTCGCCGACACCGTCGACGCGTCGGAAGCAACGCCCGACTTCACTACGGCCAAGGCCGTGCTGACCTACGTCGTTCAGCAACTCGTCGAGGATCCCTCCGCCGTCGAGATCGAACTCGACGATCGCGGCCGCAAGGCTGTCCTTAACGTTCACGTTGGTCCTGGCGACATGGGTCGCGTCATCGGCAAGCGCGGTCGTGTTGCGCAGTCGATTCGCACCGTCGTGCGCGCCGCCGCTGCCCGCGATGGTGGCGATGTCGAGGTCGAGTTCCTCGACTGATTCGGTGAACCTCCTCGAGGTCGGCCGCATCGACAAACCGCATGGAGTTCGCGGCGACGTCGTCGTTGCGCTGACGACGACCGAAACACATCGCGTTGCTCCCGGCACGCATCTGTTCGCTGGTGATCGCGAATTCGTGATCACCGCGTCACGTCCACATCAGCATCGCTGGATCGTGACGTTCGAGGGCGTGTACGGCCGCGAAGGCGCCGAAGCGATTTCTGGTCTTGTGCTTTCCGCCGAACCGCTTGACGACGATGATCCCGATGCGTTGTGGGTTCACGAACTGATCGGTTCAACTGTCGTCGAAACCGACGGCACCGAACGCGGCACTGTTGTTGCGGTGCAGGACAATCCGGCGAGTGACCTTCTCGTGCTCGATAGTGGCGCGTTAGTTCCACTGCGCTTTCTGGAAGGCCGTGACAACGAAGATCGTTTGGTCGTCGAAGTTCCTGACGGGTTATTCGAACTTCTCGACGAGGACTGACCTCCATGCGTATCGACGTCTTCACGATCTTCCCCGACATGGTGTCGGAGTTCGCGGGACAGAGCCTTCTCGGTCGTGCTTCTGCCAAGGGCTTGCTCGATGTGCGTGTGCACGATCTGCGCGAGCACACCACCGATGTTCACCGCACCGTGGACGATTCACCGTTTGGCGGGGGAGCAGGGATGGTTCTGCGTCCCGAACCGATTTACGCCTCGGTCGAAGCCGCTGATCCGCCTCGGCCGCTCTTTCTGCTGGGGCCCGGTGGCCGCCGCCTCGATCAGGCGATGGCGCAGGAACTCGCCGAATCCGGCGGATTCTCACTTTTGTGCGGTCGCTATGAAGGCGTTGACGACCGAGTTCGTACTGATCTGTGCGATGGCGAGCTTTCCATCGGCGACTACGTCCTCGGTGGCGGTGAGGTCGCCGCAATGGTGGTCCTAGAGTCCGTAGGGCGCCTCGTGCCGGGCGTCATGGGTAATTCGGCCTCTGCAGGCGACGAGTCCTTTAGTGACGGCCTGCTGGAGTATCCGCAGTTCACCAAGCCTGCCGAGTTTCGGGGGATGGCGGTGCCCGAGGTGCTCCGATCGGGCGATCACGGCCGGATCGCCCGCTGGCGCCGGGCCCGGGCTCTCCGTCGGACACTGCTTTCGAGGCCAGACCTGATCGAGGCCCGGGGCGGACTGTCGGAGGCTGACGAGGCCCTCTTGGCCGACCCGGACCTCAGCGATTGAGTGCAGGCCGTTTGGCGCTTTGCCGTTGAGGGACTGGTCCGCCTACGATGACGACTCCCTCGGGCAACCGCTTCCGGTCCCGATCTCGTTTCTTGTCCCGCTTCCCAGCGGGCATTGCAGCCAGGACACTTCAATGAACGCCATCGATCTCATCGACGCCCAGAGCCTCCGCGACGACGTGCCCGAGTTCGCCCCCGGCGACACTCTCAAGGTGCATGTCCGTGTTGTCGAAGGCAACCGCGAGCGCGTCCAGTTGTTCCAAGGCGCAGTCATCCGTCGTCAGGGTGGCGGTCTTCAGGAAACCTTTACGGTTCGTAAGGTCAGCTTCGGCGTCGGTGTCGAGCGAACCTTCCCGGTGCATTCCCCGATCGTTTCCAAGATCGAAGTTGTGACCCGTGGCGATGTGCGTCGAGCCAAGCTCTATTACCTTCGCGATCGCGTTGGTAAGTCAGCCAAGATCAAGGAAAAGCGCGACTGATCGTCGCGTACTCGCCGGCGTTGTCGGCCCAAGCTTTCTTGTCGCTCCTCGGCTCTTGCGGTTGCGGCAAAGCAAAGTCGCTGTTGAGCGGAGCTGCGTGTGAGTTCTGAGGATCTCGAAGAATACGAGTCCGACGTCGAGTTGCAGCTTTATCGCGAATACAAAGATGTCTGTCCAATGTTCCGGTTCGTTGTTGAAACCGAACGACGTTTCTATTTGGCCAACGAGGTCAACCAGAGCGTTGTGAACGAAAACGGCCGCACTCGTGTCGAGATTGAACTCCGCGATGCATGGGTCTGGGACATGTATAGGCAGAACCGTTTCGTCTCTCACGTCCGAGTCGTCACATTCAAGGACGTCAACATCGAAGAGTTGCCACGCGAAGAGATGCGACTCCCGTGACGGCGCTTCTCGGTTGACTGCCGGTCGTCGGGCTCTTGGGTCCTACGGCGAAAATCTCGCGGCTCGGTGGTACGAGGAGCGCGGCTATGTGGTTGTCGACCGTAATTGGCGCTGTCGCGACGGTGAGATCGACCTTGTTCTGACTCGCGCTCGATTGTTGGTGTTCTGCGAGGTGAAGACGCGTTCAAGCGATGCCTATGGTTCGCCGGCGGCAGCGGTGACTCCGACAAAACAGGCGCGGTTGCGGAAGTTGGGTATGCGCTGGATTGATGCTCAGCAAGTGCGCCCTGCATCTCTTCGCTTTGATGTCGCGTGCGTGATTGGACGCGACGTGAGCGTGATCGAATCAGCGTTCTGAGTTCCGCCAATTCGTTGGCGATAACGCTTGCACGTGCGCAATTAGCCGCCGTGGCCGTATCGTATGCGCATGGCTACAACAACAGATCTCGAGTTTTTCTTCGATCCGATTTGCCCCTTCGCGTGGGTAACCAGTCGCTGGGTCGAGGAAGTCGTCAAGCTTCGCGATATCTCCGTCGAGTGGAAGTTCATTGCCCTCGCGATAGTCAACGAAGACACCGATTACTCAAAGTTTCCTCCGGCCTACCCAGCGCTTCATGGACTTGGTCGTCGACTGCTTCGAGTCGCTGCGGCAGCGCGAGCTGAAGGGGGCAACGATGCAGTCGCCGCGTTCTACACCGCAGCCGGCGAACGCATGCACCACGACGGCGTGTCGGTTGCAGTTTTTGGTGGCGAACCCATCCCCGAAAACCTTGTTGCCGAGGTCATTGCTGCTGCGGGACTGGATGCATCGCTCGTTTCTGCGGCTGACGACGAATCTTGGGACGCTCTTCTTCGCGAAGAAACAGAACTTTCGTTGAGTCGAACTGGCCGCGACGTTGGTACGCCAATTCTCACGTTTGCTCCTGGCACAGACCGCGAGGCCTCGCTGTTTGGCCCGGTAATCTCTTCCATCCCGCGTGGTGATGCCGCTCTTGAACTTTGGGATGCCGTGCAGACGCTTGCTCGCACGCCGGGTTTCGCCGAGCTCAAGCGTTCGCTTCGCGATCCGCTCTCGTTCGACTGAGTTCATCGTGGCTGACGCGATTACTCCGGTCGTTCTCTGGCGACCGCATTGCCCATTCTGCCGAATGTTGTTTTTGGGCATAGAACGACACGGGCTCGAAGTTGAATTGCGCAACATCTGGGAAGACGATGAAGCTCGCGCGCTTTTGAATCAGCGCATCGGAAGCGAAACTGTTCCGAGTGTGTTGGTTGGCGATGAGATTCTCGTGAACCCATCAATCACCGAGTTGATGGCCGTTGTGCGCGAGGCCAACAAGTAACGCCCCAAGCTTTAGGGTTCGAGGACTACCTTGATCGCACCTGCAGAACGATCTGCAGCGACAGCAAACGCTTCCACGGCAGCATCAAGCGGGAAGCGATGCGTGACGATGATCTCGGGAAGTTCCGGCCGCTGGGCAAGGATCGTCGCGGCAACGTCGATATCGCGAGATGGCCCGACGCGTCCGTACATCACTGCCGGAACGAGTGTGAGTTCCTTCATGCCAATTGCCATGCCGGGCATCTCAACGGATCCATCCCAGTAACTGCCGAGGAGCACAATCGTTCCGCCGGGTCGACAACGGTCGGCTGCCTCGGCAAGTGCTGATGCGGTGCCCGCTGCTTCGATGACGACGTCGTAGCCATTGCCATCGAGGGTTCCCGCTCCGAGTCGCGTTGCGGCTTCGAGCTGGCGCTCGTGACGGGCCGAAAGATCGACCTTTGCACCTGTTTGTTGCGCAACGACAAGTGCGGTTTGGCCGATAGTTCCTCCGCCAATAACTGCGACGCGGTCACTTCCTCGAATGTTTCCGCGCCGAACGCCATGAACGGCGACTGCAAGCGGTTCGACCAGGCAGCCATTCGATGCAGCAACTCCAGATGGGAGTCGGGCAAGTGATGTGGCAGGGACGAGGACTTTCTCGGCCATGCCGCCATCGCGGCCAACGCCAAATGCCATCGCCGGGCCACGGACGCACAGTTGCGTATTGCCATCGATACACGCTTCGCACACCAAACACGGATCGATTGGTTCAACAGCGACGGGCGTGCCGTCTGCGAGTGTCCCCGCGAACTCATGGCCAAACGTTGCCGGAAGTCCAAAGTTCAGGAGGTGAAGATCGGAACCGCAAATGCCGGCCGATGCGACGGTGACGACGACCCCTTCACCTGAAGGTTCTGCAACATCAGTGACAGTGGGTTTGCCTTCGGGACAGCGGACAGCACGCATGGGGTTCCTTGGTGTGGGTATGTGATCAGTCGTGTGAGAGTTCGAGCAGTAATTGATACAACGGATCGTTGCGGTCGCGCTGGCCAACGGCCGAATCAGGCGGTATCGGCCATTCGGATCCAGACGGGGGTGCAGTCACCCATTCGGTGGTTGCGATGCGGCGCGCGATTCGCCACGGTCCTGTGTCGCGACGTTCCAGTCGGTCGAGGTAACGAAAGCCGACGGTGAGATTGCGACGAGGGTCGGGATCAGAGGAGCGGTGATACGCGATTCCGTACGTCTCGGCAACGGCAGCAGAACCGTTCACGGTTGCAAGATGGTTGGCCACGAGATGCATCGTGGAGTCGTAACGCTGCAAAAGTCCGAACGCCCAGTCGATGAACTCAGCAATCGTGCCGTTGAACGAACCGTGTGTGTCGGTGGCATCCGAATGAAAGCAGCTCGCCACAAGTTCGCGATCGAGTCGGTCGATGCCTCGGCAATAGGTCAAGACGAGGTCGCTGATCGCCTGACGGTCAGCAAGAGATTCGAGATCGGGCGTGCCTGGATGGGCGGTGTCGGGGCTCACTCCCGTGGAGGTTAGGTGTCTGCCATCATCGTGTGTGACCTCTGGGTGCTCCGGCGGTCGTTGACCCGAACCCACGGGTCTGTGCAGGAGACATCCGTGACCACCTCAGTTGAACCTGACATCTCCCGATGGCGAACCTTGGCATGTCGCTTCGACGATGCAATCGTTGCCGTGCGGGGTCGCATGTCGTGGGGTGCATGGATGGTCAGCGTGCTTGGCCTCGTCACAGTGATTTCTCGTTCTCCGGGCCTTCTCTACAACGGTATGTTCGACCGGGACGAGTCCTATCTCGCAGTGACGGGTGACGTTCTGCGAAATGGCGGAACGCTTTATGTCGATGTGATTGATCGGAAGCCACCAGTTGTTCCGGTGTTGTATTCGATGATTCGAGAGTGGAGCGTCGATATGCGCGCCGTTCGAATCGTTGTCGCATTACTCATCTTCCTGAACGGTGTGGTCGTCGCTGAAATCGTTCGACGACTTTCGCATTCTCGTCGCGCAGCATTGTTTGCCGGCGTCCTCGCAATTGCTGGAACCGCACTGTTCCTTCCTCCCGATGCACAAGCGGCAAATTTTGAACTTTGGGGGTTGCTTCCCGCCTCGGCTGCAATTCTTTGTGTTGTCGTCGCGCGTGCCGCTGATCGTTCACCGTTGTTGTGGTTTGCTTTGGCTGGAGCCGCCGTGGTCGTTGCTGCCGATTGCAAGCAGCCGTACATCGCGGTAGCGATCCCGGTTTTACTCGAGGCACTCCGCCGAGTTGATGGCAAATGGCGTGCGGTGAGCGCTACGGCTGCCGGAGCGGCTGTCGGCGCCATCCCCCTCTTTCTCTTCTTCGATGGCGCAAAGATGATTCGTTGGGTGTGGTCGGATAACAGCGACTATCTCAACGGGGGTATCTCAATTGGGCGGGCCGCCGCAATCGGCGTCGCTCTGACCCTTGCGTTCGTAGTTCTTCACCTGCCACTTCTCTATGGAGTTTGGGCGGTGGCCCGTCGACGAGTTCGTGCTGATGTCACGGTGCTTGTTTGGCTTGGTGCATCGATTTTGGTGATTCCGATCGGACTTCGTTTCTTCGGTCACTACTACCAACAATTAGTACCGCCACTCGCGGTACTGACTGGCTGCGCGCTCGTCACAGCGAGTCGGCGTGTCTGGCAAACATTGATGTCGCTCACGGTCGCGATGCTTGTTGTGATGCTCACGCTTGCATTTGTGCATCGCCCAGACCTCACGAACTACACGGCATTGGGCCGCTATGTGCAAAGCACCACGACTCCTGATCAGCGGATTCTCGTGTGGGGAGCTCTCCCCGATGTCTATGTGGCATCGGAACGGCTTCCTTCAGGCGTGTTCTTGCACGGCGGTTATCTCACGGGCAACTGGGCAAGTCGCGCTCATCCGCTCCCCGAAAGTGTGATCGCTACAGAACCATTCCGGTCGCGATGGAACATGTTTTTTGAGGATGTGACGGCCAACCCGCCCGCACTCGTGATTAACGCTGCTCGTCCCGATACTGATTGGGCAATGTATGGGCCCGAGTCATTTCCAATTGGAACATGGCTCGACCGTTGCTACAACATCGACCGAGTCGTTGATGGCCTTGCGGTTTGGCGCCGTGACGTTGTCGCCTGCCCGATGTAAGAGCATTCGTGGTTAGGCGGTAGCGAGAACACCGCCATCGACAATGATCGACTGACCAGTGATGAACGACGCCTTGTCGCTGAGAAGGAACGCTGCGGGTTCGCCGATTTCACTCGGTTGGCCGATTCGCTTGAGTACAGAACTTTCTTCGAAGCGGTTGCGCATGCCGGGCATGTCGAGAGTGATGCCAAGCATCGGGGTCTCGATAAAACCGGGGCAGATCGCGTTCACGCGAATGCCTTCCGGGCCGAGCTTGTCGGCCATTGAACGGACCGCTCCGAGCATGCCTGCCTTTGACGCGCAATAGGCGGGGATGGCGGCATTGCCGATCCAGCCTTCGATCGAAGCGATGCCAACAACGGCAGCCCCGTCAGCGGCGGCAAGATCTGCGTGCATCGCTTGAACAAGCATCGGGAACGCCCGCAGGTTTACATTCAGCACGAAATCCCAACCAGCATCGTCGAGTTCTCCAACGGATTGACTCCTCACAGTGCCTGCTGCGTGCACAAGTCCGCCGAGTGGGCCAACTGCAGATCGGCTTGCGTCGACGGCGGCTGCAAGCTCGTTTGTCTTCGTGACGTCGATGCCGAGTCCAAAAGTTGCCACATTGTGTTTGTTGGCGATTTCTTGAGCAGCGGCACGTACGCCGTCAGCATTGAGATCCCAAACGGCAACAGCGCGTCCTTGTGCAGCGACTGCCTCCGCACAGGCTCGTCCAATTCCGGATGCACCGCCGGTGACAATGACTGCAGATGTTGGGCTCATGGTCTTCCTTCGTAGTGTTCAGCGATTTTGTGCGAGGCGATCGAGGTCAATCAGCATCGTGTCGGCGAGTTCGATTTCGGTCTCGATGCGGCGGACCGCCCACGAAGCGACGAGTGCGGGATAGGCCCAATCTGGTTGCGCATCGGCTTGTTCTTGGGACTCTTGAGCTGCAGTGAGTTCCTCAAAGAGGCGGGCGCGGTGATCGGCGATTTGTTCGCGAAGTCGGGATGGTTCGGCGAGGTGCCCGAGCCAAATTCGGAGAAGTACCCCGTGCTTGAGCACGGGTGCTTCTGCGTCGACAGTTGCTTGCCAACCGCGGAGTGCTTCGGTTCCCAGTGGGGTGATCGCGTAGACGGTCTTGTCGCGAACTTCATCACGAGCGACGGGCCGGCTTTTGACAAGGCCGAGATCTTCCAAGCGACGAAGCTCGGTGTAGATCTGACTCGTGGCAGGACTCCAGTAGAAGAAATGGAGGATGGCGTCGGACCAGTTCTTGACGTCGTAACCGGTGAGTTCGCGGCCGAAACTCAGAATGCCAAGAACCGCCCATGCTGTTGCAGGGATTTTGGGCAGCGCGACATTGGTTGCCTGTAGATCGGCATTCCCCCCGGACATGACTCCGGTTCTAGCACGGCCGCGATGTGAAGGACTCTTGCTTGAAGTTCAGGAACCGGGCGATGGTGGCCAAGGCGCGATTGTCGGCCAAGGAGACGCGGCTTCAAGTTGCGCGGAAAGTTGAAGGAGCATTTCTTCCGAGCAATGGCGACCAACGATCTGGATGCCGATGGGGAGACCGTTTGGATCGAACCCCGCTGGAATCGATGCCGCCGGCTGACCAGTCACATTGAACACGGCAGTGAGTTCAGCGAAGCGGCCCGCATGAGCAAAGACCGAATCGATGTCGGAGGTGTTGATTACTCCGAGTTCGGGCACCAGCACGGGCAAGGTCGATGTCAGCCAAACATCGTGGGTGTCGTAGAAGCGCGCAATGTCACGGCTGACGAATTCGATTTCTTGAAGTGCGCCGACAATGCGAAGCGGGTCAATAGCGAGCATGCGATCGTGGAGGAAGCGAGTAAACGGTTCAATGTCGTCGTCACGAAGTTCGCGACCCAGTTCGGCAAGACGATCTTCGACCATCTTTGCGCCGGACGCGCCCATGACCATTGCGAGAGAGTTCGCTGGCATCGCAACGTCCCATTGCGGTGCAGCTTCTTCAACCTCGTGGCCGAGAGACTCGAGTAACGCTGCAGTGCGCTCGATGGCCTCGACCGCTGCGGGATGCATGTCTTTTCCAGCTGGTGAGACGGTGCTGAATCCGATTCGAAGTTTCGGAGTTTCCTGATGAAGTGCGGCAAGAAACGAACCAGCGGTTGGCGCTGGAGGCGAGGGGTAGGGGTCGCCGGCAAGCGGTCCGGAGATCGCATCGAGAATCGCGGCACTGTCGCGAACGGTGCGCGTCACGGCGTGGCCGATTCCCATTGGGTAGGAGAAGGCCGCGGCGGCGGGCCAGGTTGGCGTGCGGCCTCGGGTGGGCTTGAGTCCGTACAGGCCGCATTCGGACGCAGGGATTCGGATGGAACCGCCGCCGTCGTTGGCGTGTCCTGCGGTGACCATGCCACCGATGACGGCTGCAGCCGATCCTCCCGATGAGCCACCAGTCGAATGGGTGAGTCGCCACGGGTTATGTGCGGGACCGAATAACAACGATTCGGTGACGGGGGCCTTTCCCATCTCAGGAGTGTTGGTGTTGCCAACGATGAGCAGACCGGCTGCTTTGAAGCGCTTTGTCAATTCGCAGTCTTCAGTTGCGATGACATCGGCAAACAGTCGGCTCCCTTTCGTGGCGGGCATCCCAGCAACATCGCAATTGAGATCTTTGACGAGGAATGGAACGCCGGCGATGGGGGAGTCTGAGGTGACCTTTGATGCCTCAGCTCGCGATTCTTCGTAGCGCTTCGCAACGACAGCGTTCAGCGTCGGATTGCGAGATTCGATGCGAGCAATTGATGCGTCAACGAGCTCGAGGCTGCTCACTTCGCCTGCAGCAACGAGTGCAGCAAGACCAATGGTGTCGTTCTCATCGAGAAGGCGTTCGGTATCAGACATGACTACTCCAGGAAGTCGGCGTATCGAGTGAGGTAGGGCTGCACTCGCTCCGTGAGTTCGTCACGGTCAAGTCCCCATTCTTCTAGGGAGTAGGAGTGAGAACCGAATCGGTCTTTCTTGTGTTCTGCGCTATGGGCGCGCATCGCTTGCTCGGCTGCAGGACTGAACGTCTCGCCGAGTTGCTCATAAAGGGCGGCGATCGTGGAAAGTGGATCAGTCACGAGGTCTGAATAGGCGATGTCCACAAAAGCGTCAGCGCGTCCTGCGGCGATTTGAGAATCTCGGAACGCATTTTGATTGTCGAGAAGTGTGCCGATGATCTCGGGCCATGTCTCACGTATATACGCCGTCCAGTCGGCGTCAGTAAATGTGCCAGCGAGAACGCGAACGAGGTTGCAAGCAGACGCGATGACGTTGACGGGATCGCGATGGGTTAAGACGAAACGCGCATCCGGATAAACCGCGGCTAACGCAAATGGATCAATGAGATGCACGGGTGATTTCAATTGCCATTGGCCTGGGCATTCCGATTGCAGGACTTGAAGAACTGCCTTGTGCCACTCGTAGGCCTGCGTGTGGTCATTTGCACGCACCCAGTCCATATAGGAAGGAAGGTTGAACGTGGTCGACAAATGCAGGCTGGAAAAATGCTGGCCGAGAACTGTTGCGCATTCGAGCGGCATGTTGGGTGGATCGTGATGGATCGCTTTGAACTCAGGATTGATCATGCTGAGCATGTCGGGCGCATCCATCGCCGCAACGAAGCGAGGATCGGTCCGGTATGAATCGGTTGTGGGCGGTGGAACCGATTCGTTGATTTCCCAACCGAGCAACGAACGATTGCCCGGGTCGACGGAAAGTAAGTGGCTGAGCGCAGTCGTACCTGTGCGAGGTAAGCCAATAAGAAAGATTGGGGAATCCACCTGCGTCGACGCCAAATCAGGGTGAGTGCGGTGCCACTCGACAACGTTGAGACGGTTGACAAGATTTCCCACTGCCATGCCCTCGGCCGCCGCGATTCCGATGTCGGTGAGTTGGCCTTCGGTGTCTGCCGACTCGAGAAAGACCTCAAGTCCTTCACGAAACGAGGGATCTCCAAAGTCGGTGAGTCCGTTTGCGAGTTGGCTCGCCTGAGCGAGTAGTGCGTCGATATCTGTTGACATAAGACCCCCGGTGTCGTGCGAACGGTAGTCGGTGGTCGCCGTTGTCAGTGCCGCGTTGTGCCCATGGAATCGGCGATTTCTGCGCCCTGACTCAGGTTGGGAGACCGGACAACGTCTCGGGGCCGACCGGGGCCATACGCTTCTTCTCTGCCGGTGACGCGAACGCCCCGGCCTTGATCGAATTGCAGCTGGAGATCCCGTGAGTCAGAGCGACACAACACATTCGTCAGAGGTCCCCGGAGGTTGGGGGCCGGCGCTTGAGGATCTCGCGCAACGTCGGGCGACCGCTCGAGCGATGGGTGGCGAGGAACGTGTCGCGAAGAAGCATGCGAAGGGGCAGCTCGATGCACGCGGGCGCATCGACTATCTGCTTGATCCAGGTTCGTTTCGTGAACTCGGCACGTTGGTCGGCGATGTGCCGAGCGATGGGATCATCGCTGGCGCCGGACGAATCGATGGTCGTCCCGTCATGATCGGTGCTGAAGATTTCACGGTGCTGGCCGGTTCGATTGGTCCCGGGAGTACGTCGAAGCGTTACCGCCTTGCCGAACTCGCGCTTGCCGAACGAATTCCGCTCATCATGTTGCTTGAGGGCGCAGGTCATCGTGGTGGCGGAGGTGGCGGTCGAGCACCTACCGATCTACTGATTCAAGCGAAATGCTCTGGCAAGGTTCCGGTACTAAGCGCAGTGATGGGTCCGTCTGCTGGTCACGGCGCGCTCATCGTTCCGATGTCGGACTTCAGCGTGATGACCGCCGATGCTGCAGTGTTCACTGCCGGACCTCCCGTCGTGCGCGAATCGCTCGGCGAAGACGTAACAAAGGAAGATCTTGGCGGGCCGTCGGTTGCAGTGCCGAGCGGACTCATTCATAACGTCGCGCCCGACGACGAAACCGCGCTCGACATGTTGCGCGTGTATCTGTCGTTCTTCCCGTCAAGCGCATGGAGTTATGCGCCGCATCTCCCTGCCGCTGAGAGTGGCGATCAAGGTCTGCGATCAACGGACGAACTTCTTTCAATCATTCCGAGTGATTCGCGTAGGGCCTATGACATGCGCGCGGTCCTCGATGTCATCGTTGACGATGGTTCATGGTTTGAAGTGCAGCCCGGATTTGGCCAGTCGATGATCTGTGGACTCGCTCGGCTTGGTGGCGAATCTGTCGCTGTTATTGCGAACCAGCCGACGGTGATGGCCGGTTCCATCGATGCCGATGCTGCCGACAAGGCCGCCCATTTCATCATGGTCGCCGATTCGTATCACCTTCCCTTGGTCTTTCTTGCCGACAATCCGGGGATGTTGCCGGGAAGCGAATCGGAACGCGCTGGGGTACTCCGATCCGGTGCTCGAATGTTCGCGGCACAGACTCAGGCGTCGAGTCCGAAGCTTCACGTCACGCTGCGCAAGGCCTACGGGTTTGGTTCGATGGTCATGACGCTGGTTGGATTCGACAACCAATCTGCAACTTTTGCCTATCCCGGGGCAACACTCGGTGCGATGGGCGCTAGCGCGATGAGTAAAGCCACCAACGCTGATGACGATGAAGCGGCGATGCTTCGCGACGCCGAACTCCAAGCGTCGTACCGCTCGGCGGCCACTCTCGGGTTTGATGAACTCATCGATCCGCGTGAAACGCGCGATGTCTTGCTCGACGCGCTCCAGCGCGCGCTGTTCCGTCGTCAAGTCGCACCGGAACCGGTTTCTCGCACAGCAATAACCCCCTGAACTGCTACGAGAACAGAAAACGTTCGAAGTGCGCCATTTCGGCGTCATCAATCGGTAGTCTTGCCCAGTCGCGAGAGACCGTCTCGCGCCGTTCGACGTGTCGGAAACGGCACACAGGAGGCTTAGATGTTTGCAGCGAGCACGAACTGGGGCTTGGGTGAGGTTCTCATCTCAATGCTCTATTTCACCTGTTTCTTTATTTGGATCTGGCTGGCGATCAGCGTCTTTATTGACATCTTCCGCAGCCCCGACATGGGCGGCGTTCACAAGGCCATCTGGGTCGTCGTGATCTTCATCATCCCGTTGCTGGGTGTCCTTGCGTACCTCATCGTTCGTGGCGGCAAGATGAACCAGCATGCGATCGAGGCCGCGAAGGCTCAGGACGCTGCCATGCAGAATTACATCCGTAACGCTGCGGGCACCACGCCGGCTGACGAACTTCATCGTCTCGCCGATCTCAAGGACCGTGGCGTCATCGATCAGGCCGAATTCGACAAGCTGAAGTCCAAGGTCGTCAGCTGATCTCGTTGCAGCGCTAAGGCGCTGCGATTGCGTTGTACCCGGTGCCCCGCTTCGGCGGGGTACCGGCGCGTTCAGGACCGGTTTGTCGGTGGGAGGGTCCTAGGATCTCGGCGTGCCTCATCCGACTCTTCTCACACAGGGCCGCATTGGCCCCATCGAAACTCGCAATCGCATCGTGTTCCCGGCGATGGATCAAAACAGTTGTGACGATGGCGCCATTACCGATCTCAACATCGCCCACTACGAAGCACGTGCTCGTGGCGGAGTCGGGCTACTGATCCTCGAAACTTCTGCAGTGGCATGGCCCATCGGAGCGACCTCGTTGCACCAGCCAGCGCTTTCAGACGATCGATTCATCCCAGGTCTTTCGCGACTAGCCGATGCGGTGCATCGTCACGGCTCGAAAATGGTCGTCCAGATCTGTCACCACGGAAAGACGGCCGGCGTCGACGCGATGCAAGAGCGTGAACAACTCGTTCCGTCGGTTCCTCTTCCCGACGATGAGTCCGATATGAGCGCCATCACCATGGACGAGCTCATGAAGATGGCAGGGCTCACTGGCGGGAAGCGGGCCAAGCAACGTGCGGCGACCACTGACGACATTGTGTGGGTGATTGACCAGTTTGCTGACGCGTCTGAACGGGTCAAGAAGGCCGGGTTGGATGGCATTGAAATTCACGCTGCCCACGGCTATCTGATTTCAACGTTTCTTTCGCCTCACTACAACGTTCGCGACGATGAGTACGGCGGTTCGGTGGGGAATCGAGCCCGGTTGCTCGTTGAAATCATCACTGCAATTCGAAAGCGATGCGGCTCCAGCTTTGGAATCATCGTTCGTCTTGATGGTCGCGAATATGTCGAAGGTGGCATCACGCCCGAACTATGCGCCGAGTATGCGGTGATTGCGGAAGCTGCAGGCGCGGACGCAATTCACGTTTCGGCGTCAGGCCCTAACTCAATGGGCGTTGGCTTTACGAACGGCCCACTTCCGTGGCAACCCGATCAGTATGTGGGTCTCGCCGCAGTCGTGAAGTTGGCCGTTTCGATTCCGGTGATTGCTGTGGGACGCATCTTCCCCGATGCTGCTGAGACTCATCTGAAGAACGGCGACTGCGATTTCGTATCGATGGGTCGACAACTTCTCGCCGATCCGGAAATCCCCGCAAAGTTGCTCTCCGGTTCCCCAGAGCGAGTTCGAACCTGCATCAATTGCTTTGTCTGTGTCGCTCAGAACTTCTGGGACGGGGCACCGATCTGTGCGGTGAACGCTGAGTTGGGTCATTACGACGAAGGACCGCTTTCTCCCGCGGTGCAACGACGACACATCGTTGTTGTTGGAGGCGGTCCAGCCGGTATGGAGGCGGCGCGAGTCGCGGCCGTTCGTGGTCATTCAGTGACCTTGCTTGAAAAGTCCCCGCATCTCGGCGGAACAGCTCGGTTCTCGTCGCTGACAACTCCGATGAATGCGGAATTGGTTCGTTATCTCACAACAGAGATCAAGCGCCTTGATGTCGACGTACGCACGTCGACTCCGGTGACGGCGTCGTTGTTGCGCGAACTCAACGCGGATGTCGTCATCGTTGCGACAGGAGCTCGTCGAGAGCGCCCAAGCGTTCCAGGGGCCGAACTGCCGCATGTGTTTTCTGGCGATGACCTTCGTGCACTTCTTACCGGTGATGATCCGACCGCCGCTGCTCGACTTCCGTTCCATCGCCGCATCATCGTGTCGATCGGTCGATCACTTGGCTTCATGTCGAGCATGGATCGCGTCCGGTCGATGTCGAAGCGTTGGATGCCAATCGGTAAACGCGTTGTCGTTGTTGGCGGGGGGCTCGTTGGTGTTGAACTTGCCGAGTATCTCGCCGAGCGCGGCCGCAGCGTCACCGTTCTCGAAGTCGGCGAGAAACTCGGTCTCGAAATGGCCCACCCTCGGCGGGCCCGTGCGTTACACGAAGCTCGTAACCACGGCGTTGAGTTCATGACCGGTGCTGAACTGGTGTCGATTACGGAAAGTGGCGTTTCCTATCGCGTTGGTGAAGAAATTCATACGGTGCGTGCAGAAGCGGTTGTCATTGCCAGTGGAGTCCACGCAGACAATTCCATCGCTGAACAACTCTCAGCC
>WLOT01000060.1 GCA_009699125.1 Actinomycetota bacterium
GGATCGACGTAAAACTGCGGGTCGAGAAGATTGATGTACGGCGTCTCGGTGGCGGTCATGGGCCCTCCCCAGGGTCGTTCACGTGCCCGGCTGATTCTTACGCACCGACGCCCGACGCGACACCGATTTCTGCCTGATCCGAGACCGGGCGCTCACCGGCCAATGTCTGAGTAACTTGAACTGGAGAGGCCGCGCTCCACGGGCTACACGACGAGGGGGAACCATGACACGCACTTCTCTGGCCGAAACGGGCTCAACCGATGTCATCGTCATTGGGGCTGGATTTGCCGGCCTCTACATGCATCACCGCCTACGGGAGATGGGCCTGAACGCCGTTGGCATCGAAGCGGCGGATGACGTCGGTGGGACGTGGTGGTGGAACCGCTACCCAGGAGCGCGTTGCGATATCCGCTCGCTCGACTACTCCTATTCCTTCGATCCTGAGCTTGAACAAGATTGGGACTGGAGCGAGAAGTACGCGACACAGCCCGAAATCCTCTCCTACGCCAATCATGTCGCGGAGCGTTTCGACTTACGTCGTGATGTGCGATTCAGCACTCGTATGACCAGCGCCCGCTGGAATGAAACAACGAACGAGTGGGTGGTTGAAACCGATCAAGGAGATAGGTGGACAGCACAGTTTCTCGTGATGGCAGTTGGCGCTCTCTCAGCAGCAAAGCAACCCGAACTTGCTGACATCGACTCGTTCGCTGGACCGACGTACTACACAGCGAGTTGGCCTCACGAGGGCGTTGACTTCACTGGCCAGCGAGTCGCTGCGATTGGAACCGGCTCATCGGGCATTCAGTCCATTCCACTCATCGCCAAACAAGCCGACCAACTCACCGTTTTCCAGCGCACCCCGAACTTTGCTGTTCCCGCACAAAACGGTCCGCTTGATCCCGAGGTCGTTGCGACCCTTAAGCGGCGCTATCGCGAACATCGCGCCGAACAACGGGTCTCCTATGGAGGCGTCGTCAATCCATCGTCGGAACAATCAGCACACGAGGTCCCGGCCGACGAACGCACGCAGCGTTTCGATGCCATTTGGGAAGAAGGAATGCTTTTCGGTTTCCTCGGAAGTTTCAACGATGTGATGATCGACCCCTCAGCCAACGCGATTGTTGCGGACTATCTCCGTGACCGAATTCGCTCCATCGTGTCCGATCCCGCAACTGCCGAGGCGCTCTGCCCAACCACCTATCCGGTCGGCGCAAAAAGACTGTGCCTCGACACCGATTATTTCGAGACGTTCAACCGTTCGAACGTGTCGCTTGTCGATCTCCAATCAACTCCGATCACGAGACTCGTTCCAAGTGGCATCCAGACAACTGAGTCGCTTTACGAGTTCGACACGATCGTTTTTGCAACCGGTTTTGATGCCATGACCGGGCCGCTTCTTGCGCCTGAGATTGTCGGCAAGGACGGAGAGACGCTTCGAGACGCGTGGAGCGCAGGACCGCGAACCTACCTAGGTCTCACAACCCACGGCTTTCCGAACATGTTCATGATCACCGCACCAGGAAGTCCTTCGGTCATGACAAACATGCTCGTGAGCATCGAACAACACGTTGAATGGAGCACCGAGGCCATCGCCTGGATGGCCGAGCGCGGAGTTCAACAAATCGATCCTGACCTCGAGGCACAAGATGCGTGGGTCGATCACGTCAACGAGGTCGCGAACTTTACGCTTTTCCCGAAGGGGAACTCTTGGTATCTCGGCGCCAATGTTCCGGGAAAGCCTCGGGTCTTCATGCCGTACATCGCCGGAGTTGGCCCTTATCGCGAGATCTGCGACGGGGTCGCGAACGACAATTACCGAGGATTCACATTTGCCTAGAACGTTCGGGACCTGCATTCACCCGAAGTAAAGGCTTAGGGAATGCGTCCAAATGTCATGACCGGACCGTAGGTCCACCAGCCATTCATGGACGTAATCGCAACACCATGTGCAGTGTGGAGGATCTGGTTGCCGCCGATGTAGATGGCCACATGCTGCGATCCACCCACACCCCAAAACACGAGGTCGCCAGGCTGCAGTTGTGACTCAGAGATACGGATCGTCGACTGATACATCGCTCCGCTGTAGTGCGGCAATGAGATCCCGACCTGCAGGAACGACCAGCGGACGAACCCGGAGCAGTCGAAGACATCAGGGCCTTCAGCTGCCCAAACATATTCAGCACCGAGCTTTGTGCGTCCTGCAGCAATCGCGCCTGAAACCTCGGACCGGATTCGGCCCGGGTTGGGATTCGGCGCAGCAGAAGCGCGGCCACCAGAAGCCGCATTGGCGGCCGCGGCACGGGCTGCAGCAGCTGCCGCAGCTATCCGAGCGTTTTCGGCGTCGACGAGAACCTTCAGTTCTCCCTGCACCTTTGTATTGATCGCCGCTTGTTGATTCGCAGCATCGTCAGCGGCCTTTTTGAGCTGCTCAATCTCGGCTGCCTTTGCTGTCGAAACATCCTCGGCAGCTTTCAAACGAACGCCATCTTCTTCGGCCTTCTGCCGTGCAGCGTTCAGCGCGTCGACAAGGTCCTGTCGGCTGCCGGAGATCGACTGGAGATAGGAGCGCTTTTGAACACCTGTGCTGGCATCGTTTGTAATGAGAGCGTCGAACTCGGGGCTGTCGTTGCCTGATTGGTAGGCAGCGACGGCGTAATGACGGAGGTCTTCGCGTCGCTTATCGGCCTCTGCAGCGGTTTGAGCTGCGAGCGCCTTCGCTGCGATCACCTTCTCCTGTGCCTGATGAAGCTCGTAGTTGGCCTGCTCAAACTGTCCGTTGAGATCATGCTGACGATCTTGCAACTGCGCGAGTTGGGCGCCAATCTGAGCCGCTTCGGCCTTTTTGTCAGAAAGGGGATCGGCGCTTGCCGGCCCAATCACGACTGCGCCGAGAAGTACTGCGATCGCCATGCCAACAGAAACCACACCGAAACGCAGCGAGGAACGAGAACGGTTCACGGCTGACACCTTGCCACCCTTTGACACGCCTCGCGCGCACCCAGCAGGGCTGGAATTGCCGAATTCTTCGGCAGGGATCGGGCCCCGACGCTGGGGCGATGCTCCGCAATCCATGTTGCAGAATCTTTACAGACCGCCCCTGGACCCGCAACGCGCGCGCCTGACCCACCTGAGAGGCCGGCACACCCCTTGCGCGATCGCCTCGCGCGTGGCGATCGCGGGATCCGGCCGCAACCCTCCTACTCCTGCTTTCCTCCGAGATCGGCCGAGAAAACCTCTCCCAGACCTCCTCGCTACGATCCCGGCAGGGGATTTTTGCCAGAGAGGGCTTCACGATGCGGACGTTTGTTGACGGTCTTTGGTTCGCCGAGGGTCCTCGCTGGCACCAGGAACGGCTGTGGTTCAGCGACATGCATGGCCACCGAGTCGTCTCCACAGACGTGACCGGCGCCGCACGAACGGAACTTGAAGTGCCCGACGACGAGCCGTCGGGCCTGGGTTGGCTCCCCGACGGCCGCCTCCTTGTTGTTGCAATGGAATCGCAACAACTCCGCCGAGTCGAGCACGACGGAACCCTCGTGCTCCATGCAGACCTCGCATCTGTTGCGCGCGGGTCGCTTAACGACATGATCGTTGCATCCGACGGCATCGCCTACGTCGGCGACATGGGGAACCGGATTCACGAGGGCGGAGAACGTCAACCGGGCCAGACCATCGCTGTTCGGCCCGACGGCTCGTGGTTCGTCGCTGCAGATGAATTGGAGTCACCAAACGGACACATACTGACCTCCGACGAGAACGTTTTGCTTGTTGCAGAAAGTGCAGCAGCGCGAATCACGGCGTTTGATCGTGCAAACGATGGCTCGCTCTCGAACCGGCGTGTCTATGCGGAACTGCAACCTTCACCTCATGGTCCGCAGTTCGCTCCACCCGACGGCATCTGCCTCGATGCGGACGGAGCCGTTTGGGTCGCCGACCCGATTGGAGCTCGCGTCTTCCGAGCGCTACCCGGCGGCCAGACAACTGAGGAACACCGTTTTGATGGCCTCGTCCCCGTTGCATGTGTTTTAGGGGGTCCGGATCGACGAACGCTCTTTGTGTGCGCAGCGTCGGACTGGAAGCGCGACGAAGTACTCAAAGCACCCACAGGAGTGATCCTGACGATGGACGTCAAGATCGCCGGAGTCGGCCGGCCCTGACGACTCAACCCTGCAATCGATCCCCGCTCGATTGACCTCGTCGCGGTTTGAGATGATCGGCCTCAACCAGAAACGACTTACGCGTCGGGCCGAAGCAGAACCTCGTGAATTGTTCCATCGAGATCAGTGAATCCGAGTTCCCGTGCGAGCGCTGCCGAGGAGAACGGTTTACCTGAGCGATCAGCAATGTCGGCACATCCAAGTAGTGCGACAACCGCACGTCCGAGGAAGCGTGGCGATTCAGCGCCCGACAGGTCGAAGCGGCCCTCGCCGGGAAGTTCAATAAACACTTCGTCGCCATCAGTCTGAGCTCCGAGATCAAGAAGTTCCGTACGAACTAACCCAGGCCACAACGAGACGATCGAAACACCAGTGCCGGCCAGTTCAATAGCCATGTCCGAAGTCATTTTGTCGACAGCAGCTTTTCCGACCCCGTACACAACGTTGTGCCCGTAACTCACTGCACCTGACGACGAGACATTCACGATGAGTCCACTTTGGTTTTCGAGCATGAGCGGTGCGCCGAGAACGCTGGAGACATAGTGAGAACGCGTACCGATATCGATGACCTGATCCCATGCTTCGATCGGGAGTTCCCAAAATTTCTTCCCGAGCCATGGAATGAGGTCTGGCGCTGAATACACGTTGTTCACCAGGACATCGAGTCGACCCTGTTCGGAGCGAACTTGATCGAAGACTGCGGCAACCTGCTGATCATCGTGGTGATCACACGCGACAGCGATGCCTTGGCCTCCGAGTTCGTCAATCTGTGCAGCAGTCTCACCAACAGTGCCCGGAATTGGCCCCGCATCAACCGTGCGGCCGGTGACGTACACCGTGAAGCCAGCCGCACCGAGTTCAAGCGCTATTCCCTTGCCGATTCCGCGACTCGCTCCGGTAACGACAGCAACCCGACGTTCAGCCACAACTCTCTCCCCTCAGGACCAGGCGGACACATGCCGCCCGGTGTATTCCCCCCGGAATACTCAAGACCGAGAGTGTACAGATGGTCGCTTCGCGCAGAGATCTCCCCACGACTCCGGTGTCATCAGCTGCATTGATCTGACTACCCTCGTCGCATGAATGAGCAGTCGATGATCCGACTCATTTCGCGAAAGCAACGCGACGAATCGATTGCCGTCACGAGCCGAGCGTTTTGGCCAGACCCTTTGTTTGGCTACTTCGCCCGCAGCCCCGAGCAAGAAACTCGGCTACTACCCATCTTCCTCGGAGCACTCTTGCGCGACTGCTTCCGTCATGGACAGGTGTGGGGTGCTCTGGACGATGAACGGGTTGTCGGTTCTGCATCGTGGCTCCCCCCAGGAGCGACCCCCCGATCAACGTGTCGCGAGTTCAGGATCTACGTCGCATGCGCACGAGCGCTACTCACGGGGCGAAACCGCGTCACGGGCCTGAAACTTCTGAGTGCCGTAGAAGATGAGCATCCAACTGAACCTCATTGGTATCTCGCTCTTCTCGGAGTCGATCCAAACCTCCAAGGACATGGGTATGGACGAGCGCTCCTTGAACCGGTGCTGACGAAATGCGACACAGCTATCGAGCCCGCCTACCTCGAGACACAGAAGCCAGAAAATCTTCCCTTCTACGAACGATTTGGCTTTCGTGTGCTGAATGAAATCAGCGTTCCCGGTAGTCCCCCCGTGTGGCTGATGTGGCGTGATCCCGATCCAGCGAGACTCGATCGCTAAAGAGCAAACTCCCCTGCTCGCGTTGCCCGTGAGAAGATCACGTGGTGGACGCACAGACTTTTTGCCGAGTGTGCAATGCGATGTGCGGCCTTGTCGTGACTGTTGAGAATGAGACCATCACAAAGATCCGCGGCGACGAAACGCATGCACTTTCACGCGGCTACACCTGCCCAAAGGGCAGAGCGCTCGGGGTGTTACACCACGATGATCAAAGACTCAATGTTCCGCTCTCACGAAGAGATGCTGAACTCGAGAACACGACTTGGCTCTCGGTTCTCGACGACATTTCCGATCGAATAGCTGCATCGATCAGCGAACACGGACCTGAGTCCGTAGCGATGTACCTCGCCAGCGGTTCGGCATTCGATACAGCCGGACGACGCGCCGCAGAACGATTCCTGACAGTTCTTGGATCGCACCAAAAGTACACAGCGACAACGATCGATACCCCGAGCAAACCTCTTGTGGCCGAGACCATCGGCAGTTGGTCCGGCCTCACTCCAATTTGGGATCACGAGTCATCAAAACTGTTGCTGCTGTTCGGCAGTAACCCTGTCGTCTCACATGGTCACTCGAACGCAATCCCCGATCCGGTCCGACGATTCCGAGAGTTTCAAGCCAACGGAAGTTCGATCTGGGTCATCGATCCGCGTCGAACGGAAACTGCGACACTCGCAGATCACCACTTGCAGCTCGCACCCGGAACCGATTGGCTCGTGCTTGGCTGGCTCGTCCGAAATCTCTTGAGTCGCCACCCTGCTGCGTCCACGTTGAGCGAGCGAACGACTGACCACGAAGCTCTTGTTGAATACGTCGCCGGCTTCGACGATGAAATCGTCACCACGAATTGCCATCTCTCCTTCGAGACGCTTGAGGCCCTTCTTAATGCGGTCCTGAGTGCCGGAAGAGTCAGCGCACTCACAGGCACGGGCGTCTCGATGTCGGCGACAGCAAATGTCACTGAATACTTGCTGTGGGCACTCCACATAGTCACCGATTCGTACGACCGTCCCGGCGGCATGTGGTTCAACCCTGGTTACCTCCTTCAACTCGATACTCGAGCGCTGCCCGTCTCCGACGGAACTCCGGAACCCGGGCCAAAAAGTCGGCCACATCTCCCCCGTCGCTTTGGCGAAAATCCCTGCTCCGCCCTTGTTCCGGAAATCGAGGCGGGAAACGTCACGACACTTATCGTTGTCGGCGGTAATCCGGTCACTGCTCTTCCCGACGCGGATCGCACGATCGCCGCACTTCGGTCGCTGACCACGCTCGTCGTTATCGACATCCTTCCAACCGAGACCACAGAACTCGCAAGCCACGTCCTGCCTGCAGTCGATCAGCTTGAACGCGCGGATCTCACATGGCTTCTCGACAGTTTCCAACTCGCAGTTGCTGCGCAATTCACCGAGGCAGTCGTTTCTCCAATCGGCGAGCGGAAGCCAATGTGGTGGATGTTTAGTCAGATCGCGGATCGACTCGGAATCGATCTACTCCCTGGCGGCACAACGACTGACCTCGCGAACGACCAAACGTTTCTGCAGTCACTCATTGCTCGCAGCCGAGATTCCGATTCCCTGATGGGCTCGTCGACGCTCGCTCTCCACTCAGGGGCCGTCTTCGGTTGGGTCACCACCGGCGTGCTCCCCGATGGGAAGTGGAGGCTCAACGCTCCAGCCATCGCCGATCAATTGTCGGCCCACTTGAAGAACGCGCGATCAAAACCGGAGAACCAACTCGTACTCATTCCAAGCCGCCAGCTTCGACTCATGAATTCCCAGTTCCGTGAGATCGCTGCACCCGGCGGCTCAGTCGATGACATCGTGATCCATGCCTCACCACGAACTGTGACGTCTCTCGGATCACCAGCATTTACGACTGTTGAGAACTCGAACGGCTCGGTATCTGCCCGACTCGTCGCCGATCCGAATCTTCGCGATGACTGCGTCACCCTCACCCACGGCGGTCGCGACGCGAATGTCTGCGAACTGACCGACACCGACAACGGAATCGATCCCCTCTCAGGAATGGTCTTGCAGTCTGGGATCGAAATCAGTCTCCGCGCCGCGGAGTAAGACTCAACTCTTCGCCGCAGCTGCAACACCAGAAATGATGCTGTTCCACTGAGCCAAATCACGTTCATCGGCAAGACGACCCGTGCGCGTGACGACATCGACTTCGGGCGAGAGGGCCCGAAGCGCTCCGGCCGTTGCTTGGTCTTTTGGAATGTGCTTGAACGGATCGAAGTTGTAGTGCTTCATCGCGTTCTCATATGAGACCTTGTTGATCGTCGCGTCGTCGAAGCCTTCAAGCGTCTTAAGAAGTTCCTCAGGTGCATTCGGCCAGGTGCCGTCCGAATGTGGGTAATCGGATTCCCAACAAACATTGTCGATGTTGAAGTGGTCGAAGAGTTGTGGTCCAACCGTTTCCTTAATGAAGCACACGAGGATGTGATCATTGAAGATCTGCGTGGGTGACCCCGTCTTCGAGAAGTCGTGGTTGATCCAACCGCCATGGCGATCATTGACATGTTCTGCGCGCCAGAGGAAATACGGAATCCAACCGATATCGCCTTCAGTAAGTGAGAACTTCAGGGTGGGGAACCGTTCCCAGAAAGTTGCCCAAATGAGATCGACAAGCGTGTACACGGTTCCGGCTGACGACAAGGTCATCGCCACGCCCGCTGGTGCGTCAACCGATGTTGCCGCACTCTTCGAAGAAGAACCGAGATGACAACAAATCACGGTGTCGGTGTCGACACACGCAGCGAATAACGGGTCCCAGGCTCCGGAGTGGATCGAAGGCATGTTGAGGGCCGCTGGATTTTCAGAGAACGTCACGGCGTGACAGCCCTTGGATGCGAGCCTGCGAACTTCGGCGGCGGCTTCTTCAACGTCCCATAGCGGGAGGATGCCGCACGGGATGAATCGACCGGGATGCGCGGCGCACCACTCGTCGATGTGCCAATCGTTGTAGGCCTTGATCATGATCTCGTTGATCGCACGATCAGGGCCTTGGTTCAGGACCTGCCCCGAGAAGCCAGTCCAGTTAGGAAAATTCAAACCAGCGAGTTGACCGCCTGCATTCATGTCGCGAACGCGTTCGTTGACGTCCCAGCAACCCGGACGCATCTGGTCATACCGAGACGCATCGACGTTGAAGTACTCACGAGGCTTCCCGGCGACCGCATTGAGTCCGAGATTGCGTCCCTTGAGGTCGCCGTACCACCACTGTTCGATCCCGTTCTCGTCAGTGAGAACTCGAGGCGCAAACTCTTTGTACTTCGCGGGCACATGCGCATCGAACATGTTGGCCGGCTCAGCGATGTGGTCATCGACACTGATCAGGATTAGATCGTCAGCATTCATTGGGACCCCCTCGGTCAACGCTTGCTTTGAGAATCAATGCTCGCAGACTATGCCTATCCCGCTCAGGATGACGAAGGGTCGCAGGCCAAATGTTTGACCTACGACCCTTTCAATCGAAATGCAAAGTTTTGGCCCTCGCCGCGGCTCAGTGCCCCGGTCGTGGTCCTTCAGATTCGATGATCTCGATGAGATAGCCGTCGGGGTCAGAAATGAAGCCCACGATGACTGGCCAGCGTTCGAGTCGCTCAGGCTTCATATGGGACTCATAACCGGCGGCAACTGCCTTTTCCCAGGTGGCCACAGCGTCATCGACGTAGATGTAGATCTTCCAGAGGGCGCGGCCATGGTCGATCGGCTGGGGTGTCATCGTCGGGTTGAACTTGGCGAGCTGAAGTCGACCGCCATGTTCGCCTTCAGCTCCGGCGAGATGGACCTCATTCACATTTGGAATCTCGGTGCGACCGTGCTCAACGAGACCCATGATCTCGGTATAAAACCGCACTGACTCTTCGAGATCGTTTACAGCAATACAGAACTGACCAACTGTTGAACCCATGGCTCCCCCTTGGAATACGGAATGTGGTTGGCAAGGTAGCGGAATCGGAGTCACCCTGCCTGCAGATGGTGGAACAGAGACTCAGGGTTCAGGACTCGCTGGATGTGACACGCTTGCTTTGCAAGCGCAGCCTCGATCACCTGGTGATCGAAACAAGCGCCGGCGAGGACCACTGGGGGAACATTGTCGAACGAACCACGAACAGACGCTGCAAGTTACGCACGCGGTGCGGAAAAGTACCGCGAGATCTACGGGCCGGATCTGCCTCTCGCTGAGCACGGCTCGTCGGACTTCTTTGACCTCATGATTGGGCATCTCTTCGGCGACGTCTGGACCGGCGAAGCACTTGATGTGCCAACTCGACGACTGTTGGTAATGGGGGTTCTGGCTGCCCAGCATGAATTCGACACTCTGGGAATTCAATTCTCAAATGCACTGCGAACTGGCGAACTGAGTGCTGAACAAGTGCGAGAAGTTGTCGTTCAACTCATCCCGTATGTCGGGTACCCAAGCAGTGGATCACTGTTTCGCGTTTCCGAAACTGCGATTTCGAACTTCGAGGCCACCAAATGACTTGTGTTGCAATGATTGGTTTGGGTCAGATGGGCGCTCCGATGGCAGTCAA
>WLOT01000061.1 GCA_009699125.1 Actinomycetota bacterium
AGGTTATGGGTGAGGCCTACCCCGATCTCGTGAAGCAGCAAGACTTCGTTCGAACTGTCGTGGCGCGCGAAGAAGAACGATTCCGGGCCACGCTTAAATCGGGAACGGCGTTGCTCGACACCGAACTCGATCGTTTGGGTCCAGGCGCAACCATCGGTGGTTCCGTCGCATTCCTCTTGCACGACACGCACGGTTTCCCGCTCGAACTCACTCGTGAAATCGCGCTCGAACGTGGCCACGATGTCGACGAAGACGGCTTCGCTTCTGAAATGGCCGAACAGCGTCGGCGGGCCAAGGATGCCCGCAAGGGCGGCGGCGGCGAAAGTGTCGAAGTATTTGCCGCCGTTTCGGCTGAACATGGTCCTACGCATTTCCTTGGGGACGATTCCTATGCCATCGACGCGAACGTTCTTGCGGTAACTGACGATTCAATTGTTCTCGACCACACGCCGTTTTATGCAGAATCCGGCGGACAGGTTGGCGACACCGGTGTGATCACCTCGCCGACTGGTCGTGCTCGAATCGTTGAAACGGTCTATGGCGCGCCCGGTGTTGTGCGTCACCGCTTCGAAGTGCTTGAAGGCGACATTGAAGTCGGTCAAACCGTTACTGCGGTCATCGACGGCGAGCGTCGCGACGCCATCAAGCGCAATCACACCGCAACGCATCTTCTCCACTGGGCCTTGCGTGAAACTCTTGGCGACCACGTGAAACAGCAAGGTTCTCTGGTTGGTCCCGATCGTCTCCGATTCGACTTCTCTCATTACGAGGCACTGAGTGACGACGAAATCGTTGCTATCGAAGACCTCGTTGCCGGCGACATTCTTGCCAACTCGCCAGCCCGTCATTACGAAACGACCAAAGACAAGGCCGAAGAAATTGGCGCCATCGCGTTCTTTGGTGACAAGTACGGCGATGTCGTCAAGGTTCTTGAAGCCGGCCCACATTCCACCGAATTGTGCGGTGGCACACACGTCAAAGCACTTGGCGATATTGGCCCGGTAAAGATCATCAGCGAAGCCTCCATCGGATCGAACATTCGACGGATCGAAGCAGTTTCGGGCATGGGTCCGCTTGAACGACTCCGTGAAGACGAGCGACGTATCAAGGCCGCTGCCGATGCAATGGGTGTTGCCACCGACGAACTCGTCGACGCTGTCGAACGCCGCGTTGCCGAGGTCAAAGATCTTCGAACGCGAATTCGCGATCTTGAACGTCAGGCTGCAGCTGGTCGGTCTGGTGAACTCGCCGAACAAGCCGTCGATGGCATTGTCATCGCACGTGTCGACGGACTCGACCGCGACGGAGTGCGCGACCTCGCTGTTGCGGTGCGCGACCGCGCTGGCATTAAGGCGGTTGTGCTGGGTACGGCGCCAGAAGGTGGTGGCGTCACGATCGTCGCCGCTGTTGCTGCCGACTCGGGCCTCAATGCTTCTGAACTCATCGCTGATGCGGCCAAGAAGGTCAAAGGTGGCGGCGGAAAGAGCGCCGATCTCGCAGTTGCCGGCGGCAAAGATCCCGAAGCCCTCGACGAGGCCCTCGATCTTGTTCGGGCGGCGGTTCGCTCCTAGTGCGAGCTCTCGGTATCGATTTTGGGGAACGGCGCATCGGAATAGCGCTTTCTTCAGGCTCGGTGGCGTCGCCCATAGAAACAGTCCAGCGTTCAGGTGCTCACGCCACCGATCACCGCAAAATCCTTGGCATTGCTGCCGAATGGGAGGTCGACACCCTTGTGGTGGGCCTCCCTCTTTCTCTCGACGGATCCGAAGGTCCGGCAGCCCTGTTGGTGCGGTCAGAGATCGAGGAACTGGTCGCGGCGACATCGATCCCGGTGGTTCCCTACGATGAGCGACTCACCACGGTGACGGCCACCCGCCTGCTTCAGGAGGGTGAGGTGTCGGGACGTTCCCAGCGCCAAATGGTCGATCAGGTCGCTGCTGCGGTGATGCTGCAAGCGTGGCTCGACAGCCACGTTGCGCAGTCCGATTCCTAACCACGACACACAGAGCGAGCCGTGCCCGAACAACCAGATCCGTTCGAACTTTTCGGGCTCGAGCCCTCTACGCCTCCGGCAGCGCCGCAGCCGCCGACCCCGGCCGAGCCTTCGTCGTCGGCAGCGGAGGCGCAATCATCTCTCGATACGCCCGCAGACGCTCCGGCTTCACCCGCCCCGACGGGTGGTGACGATGGTGAGTATGTCGCTATCAAGGGTGGGGGTGGTGGCCGAGGCGGAAGATGGGCACTTCTTCTTGGCGTACCGCTGCTCGTGGTTGCGCTCGTGATTGCGGTGGCCGGATTTTGGGTCAAAGGAAAGATCGATCCTGGTTCGCCAGGCGAAGAGGTCGCCTTCACGATCACGAAGGGCGCGACGACCTCACAGATAGCGACATCGTTGGCGGAGAAGAAGATTGTTTCGAGCGCAACGGTCTTTGAGTGGTACGTGAAGTGGAAGGGCGGCGATCCGTTCCAGGCAGGCGATTACGAAGGTCTGCGTGTGAACAGTTCGATGGGCGATGTCGTCGACATCCTCAAAGCGGGCCCGCCGCCACCAAAGACGGTGTCATTCCTTGTTCGCGAAGGCTTGTGGGTCTCGGAGTTTAAGAAAATCGCTCTTGAAAAGTTCCCAACAATGACCCCAGCGGCGCTTGATGCTGCGTTGGCGAATACACATCCGTCGTTGCAGCCGGCGGGCTCAACGAACATCGAAGGATTTCTTTTTCCTGCAACGTATGAAATTGCCCAACAGGACATCGGAAACGCACAGAAACTCATCGATCAGATGGTGGCAGCGTTCGATCGAGTCTCACAGTCTGAAGGACTTCCTGATGCGACTGCCAAGTTGAAAGGTGTCGCCGGAACGAAGTCCATCTCGCCCTACGAAGCGCTCATCGTTGCGTCACTTGTGGAGTCAGAGGCCAAGGTTGACGAAGACCGTCCAAAAATCGCTCGCGTGATTTACAACCGGCTTGCTCGTGGCGAAACCTTGGGTATCGACGCATCGGTTCTGTACGCGCTGCAGAAGCGCAAGACAAACCTCACCGATTCCGATCTCAAGACCGATTCGCCCTACAACACGCGTCTCAAGAAGGGCCTTCCGCCGGCTCCGATCAATTCGCCAGGACAGAAGTCAATAAACGCAGCGCTGAATCCGGCTCCAGGTGATTGGCTGTTCTACGTGCTCACTGACAAAGACGGCCATCACTACTTCACGAACAGCCAGTCCGACTTCAATCGAGCAGTGGCCGATGCCAAGGCGCGAGGGGTCTTCTGATGTCGCCGACTGGGGCTACCCGATTAGCGGCAGTGATCGGTGATCCGGTTCGCCATTCTCTTTCGCCCACGCTTATGAATGCTGCGTTCGAGGCTGCAGGCCTCGACTGGACATATGTCGCGCTTGAAGTTGCTTCGGCAGGGCTTCCTGATGCATTTGCCGGTGTCCGAGCGTTAGGCATCGAAGGTCTTTCCATCACGATGCCCCATAAGGAAAGTGCGGCGGCTTGTGCTGACCAACTTTCACCGACTGCTGAACGTCTCGGCGCAGTGAACTGCATCGTGAACAACGGGGGACTACTCACCGGACATAACACCGATGGTGAAGGATTTGTCCGTTCGCTTAAGCATGGGTTTTCTTTCGACCCGAGTGGCAAGCGTTGCGTTGTTCTGGGAGCAGGCGGTTCTGCTCGTTCAATCATCCTCGCCTTGTCCGATGCAGGCGCATCCGAAATTGTTGTTGTGAATCGCACGTTGGGCCGGGCCGAGCGCGCCGCGGCGCTTGCGGGCGACCGTGGCGAGGTCGTCGCGCTCGAGGGTGCTCATTCAGATCTCAGCGACGCCGACCTCGTCGTGAACGCGACATCTGTCGGTATGGGCGAACCTGGGCCGACCGATGTTCCATTCGATGCGTCAGTGATGCACGAAGGCCAGCTACTGGTCGACATCGTGTACAAGCCGCTCGAAACTCCGCTGTTGGCGACCGCACGTGCTCAAGGAGTTTCCGTCGCCAACGGTGTTGCGATGCTTGCGCACCAAGCAGCGGTGCAATTCGAACTCTGGACCGGAGTTGATGCGCCCATCGATGTGATGCTGGCCTCGGTGGCCAGCCAATTGGGCTGAGAGCAGCCGATGAACACGGTTCGACTTCTCGTGTGCATCGTTCTCGCCTTTCCTTGTGGTGTTCTTATTTCAAGATTGTCAGCGAGCTTCGTCACCGAGCGTCCGCTCTTTCAGCCTTCAGAGACGCCGCGCGTCTCGCAGCGAACGGTCGTGCTTGGTTCACTCACGCTGGCAACGTTTGTGATGCTGGGTTGGCGCTTTGCCGACGCGTCGTGGCTTGAACTCTTGGCCTATCTCGCTGGATTTGCTGCGTTGCTTCTGGCGAGTGCCATCGATCTGACGGAGTATCGGTTGCCTGATGTGGTGGTGTTGCCCACGCTGGCGATCGGTTTCCTTCTCGTGATCGTCAGCTCAGTGAACGATGACGATGGTGCCAGAGTCCGTTACGCGTTTCTCGGTGCCGTAATCGCCTTTGGTGTGCTTCTCATCGCTCATCTCATTTCCCCTCAAGGCATGGGTTTCGGAGATGTGAAGTTTGCCGCTGTACTCGGGCTCATGGTGGGGTGGCAGGCCAGTTCCTTCGTCGATGTGGTCATCTTGGTGTTGTGGCTGTTCTTGATCGGGTTTGCGATCGGAACAGTCGGCGGAGTCGCGCTTCTGGTTGTCCGTGGGCGCAATCAGCCATTTCCGTTCGGTCCATTTTTGGCGATGGGCACGCTTGTGACCGTCCTCGTCAGCCGCGCGCTCGTCGGCTGAATCGGGCCTTTGCCGAAACTGGCTCGGGGGAGGGCAGCAGGGGCCGGTAGATTGGACCGGTGCTGCGTTATCTGACCGCCGGTGAATCCCATGGCAAGGCCCTCGTCGTCATCATCGAGGGGCTTCCGTCTGGTTTGCCCATCACTGTCGACCAAATTGGAAACGAGTTGGCTCGTCGCCGCCTCGGCTTTGGTCGCGGCCCCCGAATGAAGTTCGAAGCCGACGAGGTCACCATTCTCGCCGGGGTTCGCCACGGTCTCACCTTGGGCTCGCCAGTTGCGATCGAAATTGGAAATAGCGAGTGGGAAAAGAAGTGGACCGAAGAGATGTCGCCACATCCTGGTCAAACCTCGCAGAAACTCACCACCCCGCGTCCGGGTCATGCCGATCTCACCGGTATGCAGAAATACGCCTTCGACGATGCTCGAAATGTTCTTGAGCGAGCTTCCGCTCGCGAGACCGCTGCGCGCGTTGCCGCCGGTGCAGTTGCAAAAGCACTCCTTTCTCATGTGGGAACCGAAGTTGGTTCTCATGTGACCGCCCTCGGCCCCGTGCGCGCGTCAAGTGCGGCTCGGCCTGAACCGGGCGGCTTCGGTCCGGTTGACGATTCCGAGGTTCGTTGTCTCGATGCTGCAGCCGAAGCGGCGATGATCGCCGAGATCAAGGCGGCGCAGAAGGCAGGCGACTCTCTCGGCGGTGTCGTTGAAGTCGTTGCCCATGGCGTTCCGCTCGGCCTTGGTAG
Source organism: Actinomycetota bacterium (assembly GCA_009699125.1). Taxonomy (GTDB): domain Bacteria; phylum Actinomycetota; class Acidimicrobiia; order Acidimicrobiales; family Acidimicrobilacustridaceae; genus Acidimicrobilacustris. The sequence goes on from WLOT01000061.1 coordinate 5,552, forward strand.
CCATGTCCATTGGGATCGTCGTCTCGACGGCCTTCTTGCTCAAGCTCTTCTTTCGATCCAAGCAGTGAAGGGCGTTGAAATCGGCGACGGCTTCGATGTTGCCAGCCGGCCTGGTTCCGAAGCGCACGACCCCATCGTCTGGGACGAAGTTGCTTCGACCTATCGCCGGACCAGCGCGAATGCTGGTGGCATCGAGGGCGGAATGTCGACTGGTGAAGTTCTTGTTGCGCACGTCGCAATGAAGCCACTTGCCACGCTCAACCGTCCGGTGCTCGCCACGGTTGATACCGCCACGAAAGAAGCCGGTGTCTCGTTCCGTGAACGAACTGACGTCACCGCCGTGCCAGCGATGGGCGTTGTTGCCGAAGCAATGGCGGCGCTAGTGCTGGCGAGTGAATGCCTCCGCAAGTTCGGTGGCGACTCATTGCAGGAATTTGTTCGAAACCACGACACGTTCATCGCTCAAGTTCGTGAGCAGACCGCGCATATCGATACCGACTCGGCGCTTGATCCCGAGGCAATCCCGCTCAACTGGGACGCTGGTCAGGCGTTCGCCGACGGCGCCGACGCGCCCAAAGCGTGAACACCTCCGCGTCTCGGTCAGTCCACATCGTGCTGATCGGGATGATGGGTGTGGGGAAGTCCACTGTCGGGCGTCGCGTCGCCAGAGAGCTTTCGCGGCCATTTGTTGACTCCGACGACGAGGTCATCGCTCGTACCGGGCGTGCTGTCACAGAGATTTTCGCCACCGATGGCGAGCCAGCATTCCGTGCAATTGAAGAAGAAGTCATGGCCGATCTCCTGGCGTCACCAACACCGTCGGTGATCGCCGCCGCCGGAGGTTCGGTCCTGAGTGCTTCGACTCGAGCTCGCCTTCGTGAATCAGGCACCGTGGTCTGGATGCGGGCGCCTGTCGATGTGCTGGTTGGTCGCACCTCGCGAGGAACCCACCGTCCCGCACTTGCGGACAACCCCCGGGCAACATTGACGCAAATGGAAACCGATCGTGAATCGCTCTACGGCGAAGTTGCCGACATCACTGTCGACTGCACGGCGCCGATTGCCGCTGTCGTCGGCACCATTGTTCGCTGCGTGAACGAGGTCGATGCTCAATGATTGTCGTTCCCGTTCAGCTCGCTGACCGTTCCTACGAAGTTCTCGTTGGTGATGGAGCTCGGTCTGAACTTTCACGAGTCATTCCCGAACGGGCGAAGCGTGTTGCGATCGTGACTCAAGAAGGTCTCGGTATCGAGGTCGATCCCGGACGCGAACACAAGGTGTTCACGATGGGCGATGGCGAACAGTCGAAATCGATGGCCACCGTCGAGTCGCTTTGTCGGCAATTTGCCCAGTGGGGTCTGACCCGCGCCGATTGCGTCGTCGCCGTCGGTGGGGGAATCGTTACCGACACTGCCGGATACGCCGCAGCTTCGTACCACCGTGGCGTTCCGGTTGTGCATGTTTCAACGACGCTGGTGGGCCAGGTCGACGCGGCCATTGGCGGCAAAACCGGCGTCAATATTCCTGAAGGCAAGAACTTGATTGGCGCCTACTGGCAGCCATCGGGGGTTGTATGCGATACCGGTTTGTTGTCGACGTTGCCTCCGCGTGAGTACCGCTGCGGACTCGGCGAAATCGCGAAGTACCACTTCCTTGGGGGCGAAGGCATCGACGCATTGCCCATCGACGAACAGGTCGCAGCGTGCGTGGCGATTAAGGCCGCTGTTGTCGCGAGCGATGAACGTGAAGGCGGAGCTCGAGCAACGCTGAACTATGGACACACATTGGCCCATGCCATCGAAATCGCGGGCGATCACGACCTCCGTCACGGTGAAGCAGTTGCAATCGGCCTGATCTTCGCTGCGGAACTGGCACAGCGTTTGGGTCGTATCGATGCTGACCGAGTTGCCGAACATCGCCGCGTCGTAGGTGCATATGACTTACCTCTCACGCTGCCAACTGGTCTGGAAAATTCCGAACTCATAGCGCTTATGGGTCGAGACAAAAAAGCACTCGATGGAATTACCTTCGTTCTCGACGGCCCCAACGGAGTTGAATCAGTAACCGGAGTCGACGTTTCACTTATCGAAGACTCAATCAATGCGATCCGAATCGAAGGAGACCGCTGATGTCGAACGCTCCCATTGTCCTTCTGCTTTCAGGTGTAAATCTCAACCTTCTCGGTGATCGAGAGCCCGAGATCTACGGCACCGCAACGTTGGCCGACCACGTTGCGACGGCTACGGCTGCTGCAACTGCACACGGACTCACAATCGAACACTTACAGTCCAACGCCGAGTCAGAACTTGTCGACGCCATCCACGGTGCGCGTCGTCGATGTGCGGCAATCATTTTCAACCCCGGCGCGTTCACGCATTACGCATGGTCGCTGCACGATGCGCTTGCAGCGTTCGATGGCCCGATCATCGAACTGCATCTTTCGAACCCGGCAGCGCGCGAGGAATGGCGCAAGACCTCTGTGGTTGCTCCGGTGGCAACCGGAACCATCGCTGGCTTTGGTGGCGACGGTTACCGCCTCGCCGTCGACGCCGTGGCAACGCTGCTGAAGTGACCATCGTGGCCGATGCATCCTCAGCAGTTTCGATCGCTGATCGTTTCGGAGCGCTTCCTCCGTTGCTTGTCGCTGATCGAGTCGAGCGGTTACGCGCCGCAATGTTCGATGCGGAACTCGATGCGCTTCTGCTCACTGCGGCCAGCAACATCCGCTATCTCACCGGTTTCACCGGCAGCGCTGGCGTTGTTGTTGTTACCTCCGACGACATGGTGTTGGTCACCGACGGTCGCTACACCGAACAGGCTGCCGATCAACTCTCGGCATCGCACGCACCATCGCGTCTTGAGATCACGTCAACCGCTCAGCGCGAGGCCATTGCATCGACTGTCGCTCGCGCAGCGCGCATCGGCCTCGAGGCAGACCACATCACATGGTCCGCGCAACGCCGTTATGCCGACGACTGGTTCAGCGGTCATGAAATTGTTGCGACGACCGGATTGGTCGAAACACTTCGTCGCTCGAAAGATCTGGCCGAGTTGGCCCGCATGGAACTCGCCGCGGCAATCGCTGACGCTGCCTTGGCCGAGCGGCGCTCAAGTCTTCTCGATGGACTGACCGAATCTGAGTTCGCTCTCGCTCTTGATTCGGCGATGCGTCGGCTTGGCGCCTCAGGCACAAGCTTCGAGACCATCGTTGCTTCTGGGCCCAACGGTGCCATGCCCCATGCGCGCCCCACCGACCGGCGACTGCAGGATGGCGACCTCGTGGTCCTCGATTTCGGCTGCATCGTCGACGGCTACTGCTCCGACATGACCCGAACGGTGGCGATCGGTGAGGTCGACGACACATGCAAGCGAATGCTCGAAGTCGTCACCGCCGCCAATGAGGCTGGGGTCAGGGTCGTTGGCCCGGGTGTTGCCACCAGCGAGGTCGACGCCGCTGCCCGTGCGGTCATCGCCGAGGCCGGCTGGGCCGATTCATTCACCCACGGAACCGGACATGGGGTTGGCTTGGACATCCACGAGGCCCCGAGAGTCGCTGGTACGAGCACTGATACGCTCTCGATCGGCGACGTCGTCACCGTTGAACCGGGTGTTTACCTCCCGGCGCACGGCGGGGTCCGAATGGAAGACAGCGTCGTCGTCACCCCCGATGGGTGTCGACCCCTCACTCACACTACGAAGTCACCGACGCCCTGACTCACGTCACGGGGTCGGATCAGGAAGGCCCTCATGCCCACCATCACCACCAACGACATTAAGAACGGGATGGCCCTCGACATCGAAGGCGTGTTGTTCGAAATCGTCGAGTTCCAGCATGTGAAGCCTGGCAAGGGCGGCGCATTCGTGCGCACCACCCTCAAGAACGCCCGCAATGGCGCCGTCGTCGAGCGCACCTTCCGTGCCGGCGAAAAGGTTGAGCGGGCAATGATCGACAAGCGAGAGATGCAGTTCCTCTACCGCTCGGGCGACGAGTACGTCTTCATGGACAACTCGACCTACGACCAACTCAACGTGGGCCCCGCCTCGCTCGGCGACGCTTCGAACTACCTGGTCGAGAACGGCGAAGCAGTACTCAAGATGTACGGCGACGAAATCGTGGGCGTTGAATTGCCTGCGGCCGTCGAACTCAACATCGCCGAAACCGAACCCGGTATTCAGGGCGATCGCGTTTCGGGTGCCCGCAAGCCGGCAACGCTCGAGACCGGTCTTGTCATTCAGGTCCCGCTGTTTGTTGAGCCCAACGATCGCGTCAAGGTCGACACCCGCACCGGCGAATACCTGACCCGAGCGTGAGCGACGACCTCGGTAACGCAACCAATCGACACGACGCCCGCGAGCGCGCGTTTCACCTTCTCTATGAAACCGAGATAAAGGGCGACGCCATCGCCGACGTTCTTGCGTCGTTGCCGGTGGGCCCCGACGAGTTCGCTGCTCAACTCGTCGTTGGGGTGGGGGAGAACCAGAACGAGCTCGACGCCGTGATCGCCTCGCATGCGCGTAATTGGGATGTCGATCGGATGCCAGCGCTTGACCGGGCCATCCTGCGCTTGGCCACCTACGAACTCATCCATCGGCCCGACGTACCGACGGCCGTGGTGATCTCTGAAGCAGTTGAACTGGCCAAGTCCTACAGCACCGATGACAGCAGCCGCTATGTAAATGGCGTGCTCTCGGCGGTCGCAGGCGCGGTTCGCTAAGACGCGATACACTCTCCTTCTGACCGTGAAGCGGGTCCCGTGAGGCCCGAACGGACAGGAAGGACCACGAACGTGGCTGAACGTGAACGACGCTTGACGCCCCCTTATGGGGGCGTTTTTGTTGCCC
>WLOT01000062.1 GCA_009699125.1 Actinomycetota bacterium
AAAGTCATCCCAACGCTGACATCGAGAGCAATGGCAGATGGCACCGGAGTGCTTGATGCATTCCGTTCAACGGTGAACGAACTTGAAGGATCGGTTGCGATCGCGGCAAGCGCTGCTGATGCTGCCGATTCGTTGTTGCTTGCACTCCGTGGAAGTGGGCAAGCGCTCTACATCGGCCTCGCCGAAGATTCGTTCATTGTCGCGAGCGAGCCCTACGGCGTTGTCGAGGAGACGGCTTCCTACCTTCGACTCGATGGCGACATTCCTGTCGACCCCACCAATCCCGCCAGTAGCGGTCAGGTTGTGCGACTGGCTGGCGCACAGGCTGGCGATCGCGAAGGCATCGAACGCTGGGCCTACGACGGCACCGCCGTTCCTGTTCGTGCCGACGACCTGGCCGATGCGCAGATCACCACTCGAGATATTGATCGGGGCGACTCGCCTCATTTCCTTCTCAAGGAAATCGGAGAAGCACCCGCCTCGTTCCGCAAGACATTGCGGGGCAAGTTGGTGGAAATCGACGGACATTCCGACGTGCTTCTCGGCGACGAAGTGCTGTCGCCCGAACTTCGTGCGTCCTTGGCCGACGGTTCCATCAGGCGAATCCTCGCCATTGGGCAGGGAACCGCAGCCGTAGCGGCCCGAGCGCTGCTGGAAGGTCTCGCTGCGTTTGCGCCGACTTCTCCGGTGACAGTGGAAGCGATTCTCGCGACTGAACTCAGTGGCTTCCATCTTGCCGAATCAATGGCCGACACCCTTGTTGTCGCCGTGAGTCAATCAGGCACAACAACTGATACGAACCGCACCGTTGATTTAGTCCGTGCCCGTGGTGCGCATGTTGTCGCCATCGTGAATCGCCGAAATAGCGATCTCACTGACCGCGCCGACGGAGTTCTCTATACCTCTGATGGTCGCGACGTTGAAATGAGCGTCGCTTCCACAAAAGCGTTTTATGCGCAGATCGCAGCTTGTTTCCTGCTCGCCGCTGCTCTCGCCGACGCCATCGGTGTCACGTCGACGGAACGCACCGCAGTTCTCGATGGGCTTCGACTGATTCCCGAGGCGATGGAGCGTACGTTTGCGTTGCGCGACGACATCGAGGCCGCGGCGCAACGCGTTGCGCCATCGCGTCGCTATTGGGCAATCGTGGGCAATGGGGCCAACCGCATTGCCGCTGAAGAAGTTCGCATCAAACTTTCTGAGCTTTGTTACAAGGCCATTGCTTGCGATGGCACCGAAGACAAGAAGCACATCGACCTCTCATCCGAGCCAATGATTCTCGTGTGCGCTGCAGGCCTTCAGGGTTCGACGGCAGACGATGTTGCGAAGGAAGTTGCGATCTACCGTGCCCATAAGGCCGCGCCTGTGGTGATCGCCACGCAAGGCGAAGAGCGTTTCTCTGCTGCACTCCAGGTGATTGCCGTTCCCGAGGTTCATCCGCGCCTTGCCTTCATTCTTTCCGCGATGGTGGGTCACCTCTTTGGTTACGAGGCGGCGCTGGCTATCGATGCGCAGGCCCGACCACTTCGAGAGGCGCGCGCCGCGATCGATTCGGCGGTTGCGGCTGGGCTTCCTGGCGACGGAGAGTCGTTGCTCGAAGGCCTTCGACCAGCTCTCACAATGCTTGCGTCGCGTTATTTCGATGGTCTTCGGAATGGTGAATACAACGGCCATCTCGAAGCGAGCTCCGCAGTGCGCCTGGCCACGGTGTGGCGATTCGCGCTTGGTTCAGTTCCGCTCGAGTCCTATCAAGTTGAATACGGCAAGGTCGGTACGCCGGCAGTTGTTCTTGAAGACTTGGTTGCTGCTCTCACAGCAGCAATTGACGAACTCACTCGACCCGTTGATGCCATCAAGCATCAAGCCAAGACTGTCACTGTCGGAATCTCTCGCAGCGACGAAACGCTTATGCAGGTTCCGCTGGTGAAGGAAGTGCTCAGCACCGGTGTCTCGCGTGATCGTCTCACCTACTCGACGCTGCGCACACTCTCTGCACTTGAACCGCTTGTGGACGAGGTTCTTGGCTACACCCGTTACGCGATCGAGGGTCATGTCGATGCGGCTGGTCGCGACGAAGCCCGCGTCGTCATCGTCGATCGCGGTGGACTTGCCCGCGATCTGCAAAGCCGAACGACAGACGATCCACAACTCCGCGGTACGAAGCGACTTGTTGCGGTTGAGCACACCGTGTTGGTCGCAAAAGGTCGCAGCGATGGCCGCACCGTGATCATCGTTCCTGAGATTAAGGACGGCGAGACCACGGGGCTCTCGTTGCTCCACGTTCGCTTACGTGACGACCTCGCACTTCCCGCACTGCGGTCGGTCTTGCAGGGTTATCGAAATCGCTATGCCGCGATCAAGCATGCGGTAACCGAAACCGAACCGATCTTCCGTGACGATCTACTGACCGACGTTTCTGTCATTGAACTCATGACCGAACCGGTGAACTCGCTGGCCGAACACTGGCGCTCATGATTCTGGGTATCGGAAACGATCTGGTTGATCTTGATCGCTTCCGCCGTGTTCTAGAACGCCGACCGGGACTCATTGAAAAACTCTTCACTGAGGCCGAGCGTGAATACGCACTTCGTCGTTCTGATCCGACTGAACGCTTTGCTGTTCGCTTTGCTGCCAAAGAAGCGGTGCTCAAAGCAATGGGCGTGGGCATTGGTGCTGCCGATTGGCACGAGATCGAAGTGCTCCGTGATGAAGACGGACGACCATCACTTTCGTTAACGGGGCGCGCCGCCGCACTGGCTGCGCAACAAGGCATTGAGGGATGGCGGCTCACTCTGAGCCATTCCGAAATCATTGCGCAGGCCGTCGTCGTTGCGCTGGGCGCGGAAATGGCGTCGCCACTGCTCGGTCCTATCGGTGCGCAGCCATTGCCCCGCCCCGGTGCGATCGATGGCGGGGGACTGGTTCCCATCGTGACGCCGGAAGAAATGAATGCGATTGATCGCGCCGCTCCAGAACCGGTTGAGGAACTCATCAATCGGGCCGGTGGGGCAGTCGCGCGCGCAGCCATCGAATTGCTCGGCGGCGCCTACGGTCGTCGCGTCGTTGTGCTTGCCGGCAAGGGAAACAATGGCAACGACGGGCGCAACGCAGCATCGCGCCTTCGAGCGCAAGGCGTCCACGTCACAATGATCAATGCCGCTGACGCGCCTGAAGTTCTTCCCGATTGTGATCTGGTGATTGACGCGGCCTACGGCACAGGCTTCCGCGGTGAGTGGGATGCCCCGATTGCGCCGCCCGGTTGCCTCGTTCTTGCTGTTGACATCCCGTCAGGAATCAACGGACTCAATGGTTCGTGTGCCGGTGATGTTCTCGAGGCCGATGCAACGATCACTTTTGCTGCACTCAAGCCCGGGAATGTGCTCGGTGATGGTCTTGCGTGCAGCGGTGAACTTGCCGTTGCTGATATCGGACTCGACACACGAAGCGCGAGCACGCATCTGGTTGGCGCGGCTGCCGTTGCATCTTGGATCCCAGAACTCGCAAGCAACGCCCATAAATGGCAGAGCGCGGTGTGGGTCGTTGCCGGCAGTCCGGGCATGGGTGGCGCAGCTGCGTTGTGTTCTGGCGCGGCAGCGCGAACCGGTGCGGGGTACGTGCGTGTCTCGACTCCCGGCGGCGCAGCGATCGATCTTCCGATTGAATCTGTGCGTACTGATCTTCCATCAGATGCATGGGCTACTGAGGTCCTCGCTGATCTCGCCCGATTCGATGCACTCGTGATCGGGAATGGTCTTGGCATCGCTGACGCAACGAAGGAACAGATACGTCAGGTCGTTGCTGCGGCAACTGGTCGGGGAGTACCGACGGTTGTTGACGCTGACGGTCTCACTGCTCTCGGCACCGACGTGTCGCGTTTTGTTTCTGCGACCACGGTGCTCACTCCGCACGATGGCGAATTCGCGCGACTTGCTGGTCGCGCTCCCGGAGAAGATCGCATCGCTGATGCCCGCGCACTCGCAGTCGAAAGCGGAGCGATCGTGCTCCTCAAGGGCAGATCAACAGTCGTTGCTGCCCCGAATGGTGACGTACTTGTCTCCATTGCTGGCGATCAACGGTTGGCAACGGCCGGAACGGGCGATGTCCTGGCCGGAATCATCGGCGCATTGCTGGCATGCGGGGTTGATCCGCTTCGCGCCGCGGCCGGTGGGGCATTCCTCCACGGACGAGCCGGAGCCCTAGGCTGGCGCCGTGGACTGGTAGCAGGCGATGTCATCGCTCACCTTCCAGCCGTGCTTGACGACTTGACCTATCTGCGGCCTTAGTGGCGCGGATCCTGGAGGAACGATGCTGCGAGAACTGCCTGTTCGTGAGGTTATGGCCAGCAATGTCCTGACCTTTGCCCCCGGGGACAACGTGATGGACGCAATGCGGACCATGCTCGTGCGTGATGTCGACGGCGCCCCTGTGGTCGATGCCGATGGCTCGATTGTCGGCCTGCTCTCCACTGCCGATCTCATTGTTGAAGAGGCGCGAGTTCATCTCCCCACAGTCATCACCTTGCTTGGGGCCTATATCGAACTTCCGTCCTCAAAGAAGCAGTTCGACCGCGACGTCGAAAAGGCTCTTGGGTCCACCGTCGGCGAAGTCATGGGCGACGCAGCGCCAACACTGAGCCCCGATGACACTGTTGAATATGCCGCCACGATCATGCACGAGCAGGGCGCCGACCGGCTTCCGGTAATCGACGAGTCGGGTGCACTCGTTGGCATCGTCGCTCGCGGTGACATCGTTCGCGCCATCGTGAACGAACAGGACGCGGGCAAGTAGCACGATGCGTGCTGCGCGCGCCGAGGTCGACCTCGGAGCGATCGCCCACAACGTGGGTGTTCTGCGCACATTGGTCGCGCCGTCCTTGGTGTGCGCCGTCGTAAAAGCCGATGGGTATGGTCACGGCGCGATCGCGGTCAGCGAGGCAGCACTCGATGCCGGCGCAGACTGGCTCGCTGTCGCGCTCATTGAAGAAGCCGCAGTACTCCGCAAGGCAGGTATTACTGCGCCGATTCTTCTTCTTTCACAACCGCGACTCGCCGATTTGGTCGCCGTTGTTCGTTACGACCTGCGCGTGTGTATCACTTCGCCGGTCGCTGTTGAACTCCTCGCCAATGCTGCCCGCGAACAGGGCAAAGTTGTTCCTGTTCACGTAAAGGTCGATACCGGCATGAACCGGGTCGGTGTTGCGCCGGCCGATGCACTCTCGCTTGCGCGTGAAGTTGTGAAGCGCCCCGAATTAGTGCTCGAAGGTGTGTTCACGCATTTCGCGGTGGCCGACGAACCCGATAATCCCTTCACTGACGAACAACTCGATCGATACGACGCCGTACTGACTCAGTTGGGCGAGGCGGGAATCTTTCCGTCGATTCGCCACTCTGCAAACTCCGCTGCTGCCATTGCGCACCCGCGCGGCCGTTTCGACCTTGTGCGAGTTGGTATCGCGGTCTACGGCATCGCCCCGACACCAGGGCTTCCTGGTACCCCAGATCTTCAACCTGCACTTTCGTTGCGCGCCGAAGTTTCGACCGTGAAGCGAGTCAAAGCCGGTGAAGGGATTTCTTACGGACTCCGACACCGTTTTGATGCCGACAGCACTGTTGCGACGGTTCCAATTGGCTACGCCGACGGCGTTCCTCGTCGACTTGGGCTCGTCGGTGGCGAAGTTCTCATCGGTGGCAAGAAGCGCCCCATTGTCGGCGTTGTCACCATGGATCAACTCATGGTTGATTGCGGCGACGACCACGTTGAAGTCGGTGACGAAGTTGTGCTTATCGGCACCCAAGGCAAAGAAACGATCACCGCTGAAGACGTCGCGGGCCATCTCGACACGATCGCCTACGAGATTGTTTGTGGAATTGGGCCCCGGGTCCCGCGCTTCTATCCCCGAGGACTGAACGGATGATCTTCACCCGTACGACCTCGGCGGAACAGACAAAGGAACTCGCCGCCGCGCTCGCAGAGTTGGCGCGTCCGGGCGACCTCATACTCCTTGCCGGTGATCTCGGTGCGGGCAAAACCGCATTCACGCAGGGTTTCGGCGCGGCGCTCGGCATCGACGATCTCATCACCTCACCCACATTCACTTTGGTGAACACCTACGAGGGTCGCCTCGAACTCAATCACCTCGATGTGTATCGACTCGAAGCGCTCGGCGAAGTTCTCGACCTCGGTGTTCCCGAAATGCTCGACGATGGCGGCGTGACGGTCATCGAATGGGGCGATTCCGTCGCGCCTGCGCTGCCCGCTGACTATCTCGAAATTCGCTTCTCCTTCGATGAGGTCGCGATTTCCGTTGATCCCACCGGTGCAGCCGACGATGTCCGAGTTCTTGAGCTCGTTCCCGTTGGTGCCCGTTGGAGTGCACGTATCCGAGCTGTTGCCACCGCGGTCTCTCCGTGGATTCACGAACCCGACGGAGACGACTGATGCTGATCGTTGGAATTGATACGGCAACGATGCAGGTTTCGGTTGCCGTTGGTGGCCACGAAGGCGTACTTGCGGCAACGCAATCAAGTCGTGGTCGTCAACACGCGGAAGTTCTTACTCCCGCAATTGAGTTCGCTTGCAAACAGGCTCGTATCGAGCTTTCAGAGATCAGCGTCGTTGCGGTTGATCTTGGGCCTGGCTTATTCACCGGCCTCCGTGTCGGAGTCGCAGCGGCGAAGGCGATGGCCTACGCGCTTGACGTTCCGATGATCGGCGTGCCAAGTCTCGACCTTCTGGCCTTCCCGGTTCGATTCACCTCGCGACTCATCGTCGCAACTATCGATGCGCGCCGTGGTGAACTCTTTTACGCCTTCTATAGGCAGGTCCCCGGCGGCGTTCAGCGCATTACCGACCACCAGGTCGGCTCGCCAGATGATCTCGCATCGGAACTCATGGCGTCGGGCGAGGAATGTTTGCTTGTTGGCGATGGCGCCATTCGTTATAGCGAAGTGTTTGAAGGCTTGAAGAAGTGTGAAATTGCCGAGGAAGGCTTTGCCTATCCGAACGCGACCTCACTCGTGATGCTGGCGCACGCGCAGGCACTTCGTGAGCAGTGGGTGAAGCCGTGGGATCTTGAGCCCATGTATTTGCGGAAGCCTGATGCGGAAATCAATTGGTCGACGAGACCGGGCGCCTGAATATGACGACGACGAGCCCGACGGTGACGATCACCACGATGCGACGCCGACACTTACGCAATGTTCTTCGTATTGAAGAACAGACCAGTTCCACTCCGTGGTCGCTGGGATTATTCCTTGCCGAAGTGCGCCGTGATGAACGCGACTACATCGTTGCGCTGTCGCCAGACGATGAGCGCGTTCTTGGCTTTGCCGGCCTGCTCTATGTCGTGGGCGAAGGACATGTCACGACGGTCGCTGTCGACCCCAAGGTTCAAGGTGGTCGCATCGGCACCCGACTCATGCTTGAACTTGCTCGTCGAGCTACCTCACGAGGTTCCGACTCCATCACCCTCGAGGTACGCGCCTCGAACAAAGCTGCGTTGGCGCTCTATCGCCATTTCGGTTTCGCGCCATCCGGTGTTCGCAAGGACTATTACAAAGACCCCACTGAAGATGCATTGGTTTTGTGGGCGCACGACATCGATTCCCCCGAGTACGCCGAACGCCTCGCGTTCATTGAAGAACAACTTCCGGGTGCCCCGATCGAACAGAAGGAACCTGCATGAGCGGAACTCGCGTACTCGGAATCGAAACAAGTTGCGATGAAACCGCAGCTGCCGTTGTCGTCGATGGTCATCACGTGTTGTCGTCGGTTGTCTCGAGTCAGATCGATTTGCACGCGCGTTATGGTGGCGTCGTTCCTGAAATCGCCAGCCGAGCGCATGTGGAACTACTCATCCCTGTTGTTGCGCGGTCGTTGATTGAAGCGGGCATTCAGGACGATCACGTTGACGCGGTTGCAGCAACCGTTGGTCCCGGTCTCATCGGTGCGCTTCTCGTTGGTGTGAGTGCTGCAAAAGCGCTCGCGCTTGTCTGGGATGTTCCGTTCGTTGCGGTGAACCATCTCGAAGCGCATCTCTACGCCGCACTTCTTGAAGATCCAGAGATCGAACTTCCCGTTGTTGTGCTGCTGGTGTCGGGTGGTCACACGCTGCTTGTGCTGATGACAGGCCACGGCCAGTACCGCGTGCTCGGTTCCACGATTGACGACGCTGCCGGCGAAGCCTTCGACAAAGTCGCTCGCTATCTCGGCCTTGGCTATCCCGGTGGCCCAGCCATCGACGCGATCTCGATGGAAGGCGATCCGCAATCGATGCAGTTCCCGCGGGCCATGCTCAACGAGGGCTACGACTTTTCATTCTCAGGTCTCAAAACTTCGGTCGTGAATCACGTTCGCCGTAATCCTGAAGTGCATACCGCCGACGTTGCGGCCGCTTTCCAGGAAGCGGTTGTCGACGTGCTCGTGACCAAAGCTCGCCGGGCCGCCCGTGACCACGGGGCCAAGGGCCTCTGCCTGGCTGGGGGAGTAGCGGCCAACTCGCTGCTGCGCGAACGGCTGCTTGATGCGTGTGTGGACGACGGCCTGCGGGCCTTTCTGCCCAGTCGGGCGATGTGCACCGACAATGCCGCCATGGTGGCTGCGGCCGGCTGGTACCGCCTCCAGTCCGATGGACCCTCGCCCCTCGACACCGGTGCCGATCCCAACCTGAAACTGGTTTCGACCCTTTCGTGAGATTCTCCGGATCCCGGGTTGTGACTCCGGGGGTCAGGGGCCTATCGTTAGCAGTCCCACGCGGAGAGTGCTAAGCGCTCGCATCCCGCGAGTGCTACTACCAACTGCCTACGGAGGCTCCAGCTATGAACCTTCAGCCCCTCGAAGACCGCATCGTGGTCCTTCCCGGACAAAGCGAAGCAACGACCGCCAGCGGTCTGGTCATCCCCGACACCGCCAAAGAAAAGCCCCAGCAGGGTGAAGTTCTTGCCGTCGGCCCCGGCCGTCGCAGCGAACAGACCGGCGAGGTCATCCCCGTCGACGTCAAGAAGGGCGACACCGTCGTCTACTCCAAGTACGGCGGCACCGAAATCACCGTCGATGGTCAAGACGTCCTCATCCTCAACGCCCGCGATGTTCTCGCGGTCATCAAGTGATCGGAATCTGACACATGGCAAAAATGCTCAAGTTCGACGAGGAAGCACGACGCGCCCTCGAAGCCGGTGTGAATGCACTGGCAGACGCCGTCAAGGTGACGCTCGGCCCGAAGGGTCGCAACGTTGTTCTCGACAAGAAGTTCGGTGCACCGACAATCACCAACGATGGTGTTTCCATCGCTCGTGAAATTGAACTCGAAGATCCCTTCGAGAACATGGGTGCACAGCTGGTCAAGGAAGTTGCAACAAAGACCAATGACATCGCTGGCGACGGCACCACCACCGCCACCGTTCTTGCCCAGGCACTCGTTCGCGAAGGTCTTCGCAACGTTGCAGCAGGCGCAAGCCCGCTTGGTCTCAAGCGCGGCATCGAAAAGGCAGTTGCTTCAGCTGTTGAAAGCATCAAGAAGCAGGCCAAGGAGATCGACGACAAGTCCGAGATCGCTCAGGTCGCCAGCATTTCAGCTGCAGACACCGTCATCGGTGGCGTGATTGCTGACGCAATCGACAAGGTCGGCAAGGACGGCGTTGTCACGGTTGAAGAGTCCAACACCTTCGGTATGGATCTCGACTTCGTCGAGGGCATGCAGTTCGACAAGGGCTACCTGTCTCCGTACTTCGTTTCTGACCTTGAGCGTCAGGAAGCAGTGCTCGACAACCCGTACATCCTCTTCGTGAACTCGAAGATCTCGTCAGTGCAGGACATGCTTCCCGTGCTCGAGAAGGTCATGCAGTCGGGCAAGCCCCTTCTGATCATCGCCGAGGATGTCGACGGTGAAGCACTTGCCACCCTCGTGGTGAACAAGATCCGTGGCACCTTCAACTCCGTTGCCGTCAAGGCTCCGGGCTTCGGCGAGCGCCGCAAGGCAATGCTCGCTGACATGGCCATCCTCACCGGTGGTCAGGTCATCAGCGAAGAGATCGGCCTCAAGCTCGACTCGGCCACTCTCGACCTTCTCGGCACCGCCCGCAAGGTTGTTGTGACCAAGGACGAAACCACCATCGTTGAAGGCGCTGGCGAATCCGCCGACGTCAACGGTCGTGTTGCGCAGATCAAGCGTGAGATCGAAGACACCGATTCCGATTGGGATCGCGAGAAGCTCCAGGAGCGTCTTGCGAAGCTTTCGGGCGGCGTTGCGGTCATCAAGGTTGGCGCAGCCACCGA
>WLOT01000063.1 GCA_009699125.1 Actinomycetota bacterium
CAAAGGAATTCAACGACAGCGCCGGGGTCGGCATCGGGAACTGCTGGTGTCGCGATTGACACCGGGCCAGCGACGACCGCATCGGCCAGAACCAATGTCGGTGACACGGCAAGCGCATTCACGGCGATGCCTTCGGGCCCCCACTGGCGGGCGAGTGACTTGGTGAAGATATGAATGCCCTCGGCCGCGGCGGCCCAATGGGCGTAGTGGTCGCCTCCCGCGAGCGCGGTCGTGGGGAGGGTGAGCACAATTGATCCTCCCGTGCCAGCGAAGGTGGTGCGGGCCTCGATACAGGCGGCGATTGCGGCGTCCATGGTTTGTTGCCAGGCCAGGTCGAACTCGGCATCGGTCAGTTCGGCGATCGGGCGGGGAATCATGACTGCGGGATCCCAAGGCGCAAACACCAGTGCGTCATACGGCGCTGATGCAGTCGTTTCGTGCCCTCGCTCCTTGAGTGCGGCGCTGAGTTGGATGGCCAAAGGCCCCGTTCCCACGACGTTGATTCTCACGTATGTCCCCATTCTCGTTGCCCCCGTCTGGGGGCGGACGTGCGACATAAGTGAATCATGCGCTCCGCTTGTGTGACGCCCGTCGCCTGAGGCTATGTTTCGTTTCATGGAGATCGGATACACACCAGAACAGGAAGCCCTGCGCACAGAGCTTCGTAGCTATTACGAAAACCTGCTTGATGACAAGACTGTTGAGGCGCTCTCGCACAGTCACGGCATCGGTCAGGCCACCAAGGACGTCTGGAAGCAGATGTGCTCCGACGGCTGGGCCGGCGTTGGTTGGCCCAAGGAATACGGCGGTCAGGCTCGCGGCCCGATCGATCAGTTCGTGTTCTTCGACGAGTCGATGCGTGCAGGTGCTCCGGTGCCGATGCTTACGCTCAACACCGTTGGCCCGACGATCATGAACTACGGCACCGATTGGCAGAAGGAATTCTTCCTTCCGCAGATACTCGCCGGCGACATTCATTTCTGCATCGGTTACTCCGAGCCAGGTGCCGGCACCGACCTTGCAGCACTTCAGACCCGCGCTGTGCGCGATGGCGACGAATACGTCATCAACGGTCAGAAGATGTGGACCTCACTTGCTGGCGGCGCTG
Source organism: Actinomycetota bacterium (assembly GCA_009699125.1). Classification (GTDB taxonomy): domain Bacteria; phylum Actinomycetota; class Acidimicrobiia; order Acidimicrobiales; family Acidimicrobilacustridaceae; genus Acidimicrobilacustris. Next base: position 1,109 of record WLOT01000063.1, read on the forward strand.
ACTACTGCTGGCTCGCCGTTCGTACCGATCCCGACGCCAAGAAGCACAAGGGCATCTCCGTGATCATCGTTCCGATGGACACGCCCGGCATCACCATTCAGCCGCTTCGTCTTATGGGTGAGCACGACATCAACGCCACCTACTTCGACGACGTTCGCGTTCCCGCCAAGTTCCTTGTTGGCGAAGAGAACGGTGGTTGGGGACTCATCACCAATCAGCTCAACCACGAGCGTGTCACCCTGTGCTCAAGCGGTATGCCTGAGCGCCACCTCGCCAATGTTCGCGAGTGGGCACAGAACACCCTGCTTCCCGATGGCCGTCGTGTCATCGACCAAGAATGGGTGCAGATCAACCTCGCCAAGGTGCACGCAAAGCTTGAGTACCTGCGTCTCGCCAACTGGAAGGTTGCGTGGTCAGCAAGCACCGAGAAGCTGCACCCGGCCGACGCGTCAAGCGTCAAGGTGTTCGGTACCGAGTTCTATCTGGACTCCTACGAACTCCTGATGGAGGTGCTCGGACCGCGTGCCTATCTCGACGCCGATGCTCCCGAGTCCATCCTTCGTAGCCAACTCGAGGCCGGCATCCGCGGCACGATCATCCTCACCTTCGGTGGCGGAACCAACGAACTGCAGCGCGATCTCATCGCCATGTTCGGTCTTGGCTTCCCCCGCTCGGCGCGCTGAGCAGAAAGAACAGAAACATGGATTTCTCATTCTCATCAGATCAAGAAGAACTGCGTGGCCTTGCCAATCGGGTTCTTACCGACCGTTGCACCATGGAACACCTCAAAGAGATCGAAGATGCCGGCGGCATCGATCTTGCGCTTTGGCGTGAACTTGCCGATCTCGGCATCGTCGGAATCGGCATGCCCGAAGCCGATGGCGGCGCGGGCCTCGGTTTCGCTGAAGTAGCAATCGTTCTCGAAGAGGTTGGTCGCACTGTTGCTCAGGTTCCGGCGATGCCGGTCATGGGCATGGCTGCACCGTTCCTTGCCGAATACGCACCGGCTCACTTGGCCGGTCTCGCCTCGGGTGAGCGCATCGTCACTGTGGCGTTGCACGAACTTGTCGGCGATGTGCACACGCCGTACTTGTCCGCTGCCGGTGGCACTCTTACCGGTGTGAAGACGAATGTTCCGTTCGGCACAGTTGCCGACGGGTTCATTGTGTCGGCCGCCGATGGTCTCTACTACGTCGATGCGAAGGCGAGCGGCGTGACAGTCGAGCGTCAGGACGCAACCGACGGCATCCCCGATGCCAAGGTGACCTTCAACGGCGCTGCTGCCGAAAAGCTTGCTGGCATTGATGCGCTTGATCGTCTGATCGAATACGGCCAGACCTCCCAGTCGCTCATCATGGCGGGTGTTACGGCCAAGGCTGTCGAGATCATGTCTGACTACGTCAAAGAGCGCGTGCAGTTCGAACGTCAGATCGCAACGTTCCAGGCCGTCGCTCAGCGCGCTGCCGACTGCCGTATCGACTCCGACGCAATCAAGCTCACGGCATGGGGCGCGGCGATGCGACTTAACGACGGACTTCCCGCCGGTGAGAACGCAGCGTCAGCCAAGTACTGGGCATCAGAGGGTGGCGCCCGTGTTGTGCGTGCGTGCACCCATCTTCACGGTGGCGTAGGCGTCGATCGTGACTACCCGCTGCACCGCTACTACCTCTGGGCCAAGAAGCAGGAACTGTTCCTCGGTGGAACAACGCAGAGCCTGCTGCATCTTGGCAAGTTGCTGGCAGACACTCCCGTCTGAGTAACGACATCCTGAAATGAAGAAGGCCCGGGCAACTTGCCCGGGCCTTCTTCGCGAAATGACGTCGTTTAATTCGGCGGAGGTCCTTGCTGGTTTTGTGGGGGTCCCTGCTGTCCCTGCATCGGAGGCATCGCCGCAGCAGCATTTCCTGTCTGCGTTGTCGCCGTGCCGGCAAGACAACCGATGATGTACGGGAATTGCGTGGGTGTGAGGTGGTAGGCGTAGGTGCCGTCTGCTTCGATGCGTCCGTTGCATGCATCAAGCGTTGCTGGATCAGTGCCACCGCTAAATGTGTAGGCCTTCCAGACATAGGACTTGGAATCACCAGTCTTGGTGTAGCCGCTCTTTGCGAGCGTCGTCGTTGAACAACTTGCATCGAGGCAGATCACCGAGTTGTAAATCGGAAATCCATCTATCGCGAAGCCCACGAGTTGTGAGGACTCGAAATTGCACACAGCGTCGGTGTAAATGATCGTGTGGTAGTGGTAGTCAGAACTTGGGCCAGTGTGTCCACCGCAGAAATCCATGAGTCCATTTCCCACAGGATCTCCATATGCTTCGGCCGCCGGCATAGGCCCCTCGGTCGGCCCGTAAATCGCGATTCCAGTCACTGTGAAACCAAGGGTTCCCAACCGATTTTCGATGTTCGTCGGTGCAGCTGCTTTGGTTGGTTTGAGCGGAATCTTCCAGGTGAAGTTCTGCGGCGCAAGCGCGTTCGGCGTTTTCGAAACGAACTCGTACGAGATCATGTTGTTCGAGGTGACAGTGAGCTCGGTGTCCGTGCAAGTGGCCGTCACCTTTGGTGCGGCGTAATTGGCCCCAGCGCTTTTGCTGCTGAGATCAGGAAAGGCGCTCGTAGGGCACGTGCCGTAGGCGGGATGAGTCGTAAGCGAGTCGGCCTTGCTGGCCGTTGAGGTCGACGTTTCTTTCTCGGAGCTCTTGGTTGAACTCGCGCACGCAATCGCGCCAGCGATCAGCACAAAGAGAAGCGGAAGGAGAAGCGCTCTGCGTCGGGATGTCATTCCGAGAGAATGGCACAAACAGGTTCAATTGAAGTGGTTTGGTAACCAGCTTTGTCGCAGAAAACGAGAGACGCTTTCGCTGCGTTGCCGTTACGGCAGAACGGTGTAGGTGTCCTTGCCACTCTTCAGCACGGTTCCGGGCGTTGCGCCGGTGGGCTGGCCATTGACGATGACCGCCTGGCCGTTCACGAGGACTCGTTCGATGCCGTAGGAATCGGCGGTGAGTCGCGAGCAGCCTCCGGGGAGGTCGGCGACCATGTGTGCGTTCTCGGAACCGATCGTTTCGGGATCAAACACGACGATGTCGGCGTTGCTGCCTTCGACGAGGGTGCCCCGATCAACAAGACCGAACAATTGCGCCGGCTTTTCGGTGATCAACTGCACCGCCCGTTCGACGGGAATGAGCTTGCGACCATTGATCATGTCGCCCAAGAACCGTGTGGGGAATGTTGCGCCACACATGCGGTCGAGGTGTGCGCCAGCGTCGGAACCACCGATCATGACGCGTTCGTCGTTCCATGCGTCAACGCGCATGCGCCACGACTCGGGATCTTTGTCTTTCGGTGCGGGCCACAGGATCGTCTGCAGTTCATCGGCAACAACAATGTCGAGCAGAGTGTCGAAAGGTTCGGTTCCGCGTTCGGCCGCGATGTCGCCAACGGTGCGATTCGAGAGTCCAGCATTTTCCGGTGAGAACGTGTCGCCGATGACGTAGTCCTCCCAATCGGCGAGACGACGGTAGATGCCCGCTTCTTCTGATTTCGAAGCGGTAAGGAGCTTGGCGCGAACCTCAGGATCTTGCAGACGCTTGATGCGCTCAGGAATTTCGCAGCGCAAGGTTTCTTCCCACATGGGGAGAAGCCAGATGCCGCAGAAGGTTGCGAAGTTCATGTTCATGGGAACGAGAACTGGCATCGTGAGAGCGACGACGCGGCCACCCAATTCCTTGGCGCGGTCATAGGCCTCGACCTGACGACCAACGCGATCGGGTTCGCGGCTGTCGATGGTGAGGACGTTCCAGTTCATGACGCGCTTTGCGGCAGCACTCAAGGTTGCGAGTAATTCGATTTCGTCATCGGCGAAACGATCAAGACATCCGGGAACGATGCCTTCGAGGCTGGTTCCTTCGTGTTTGCCGACCTCGGTGGCCATTGCGAGCATTTCTTCTTTGGACGCCCATCGGCTTGGTACCGGTTGACCGTCACCGTCGCTGTGACTGCCCGATGTCGTAAACGACCATCCGAGTGCACCGACCTCGATGGCCTTGCGCAGTTCGGCCACCATGGCATCGATCTGTTCGGGGGTTGCTTCGCCGCCGACCGACTCAGGGCCCATCACGTAGCGACGGATGGCGCAATGTCCAGCCATCCAGCCGGCGTTCACCGAAATGCGGTTCTCGAACTGGTTGAGGTACTGCTCGAACGTTTCCCAGTTCCAGTTGATCGTCTTGAGAGCGGGAAGGGGCATGCCTTCAACGCGGCTCATCATTTCTTGCAGGTACTCGGCTTCGGCGGCAGTCGGGCGAAGGGGGGCAAGCGTGAATCCGCAGTTGCCGGCGATCACAGTGGTGACGCCATGGTTGGCCGACGGTGATGCGCCTGGATCCCAGAGAAGTTGAGCGTCGTAGTGGGTATGGGCGTCGATGACGCCGGGCATGACCATGCGGCCAGTTGCATCGGTGACGATGGCGGCGTCGCCGTCGACGTTGCCGATCGTGACGATCTTTCCGTCGCGGATGCCGATGTCGGCGATGCGTGCCGGGGCACCAGTGCCATCGATGACGGTTCCGCCCTTGATGACCTCGTCGTACGTTGTGTCGGACACTGCGACCACCTCTCGTCGGCCGCCCGTCGGCGGCGTTTCTGACAGACCGTCAGATTACACGGCTCTCGGCGGCCGTCCACCGTCAGGAACGATGGTCAGTGTGACGGACGGCGAGCGCTGTCCTAACGTGCGACCCATGGCAACTATGAACGAGTACCGCCAGCTCATCGGGGGCGAATGGGTCCCGGGTGGCGATGGCACATACGACATCATCAACCCCGCAACTGAGCAGATCGTCACCGGCGCTCCCGAGGCTTCGGCCGAAGACGTCGCCCGCGCCGCTGCAGCAGCAAAGGAAGCACTTCCTGCCTGGAGCCGCACGACTCCCGAAGAGCGTTCCGCTCTTCTCGCTGCCGCTGGCAAGGAACTGGCCAAGCGCACACCAGAGTTGATTCCTCTCGTCATTAGCGAAACCGGTGCAACGTCGTCGGTTGGTTCGCTCATGCAGATCCCCGTCGCGATTTCGCGATTCGATCGTTATGCAAGGGGCGCGCTGTACGACCAAAACGTCGCGCTTCCTCCGCAGCCGATCGGCACAACGCCGCTTGCTGCTGGTGCCCTTATGGCTGGTTATGCACGTAAGGTGCCGGTTGGCGTCGTTGCATGTATCGCTCCGTACAACTTCCCAACCACGTCAATGGTCGGCAAGATCGCTCCGGCGCTTGCTACTGGCAACACCGTTGTGATGAAGCCCGCTCCGCAGGATCCGTTGTGCGTTATTGAACTCGCGAAGATTCTTGAAGACGTTGGTTTCCCGAAGGGTGTCATCAACATCGTCACCGGTAGCGGTCCCGCAGCCGGAGTGAATCTTGTTTCTGATCCCAATGTCGACATGGTGTCGTTCACCGGTTCGTCGGCTGTTGGTGCGTCAATCGTTGCCGCTGGTGCTCCGACCATGAAGCGTCAGCTTCATGAGCTCGGTGGCAAGGGTGCGTGCATCGTTCTTGAAGATGCCGACATGGAAAAGGCAGTCGCTGGTATCGCCAGTGTGTGGGCGTTCCACTCTGGCCAGATCTGCACGGCACCGACCCGCGTCATCGTGCATCGCAGCCGTTACGACGAACTCGTCACGCGTCTTGAAGGCGCAGCCCGCGCTCTCAAGGTTGGCGATCCGCTCGATGCCGCAACCCAGGTTGGCCCGGTTATTTCTGCCGTCCAGCTTGGCCGCATTCAGGGAATGATCGAAGCCGGGGTTTCTGAAGGCGCCGAGATCGTTGTCGACGGTCGCAACGCTGGCCCGGACAAGGGCTACTTCATTGGCCCAACCCTTCTTGCCGGTTGCAACAACACAATGACTCCTGTGCGTGAAGAAATCTTCGGCCCAGTGGTTGTGGTTGTTCCGTTCGACACCGTTGACGACGCCATCTCTATCGCGAACGACAGCGATTACGGCTTGTTCTCCTATGTCTTTGGTTCCGACACTCCGGGTGCCTACGAGGTCGCAAAGGAGATCCGTTCGGGTCGCGTCGGAATCAACAGCGTGCAGACGCACCACGAAACACCGTTCGGTGGTTTCAAGATGTCCGGTATCGGCCGCGACGGCGGCAACTGGGGTCTCGACGCCTACACCGAATGGCAGTCAATTATCTGGGGCAGCTGAGTCCCAACGCAGTCGTCGTTCGACCACAACAACATTTACTGACTCACCTCTGGGGGAATACATGAAGGGCATCGTTTTCACTGGCGACAAAGCTGAGGTTCTCGACGGACTCGAAGTTCGCGAACCAGGTGCCGGCGAAGTCATCGTCAAGGTGATGGCTGCTGGTGTGTGCCACAGCGACGTGACTGCAGCCGCAGGAGCGTTTGGTTGGCCTTCGCCCGCAGTGCTGGGCCATGAAGGTGCGGGCATTGTTGAAAAGGTCGGCACCGGCGTCACGCATGTTGTCGAAGGTGACCACGTCATCATCTCGACCCTTGCTGCATGTGGCGTTTGCAAGGCATGCGCACAGGGCAAGCCCACACGTTGTCGTCAGACCCTCGGAAACATGGCGCAGCCCTTCACGCTCGACGGTGAAGCGTGCTGGAACTTCGCTGCGGCTTCGGTCTTCACCGAGCGCACGGTTGTTCGTGGTTTCCAGGCCGTGAAGATTCCCAAGGACGTTCCGTTCACCTCAGCATGTCTCGTGGGTTGCGGCGTTATGACTGGTGCAGGTGCCGTTCTGTATCGCTCCGACGTCAAGATCGGCCAGACCGCGGTTGTTTACGGCTGCGGTGGCGTTGGTCTCAACGCCATTCAGGCACTTCGCGTAAAGCGCGCATCGCGCATCATCGCCATTGACACCGAACCCGAGAAGGAAGCACTTGCCCGTCAGTTCGGTGCAACCGACTTCCTGAATGGTCGCGACGAAGACATCGTTGAACAGGTTCGTCGTCTCGTTCCTTATAGCGAGACCGAACTTTCCGGTCCGTTCAACGCTGGTGGCGTTGATTGGGTGTACGACGTTGTCGGTCATCCGGCAGTCACGTCGAACGCGCTTGAAATGCTCGATTGGGGCGGCACGGTCGTCATCATCGGCACGCCTGGTGGCGACGCAACCTTCACGCTTCCGTACCAGCGCTTCACGCAAAACGAGCGTGCAGTTATTGGTTGTCGCGCTGGTTCGTACAGCCCGCATAGCGACATGTTGCAGATCATCGATCTCTATCGTCGTGGTGAGTTCATGCTCGACGAGCTCGTGACTGCCACATACCCGCTCGAGGGTTTCCACGACGCAGTGCACGACATGCACTCGGGCGCAGTTGCCCGCGGCGTACTCACCATCGGCTGATCGAGCCGTCAGAAAACATTCGTTGCTTGATTCCGCACGCATTGTCGTGACGGTTTCACGCGCAAGAAACAGAACAATGGGGAAATAATGGAACAGCGATATGTAGGCAAGGGTGTCATCGTCACAGGTGCCGGTTCAGGAATCGGACGCGGTGTCGCCGAACGCTTTGGCGCCGAGGGCGGCAAGGTCGCATGTCTTGATGTCAATCTTGAGAACGCTCAGGAAACGGCAAACGCAATCGGTGCAAATGCGATTGCTCTCGCCTGCGACGTCAGTAGTTGGGAAAACGTCGAGTCAGTCGTGGCTGAAGTGACCAACGCGTTCGGTCAGGTCGACGTGTTGTGCAACGTGGCTGGCATCGGCGGCTTCGACAACAGTCACGACGGAGACCCCGCCAAGTTCGAACGCATGATCGCGGTGAACCTCACCGGCACGTATTTCATGTGCCGCGCCGTGTTGCCGCAAATGGTCGAGCGGGGCCATGGCGCCATCATCAACACCTCGTCGACCGCAGCAGTCATGGGTCAGCCCTGGAGCGCCGCCTACTGCGCATCGAAGGGCGGAGTGTCGGCACTCACTCGTGCGCTGGCCACCGAATACGACGTGCCGATTCGCATCTGTGCAGTCGCTCCTGGCGGTGTTGAGACCAACATGTACACCGCATTCGTCCCACCGAAGGGTGCCGACTGGGGTCGCATGCGCAAGATGTCGCGCGACAACGTCGAGGTCGGGAAGCCCGCTGAATTGGCGAGTTTCTATGCCTATTTGGGCTCAGACGAAGCTCGCTATGTGAGCGGTGCGACGCTCATGATGGATGGTGGCATTTCCTGTTAGTTCGTGGCGCACGTGGCCGGCCGGACCCTTGGTTACCGGTCGGTCACTTTTGCGTTTTGGGCTCGGTTCATTCCGGCGAGCAGTCCGGCGCCGGACCCAGAATGACCTCTGTGCCGGTCGTCACACACGCGTTTGTGAATTCGGTTATGGTTCGCCAAGTAGTTCAACAACTCCCAGGGGGGAACCAAGTGAAGCGATTCAGAGCAGGTGTGCTCATTGCGGCTCTCAGCGTCAGCATCCTTGCTGTTGCTTGCGGCCGAAGTGGGTCAGAAACAAGCACCGATTCCGGAAACGGATCGGGCGGAAAAGCAAATGCCGCATGCACGAAAGAAGCGCTGCAGGCAACGGAAATTGGTGTCACGGCGGACACGATTTCGATTCAAGTAATGGCCGACACGGGCTCGCCCCTCGCGCCAGGTCTCTTCCAGGCCAACATCGACGCTGTGCAGGCCTTCGCAAAGTGGGCCAATGCAAACGGCGGTATTGGTTGCCGTCAGGTCAAGGTCGACACCTGGGATTCCAAGCTTGATGCCAGCGAATCCAAGAACGGCATTCTCAACGCGTGCAAGAACGATCTTGCAATGGTTGGTGGCAACTCGCTGTTCAACCCTGACACGACCGATCTCGGCAAATGTGCCGATAAGGCCGGACAGCCAGTTGGTATTCCCGACTTCGCCGCACTCGCAAATGACGTCAACGAACAGTGCGCACCGAACGCTTGGATCATTCAGGCCGTTGCCGAAGATTGCTCGAATGGTGTTCCCACCGGCGTGCGCAACCTTCAGGCCTTCAAGGGTCAGCTTGATTACTACAAGACCGTTCAGCCGAACCTGAAGGGCGTCTGGCTCGTGCCGGGCGATCTTCCCACCACGGTGCAGTCAGCGACGTATCAGATCGCTGCTGCTCAGGCTGATGGCATCACG
>WLOT01000064.1 GCA_009699125.1 Actinomycetota bacterium
CCCGACGCCGCTTCAGACTGAAGGCGGTTGATCGCCGGCCAGTCAGTGGTGTGGATCATCTGAACGTCGCCCGAAAGAAGCGCGTTGACTCGGTTCTGCGGATCGACGATCGGACGGAACTCCACCGAATCGAGATACGGGAGCTTGTTGCCCTTGTCATCGGAACGCCAGTAGTTCGCGTTCTTTGTTCCGACCCAACGGTTGTCCGGAACCCATTCCTTCTGAATGAACGGACCAGAACCGATTGGCTGACGCGTTGCGGCAGCGCCTTCGGCCTTGTACTGGGCAGGAGCAGCAACGAAGCCGACCTGCGTCGTAAGGACGGCAGGAAGCGATGCCCATGCATCGGTCGTTGCAATGGTGAGCTGCGACGGCGAGACCACCGTGATGGTGGACATGTTCGCAAGCGCCGCACCGGTGAGTGCGTTGGCCTTGACGGTGTCAAGAGCCAACTTCACTGCGGTCGCATCAACCGGCGTGCCATCGGAGAAGTTCACCCCGGCACGAAGGTCAACGGTCCAGGTCTTGAAATCGGCACTCGGCGTAAAGGACTTCGCCAAGTACGGGGCCCAGTTGCCCTTCGAGTCATAGGCCGACAACGGATCAAACACCGCGTTACCAACCATGTAGCCAGAAATCGCCCAGCGGTTGCTGGCCGGGTTGAAACCATCGGTTTCGGCTTCAAGCGCAAACTTGACCGAGCCACCAGCCTTGGGTGGCCCTGATGCCTTGATGGTTACGTCAGTGGTCTTGCCGCTCTGGCCCGAGTCACTTGAACTCGATCCACCGCATGCCGTTGCAATCAGGCCCAAGGCCATGACCGCTGCGACAACCGGTGCCCAGCGGCGGAATCCCGCACGCTTCTCCATGATTACTGCCTCCTTCGGCCACAGCCGACGGTTTGGTTCAGGGGACCCCACGGAACCCTGGTGTGGGCGGAACCTTAGACGTGACCCGAGGCACATGCGAGGGCATGCGGAGAATTTCCGCTCCGAACCCGAAACGAGGCGCCGAACGTCAAATCTGACAGCGGTGAGAACCTCGATGGGACGAGGTCCGAGAACCCGGGTTCGCGCTCTGGATTCGCTCACGGCATCGGCCCACTCAGTTAGGAAAACGAGCCTCCCCCATCAATGGGGAGTTCGGCCGATCCCGAGTGATCGTGGCCGTGATTGTGATCGTGATCGTGAGCGAGATGTGTGTGCACGTGATCCATGATCGGCGCCTCTAAGAGGACGTCACCGCGTTGTTCCGATGTCGACCAGGACGGGTCGATCGCAGTGCAGGTCAGCGTGAACGGATGATCGCCTTCCACGTCCCAAAGCACTGCGGGGCGCGCACCATGCCAGCGCAGAGCAAAAGACAACGAACCGCCGATCGTTGGCAATCGGTGCACAGCGACCGGCTGCCCCAACCATTCCTCACCAAAACTCGGAAGAAGGTCAATGGTCGAGCCGCTGTCGTTCACAACAATCGAGCGAATATTGCGCAAGAACGCTGCGGTGCGGGCCGGATCATGCGCGTCGGTCGCGCTTGACCACGTCCACAGAGGCTCGCCCTCGAGGAGGTCATTTCGAAGTTGACCGGCTGCATCAACGAGTCGCGCGCCATCCCCCTGACCTTCCGCAACAATCGAACGCCGGTGCATCTCTTCGGTCAGTGCGTCAAGGTGACGTCGCACCGCGAGCGCTGCATCGGTTTGGCCACCGCCTTCGAGCAACGAAATTGCGGATCGATATGCGCGTGCAGTCCAGCGAGCGTCGTAGGCAGGTCGATCGTCGCTCGCAAGCCAATCTGGGCCGCCGCCTACCCCGAAGAACGACCGTGAGGGTCGCAGGCGACTTCCGCGTTGGCGTTTCGACAACCAATGCACTGCCGATGCCACGCGCTCAACGAGTGCCTCAGCGAACGCGTTGTTCGCGGTGAATGCGACATGTCGCTCAATAGCAACGACCCAACTCGCCGTTGCGTCAAGCCGTGAACTATCGAACGAACCATCTGAATTCTGAAGATCGATTGCGGCCAGTAGCAGTCGCTCCGCTTCTGCTGCCAAGCCTTGTTCGTCGAGCGCCATCGTGAGCTCGGAACGTTCGAAACCATCGACGGGAGTCCCGGGCCAACGCAATGGATCATCGCCAGCCACATGAACGAGAAGGTGTCCCCGCGCTGCATCTATTGCTTCTTCGGTTTCAATCTGTCGCTCGGGAAAATCAAACCGCGGTGCGCGCGCCAGTTGCGCCTTCCAACCGGCAATAACACGATCGTGAGGCGGAAGTGCTCCCACATCGATTCGAGAAAGTTCCATCGGAGAAACAGCCGCTCGCAACGGGAGCACGACTCGCAGTGTTGCTGTGTGCGGGAGTGGAAAGACAAATCCCACCGTCACGGAACCCGAGGTCGATGAAACTCCACCTTGAGGGAATTCCGGAACAGCGTCGCCTGCGACGGTCACCTCTTGCGCAGAATGCGCGTCAGTGGCAATTCCGAAGCGCGACGGCTGTCGGGAAAACAGCGCGACTCCGTCGCCATTGACTGTGACGATGCCGTCAACAACATCGATCACTCCTGAATCGCTCGACGATCCCGAGATCGCAATCGCGACGGCCACAGGGATCTTTGTCGCGTTATGGAAATCGACCACCAAAACCGGAAGGCCAGTCGCGCCATCGACCGCGCTCCATGCGCGCTGTTCGATTTCGCCCCCAGGAAGCCGCAATCCGCTGAGAACGACCGGCGTCGCATCCACCAGCGACTGGCGCACATGAGCGCCACTCGAGGCGATATGCCAACGATCCTCGGCTCCGACCCACCAATCGAGCGACCACGCTCCACCTTCGGGCGAAATGACGCCACGGCGACTGATCGAAGCTCGGCCACCGGCGCCGATCGTTCCGAGAAGAGCCCACGGCTCTTGGATTGGTTGCCCGTCAGGGGTTTGGTTCACGGCAGCACGCTCCATCGGCGGCGACGCTACCCCCGGTCGACGCACCCCTCTTCATTGTGACGACAGGATCGGCACAAATGAGCGTCTGGGAGTGATGCAACCGACGCGACCTACACTCCGGCGGTGTCCGCATCGGAGTCCACACGAGCTGTACTCATTCCCGTCAAGGCGTTCTCCGATGCAAAAGCGCGTCTCGCCGATGCCCTTGAACCAGCGCAACGGGCAGCACTCGCCGAATCGATGGCGACCACAGTTGTACGCGCTGCTGCACCCCTTGAGGTCTGGATCGTGTGCGACGACACCGCGGTTGCTGAATGGGCAACTCGTCTCGGCGCAAACGTTTTGTGGAAGCCCGGCCGCGGACTCAATGGAGCAGTCAACGAAGGTGTCGCCGATCTTGCTCACCTTGATTTCGACACCGTCATCGTGGCCCATGCCGACCTCCCACATGCAGAGCACCTCGAATGGTTGGCCGATGCCGATGGCGTCACCCTCGTTCCCGACCGACATGGCGACGGAACAAACGTCATCGTGATCCCGACCGACAGCGGTTTCGTGTTTTCGTACGGTCCCGCTTCGTTTGCTCGCCATCATGCAGAAGCAGAGCGACTCGGGCTTAACGTTCGCGTCATCCACGATGAACGACTCGCATGGGATGTTGACCAACCTGCGGACCTCACGACCCCGACATGGGCGAACCAACCATGACCACCGAACTCCCCCCGCTTCCCGTTGGAGATATTCCGAGCGGGCCGATGGCATCTCAGGACATTCCAACACCAGCGCGTGCCCTGGTGATCGTCGCTCACCCGGATGACGCTGAATTTCAGTGCGGTGGCACTCTTGCGAAGTGGGCGGCCGCTGGTTGTGTCATCAACCATCTCGTTCTGACCGATGGGGCAAAGGGAACTTGGGATCCCAACCAGAATTCTGACGAGCTCGTTGAACAGCGACGCAGCGAACAAATGGAAGCAGCGCGCCGACTCGGTTCCACCGGCAAAGTCGTCATGCTCGGTCATGTCGATGGCGAATTGCAGCCGACACTTCACATTCGCGATCAAGTTGCCTATTGGATCCGTTCGACACAACCTGATGTCGTACTCGCACATGATCCTTGGAAGCGTTACCGACTCCATCCCGATCATAGAAATGCCGGTTGGCTCGCACTCGATGGCATTGTCGCAGCTCGAGATCCGCACTATTTCGGGCACCACGGCCTCGAGGTCCATCGCCCTGATTGCGCACTTCTCTTTGAAGCCGATGAACCCGACCATGTTGAAGACATAACGGGTTTTGTCGACGCAAAGGTTGAAGCACTCTTGGCTCACACCAGCCAGTTCGTCACAACCCACTCAATTCCGACCGAAGACGACGGAACCGCGGCGACAGCATTTGGCGAGCGCATTCGAGACCACGCCGCAGCAGTCGGTGCCGCCACAGACGTGTCTCGTGGCGAGATCTTCAAACTCCTGAAGCACCTCTGACCCCATCTGACCCTCCGTCAGAAATCTTCCGTTCATGACGGCTCTGTGAACGGAAGACGAACTCCGCCCAAGTATCCGCGCGTGAACCCGACGCGCGGTGTTGGATGACGGAGTCGCAGTAACCGCACCTCCGGGAGACCAGTGACCACCACGCAGGCCGTGTCGTCCAACTCGTCCGATCGATCGCAGGCGATGGCCTCCGATCATGTCGCCGGAGGAGGTCGATGACTCCCTTGCGTAAACGCATTTACGTACTCGACACTTCAGTCCTACTCGCCGACCCGAAGTCGATGACGCGCTTTGAGGAACACGACGTTGTGCTTCCGGTCGTCGTCGTGCTCGAGCTCGAATCAAAGCGCAACCACCCCGAACTTGGTTGGTCCGCGCGTCAAGCGTTACGTCAACTCGAACATTGGCGCGTCAAACACGGGAATCTCACCACTGCTTTTTCCGTAAATGACGCTGGCGGCACGTTGCGTGTCGAAATCAATCATCAGGACTTGAACGCGCTACCTCCTTCACTGTCGGGCGATAGCAACGATCATCGAATTCTCGCTGTGGCCCAAAATCTCGCGGCAGAAGGCAACGACGTCACCGTCGTCACAAAAGATCTGCCGCTCCGACTCAAAGCTTCGATCGTTGGACTCGATGCCGATGAGTACCGCAATGAACTTGCTCGCGACGACAGCTGGACTGGAATCGTCGAACTTGAATGCGAAGGATCAGCAATCGACGAGCTGTTCGATCACGGCTCCATCGACGATGAACGCGCGCGCAACCTTCCATGCAACACAGGCGTTGTTATGCACGCGGGCTCCCAATCAGCACTGGCCCGCATCCATTCCGACAAATCGCTCCATCTCGTTCGTCGTGACGGACAACTGTTTGATGTTCGCGGCCGTTCTGCTGAACAGCGCATCGCGATCGACCTTCTTGCCGATCCTTCGATTGGCATTGTTTCCCTCGGAGGTCCCGCGGGCACTGGCAAGAGCGTGTTGGCGCTTGCCGCAGGTCTTGAATCGGTGCTTGAACAACGCAGCCACAAGCGTGTTGTGGTCTTCCGTCCGCTCTACGCCGTTGGCGGCCAGGACCTCGGCTATCTCCCCGGTTCGGAGTTCGAGAAGATGAGCCCGTGGGCTGCGGCAGTGCTCGATGGACTTGAAGCCATCACCGGCCCCGAAATCATCGATGAAGTACTTCACCGCGACCTCCTCGAGGTTCTGCCTCTCACCCACATCCGCGGCCGGAGCCTCACCGACACCTTTGTCATCATCGACGAGGCACAGAACCTTGAACGACCGGTTCTGCTCACCGCGCTCAGTCGACTCGGCGAGGGCAGCCGCGTGGTCCTCACCCATGACGTTGCCCAGCGGGACAACCTGCATGTCGGGCGCCACGACGGCATCATTCCGGTGATCGAGGCGCTGCGAGGCCACCCAATCTTTGGTCACGTCACGCTCACCCGATCAGAACGCAGCGAAATTGCCGCGGTCGTCACCGAGCTCCTCGACGGACCTCTGGACTCCTAGTTTCCGACCACGCCGCGGCGTGGCGATCCCGATTGTCGGACCCACCATCTAGCGTGCAGTTCGTGAGTCCTTCGTCTTCGGCATTTCCGAGCGTCAACGTGCGCGAGTGGTCGGCGCAACCGCCTTCCCTTCCGTTCGCAGTGCTCGATGTTGAAACGACTGGACTGAGCCCTGCGCGCGACCGAGTCATCGAGATCGCCGTTGTTCGATGCGCTCCCGACGGTTCATTCATCGACGAGTGGTCAACACTTGTCGACCCTGGTCGCGACCCTGGCCCAACACACATCCACGGCATCAGCGCCGCCGACCTCAATGGCGCGCCAACATTCGAAGACATCGCCGAAGAACTTCGTGAACGACTCGCTGGTTCCATGGTCGCCGCGCACAACCTCTCGTTCGATGCCGGTTTCCTCGCTGCCGAGTTCCAGCGTGCAGGTTCTGCAACGCCAGATCAGCCGGCGGTCTGCACGCTGCAACTTGCCCGCTACGTACTGAAGGACAACGAGGGGTATTCGCTCGCGGCGTGTGCTGCGGCATTAGGCATCGACCATCCAAATGCGCATCGCGCCCTGCCCGATACGCGTGTCACTGCTTCAGTGCTGGCCGCCATGATCAACATCCTCCATCCCCCTTCCGATCAAGACGCTCTCCCCTTCGGATAATCAGGCCAACAAGCACTGCCGCTCAAGAGTGCCAATGACCACACTGGGGTGTGGGATAGCGATCACCCGGAACTGATCGCCGCTGTCCACCGACGCGGAGAGTCGTTCCGATGCACATCACCCATATCGAACTTGAACCGTTCGTCGAGCGCACATTACGACGCCCGGTCGAACAGCCAACGTTTCTGTCGTTCGACGACATCGACCTTGTCGCACACGACGAACTCGATGCCGATGATCCCGTGCGTTCTCTTCTCTGCCGAACCGTCGACGACCACATCACTGCTGTCGGGATCTGCGCCCCCGCCTCGACGTCGAAGCCCGGCCACGCGTCAATCGAATCGGCAGATCAAACGGTTGTGCACATCGTGCATCGGAGTGGAACCGCACTCACTGTGCTCTCCGAACAAGGATCAGTCCGAACATTCGGACCAACGACCGAACCGCAGCACGGCCGAGTCCCTGATGCGTGCCGGCGAATACTCGGCCTCCCTACTGCTCCGCCTACCGACTCGATGACCGACTTTGTGATTGCTGCATGGCTCGAAATCATTGCCAGAGTCGCACTCCAGACTCCCGAACTCTCATGGCACGACATCGTTGCGTTACACCCTGCCGGCAGCAGCGTCGTCGAACCCACCACGCCAACAGCCATCGCTCACGCAACGAAAGATCTTGGCCGTTCGCTTCAATGGGAGCGATTTCGAAAAGTGATCGCCACCGTCGGAGGATTTCCTTTCGGCGACTCAGCAATGGAAACGGCTGCGTGGATGGATGCAGGGATGTTCTCGCGATGGGCGATGGACTCGCTCCCATCGCGCTCCGATGCGTTCGACCTGCTCGAAGCCGTTCTCGGACCGGCAACGTTCGACCGACTCTGGGCCACCATCCGATTTTGTGAATGAAGCCCTCGCTGCACCGGAGTATTCCGCTCTCGTCGTGGCAGGCTTTCGCTATGACCTTTGTGCTCACCATCGATTGGTCCGACGCGTCGACTGCCGTCACGATCGTCGACATCGCTGCGCGCATCACCGTTGCCGAGGCACACAGCCTTCACCACCCTGCATCGACACCGACCGATGCCGCTGAAATCTGGTGGGATGCACTCGTTGAAGCCACGCACACTGCGATCGATGGCCTCGCCGTACTCAACCTCACAACCGACGACATCCGCTTGATCGAACTTTGCGGCAATGATCCAGCAGGCGGCCTCGTTGGATTCGATCAAGACGGCGTCGTCTGCTCAGCGCTCAGTAGTTCACACGCCGAATCACGAACAGACGCCGAGTGGCTGCTGTCGCATGCCGAAGGTGGACCCGATTCTTGGCACTCACTCACTGGCGTTCTTCCGACAGCAGGATCCACGATCTCATTGCTCTCGTGGCTTCACCGAACCTCACCCGAGAGTTGGGCACGTCTGCACAGTTTCACGCTTCCAATCGGATTTCTCGCAACTCGCCTCGGTGGAGAACCTTCGCTCGCTCTCTCTGCCGCTATGGGAACGGCAATTGTTGATCGCCAAACCGATTCGTGGTGCACCTCGCTGCTCAATGTCGTCGACCCGCATCGCGATTGGTCGGTTGCGCTCCCAAAGTTGACCACTGCAGCTACGCCAATTGGGTTGCTGTCGGCCGATGCTGCACACGCACTTGGGCTCCCCGCCGGGCGACCGCTTCACGCAGGCTCCACAACCGGTTCGTAGTTCACAACCGAAGGCGACCGAGATCCTCGGGCTGGCGCCGGTAGATTCGTTCCGTGGCCAACGATGTCCCTAGTTCGGGATCCCCTTTTGATCGTCGGCGCTTCCTTGTCATCGGTGGTGCCGGTCTGGTCGCGGCGGCAGCCGTGGCCGCTGGCTGTTCGTCAGAGTCCAGTTCGTCGTCGCCAACGATCAAGGTGAAAGAGCCAAAAAAGATCGCACCTCCCAAGCTGGACGCGTCGTACCAGCCGCCGCCGTCTTCAACGCTGTTCGACACTGCGATCACCGGTGGCCGTGTCATGGATCCGGCTACTGGCTACGACGCAATCGCCAACGTTGGCCTCATTGGCAACCGCATCGCCCTCATTACGACCGACGACATCAACGGCAAGACCGTCGTTGACGCGACCAATTTGGTCGTCGCTCCAGGATTTATCGATGTTCTTTCCTATGAGCCCAATTCGTATGGGGTTTGGTACAAACTCGGCGACGGCGTCACCACCAATCTCGGTATGCACGGAATCAAAACGCCAGTCGACGCCAAAGGTTTCTTCGCTGGTTACACAGGAAAGAACGCGCCGCCCATCAATTTCGGTGGCGCATTTTCTGATCAGTGGTATCGAGACTCCATCGGCGTGAAATCGACTGCGACACCCACGCAACTCTCGCGATTGAGCGACGACCTGAACAAACAACTTGATGCCGGCTGGATTGGGCTCTCCGTCGACCCCGAATACGCGCCGACGATCAACTTCAACGAATACGTCGCGCTCGCGCAAGTTGCCAAACAAGCGGAAATGCCGATGTTCACGCATATCCGCTATTCCTCGCCTGACCCCGTTGGCAAAAGTTCGCTCGACGCGATTGACGAAGTGCTCAACGTCGCCCGCCAAACTGGCGTCTCTTTGCATATCGATCACATCCCGTCGATGGCGACACACGTCATGCCTGAAGCCATCGCAAAGATCGATGCGGCCCGCAGCGAGGGTCTCGACGTCACCGGATGTTTTTATCCCTACACATTCTGGGGCACTTATCTCGGATCGGCCCGATTTGCTGGCGATTGGCAGTCGCGATTCCGCATCTCCTACAACGACCTTCAACTCGCAGGCTCGTCAGAACGCCTCACACCCGAATCGTTCAAGAAATACCAAGCGCAAAACAAACTTGTTGTCGCGTACGCGATTCCCCAAGAGGATGTCAACGCTGTCGTCAGCGCACCGTGGTCATTGGTCGGTTCCGACGCGATCCCCGAATCTTCAAACAACAACCATCCACGTGGAGCTGGTTGTTTCTCACGCCTTCTTGGTCCGTACGTTCGCGACCTAGGGGCACTGTCGTTGATGGACGCTCTCGCGAAGTGCACGATCCTTCCCGCCAAGCGTCTCGATGCTCGTGTTCCGATGCTCGCCCGAAAAGGTCGGCTCCAGATGGACGCCGACGCCGACATCACCATTTTCGATCCCGCGACAATCGCCGACACCTCGACCGTCGAGAAGCCTGCCCAGATGTCGCAGGGAATTTCCTATGTGTTCGTTGCCGGGGCCGTCGCCAAGGACCCAAGCGGCGTAAAGCGCGACAGCCGCGGAGGCCAGGCCATCACCGGCCAACCGGCCTAACGAACCAGGCAACCGATAGTCGACCGATAGTCGTCCTTCACAGGACGGCTTTCCTGTCACTTACCGTTCATCTTGTTATGGTGCATGGACTA
>WLOT01000065.1 GCA_009699125.1 Actinomycetota bacterium
ACTCGGACCGATCGCGCTCTGCGTGGGCGTCCTCAGTCGTCGCAGGGCTGCATTACTGGTACTCGGCGGTCTCTCCGTTGCGGTGATGTCGTTTCATGCGCGCGAGGGTGTGCAGCCGGTTGAATCGCGTGAGTGGGTCGGCGTTGTGCAACTTGTTTCTGATCCACAGACCTACCCCGGTCGTGTTGTCGCAGATGTCGATTCGGATCTCGGTCGCCTCGAACTCACTGCAACTGGTCGAGCCGCATCGGTAACTCGCCAAGCCTTCGCAGGTCGCAGACTGCGCGTCGGTGGAACATTGCGGCTCCTGACGCATCCAGAGCGCGCCGAATATCGACATGTGCGAATGGCGCTTTCCGTGTCGGAAGCGTCGCTTCAAGGTGGGGCTGATCTCTGGCGGATTCCTGTTGATTTTGTTCGCAACGCAATTCTCAATGGAGGAAAGGCACTCCCGGCAGAACAGCGTCCGGTCTACTCGGGCTTCGTGATCGGTGACGATCGCGGGAGTAGCGACGACGTTGTTCGGGACTTCGAGAATTCGGGTCTCTCGCACTTGCTTGTGGTGTCTGGTGAGAACGTGATCTTCATCATCGCCTTAGCAACGCCGCTCGCTTCGCGACTTCCTCGCCGCCCGAGAATTTTCGTCTTGACATTGGTTCTGCTTCTCTTTGCGGCGGTGACACGTTTTGAGCCATCAGTTCTCCGGGCGACAGCGATGGCATTGCTCGCTGTTGTCGGAGCTGCATCGGGTCGGCCTCTCAATGCTCGGCGAAGAGTCGCGGTCGCAGTTGCGCTTTTGCTGCTTATTGATCCTCTACTGGTTGAATCCCTTGGCTTCCGCCTGTCCGTCGCAGCGACTGTCGGCATCACGCTGCTTGCTTCCGGCCTCGCTCGTCGGTTGCGAGGTCCCAATTGGTTGCGACAGGTGTTGGCGATCACGATCGCAGCGCAAATTTTCGTCGCTCCCCTCGTTATTCCATCCTTTGGGCCGATGCCGCTCGCGTCGCTCCCTGCAAATGTTCTTGCTGAGCCTGTTGCCGGCTTCGTCATGATGTGGGGGTCCTCTGTCGGACTCCTAGCCGGCGTACTCGGAGGTTGGCCAGCTGTTGTCCTCCAGGCTCCTGTGAGGCTTGGCGTTTGGTGGATCATGACGGTGGCGAAGTGGTGCTCAGGACTTCCCCTGCCGCGTCTCACGTTGAGCGCAATCGTTGCACTCTCAGTTGGTGCTGCGACCGTTGCGCGAGTTCACTCGTCCCAGTTTTGGCAACGCAGAACGCGCCTCGGGAGGGTGTCGGCCGGTTAGGGTCACCCTGTGTTCTTGGACCTCGGTACCACTCGATTCGACATCACGTATCGAGCAATCGTGATGGGGATTCTCAACAGAACGCCTGATTCGTTCTATGACCAGGGCTCTTATTTCGAGTTCGAAGATTTTCTTCGCAAAGCAGAGCAGTTAGTGAACGATGGCGCGGACTTTCTCGATGTGGGCGGTGTGAAGGCGGGTCCGGGCGATGAGGTCACCGAACAGGAGGAACTCGATCGTGTGGTGCCGGCGATCGAAGCACTTCGCAGTCGGTTTGATCTTCCATTGTCGGTCGACACGTGGCGAGCATCTGTTGCGAAATCATGTTTTGATGCGGGCGCATGTATCGGTAACGACATCAGTGGTTTCGCCGATCCTGACTACCTCGACGTCTGCGCCGCCGCCGGTGCCTCGGTCGTGGCAACACATATTCGTCTCGCCCCGCGAGTTCCTGACCCCGATCCGCAGTACGACGATGTCGTACTCGCAGTCTGTGAGTTTCTGACCGACCGCGCCGAGAGAGCACGTAGTGCGGGCATCCCACGTGAGCGGATCATGGTCGACGCTGGACTCGACCTCGGAAAGTCCGAAGAGCAATCGAAGATCCTTCTTCGATCTTCCGATGCACTCACCTCGCTCGGATATCCGGTTTTTCTTTCTGCATCGAACAAGCGATTCCTGTGGACGCTGCTCGATGTCGAACGCGGGTCAGCCGGCGACGGAACGATGGCCGCTCATTCGCTCGGCATCGCGCTTGGATGTCGCATTCTTCGTGCTCACGATGTTCGAAACGGCCGCCGCGTAGCCGATGCGATGGCTGCGATTCTCGAGGCCGCATGAACGTCAATCTCTCGGCTCCGGTTTTCCTTGTCAAAGGAAACGACGAGGTCATCCTCGGAGACGAAGTTTCATCGTTGATTAACCAACTCGTCGGCGAGGGCGACCGAACCTTATTGCTTGCCGAACTTTCAATTACCGATCACGCTCTAGAGGACGGTGGCTACACAATCGGGCCGGTAGTCGACGCTTCGCAAACATTCCCGTTCTTGAGCGATCGACGCGTTGTGTTGGTTCGCAATGCCGCTGTCTTTTCAACAAAAGATGCGTGCGTCCCGCTCGTTCAGTACCTCGAGGATCCCCTTGAGACGACATCACTCGTTCTCGTTTGGGAAAAAGATTCGCGTCCGAACAAACAATCAAAGACTCCTGCCGTCCCCAAGACCTTGGCCGATGCAGTGTCGGGATGTGGGGGAGTCGTCGTCGACACCTCCCCTGGAACTGGTAAAGCGCAGGGCGGCTGGCTCGACGAACGCATCTCCAGTTCGCCACTCAAGCTCGACCCAGCCGCTCGTCGATCACTTGTCGATCATCTCGGTAGTGACGTCGGTCGGTTGCCCGCGATTTTGGAAATGCTCGAATCCGTCTTTGGGGCAGGCACGAAAGTGTCTGCCCCCGACATTGAGCCGTATCTCGGTGTTTCTGGTGACGTTGCCCCATGGGATCTCACAGACGCCATCGATGGTGGCGATGTCAGCGGATCTCTCGATGTCCTTCAACGAATGACGATTGGAGGAGGGCGCCACCCCCTTCAGATTCTCGCGACGCTCAGCAATCACTATCTGAAAATGATTCGTCTTGATGATCCCGACATTCGTGGCGATAAGCAGGCTGCTGATGTTCTTGGGATGAAGGGAAGCACGTTCCCCGCAAAGAAAGCTCTTGACGGTGCCCGACGTCTTGGAAGCGAGCGCCTCGCGGAAGTTGCAGCACTGCTCGCCCAGGCCGATCTTGATCTCCACGGTGCAAAGGCCTGGCCGCCTGAACTTGTGGTCGAAGTGCTTGTTGCCCGCCTTGCTGGTCGAAACCGCTCGTCGTCAGGTTCTCGCGGGCGTCGTTGACCAGGCGTCTCTGGTTACGACAAACGCCTGCAAAAACGAAAAGGACCGGAGCGAGGCTCCGGTCCGATGTTGCAGCAGCGCCAGTGGCGCACGGATTACTTGGTTGCAGCGTTGATGCGAGCCATGAGACGGCTCTTGCGGCGTGCAGCCTGGTTCTTGTGGATGACACCCTTGGATGCAGCGGTGTCAATGCGCTTGATCGCGAGGCGTGCTTGTTCAGCGATATCGGCGCTGCCTTCTTCGGCGGCAGTCAGCGCACGCTTGGTGCGGGTCCTGAGTTCTGAGCGGACAGCCTTGTTGCGAAGGCGTGCCTTCTCACTCTGACGGTTGCGCTTGATCTGGCTCTTAATGTTGGCCACTGGGGTCCTCTGTCGTTGAAGAATTGGTGTGAATCGGGGGGACGGGTTCGAGTCGAATGACCGGTCCCGCACACGGACAGAAGATCATAGCGGGCAGAGGTCCCCGAGTCACAAGATCAGGGATTCGTCCAAGAGCCGTCTAGGCTCCTACGGCCCCTCGCCCCAAGGACGACTGCCTTCGTGGCCTCCCTCGACCGTATCCGCAACCTCTGCATCATTGCTCACATCGATCATGGCAAGTCCACCTTGGCGGACCGCCTGCTCGAACTGTGCGGCGCCGTCGATCCCCGAGAGATGCGGGCCCAATATCTCGATTCGATGGATATCGAACGAGAGCGGGGCATCACGATCAAGCTCCAGAGTGTCCGCCTTGAGTACAAGGATCATCTCGTCCACCTCATCGACACTCCTGGTCACGTCGACTTTGGCTACGAGGTGAGTCGATCTTTAGCGGCGTGCGAAGGCGCAATCTTGCTCGTCGATGCAGCACAGGGGATCGAAGCCCAGACGCTCGCCAACTGTTACCTCGCGCTTGAGAATGATCTAGAGATCGTCGCTGCGCTCAACAAGATTGACCTTCCGGCGGCCGACCCCGATCGCTATGCCGCCGAGATCGAGAAGGTTCTTGGTATCCCTGCCAACGAGATTCTTCGCGTGAGTGCGAAGACCGGTGAAGGCGTTGCGGAATTGCTCGATGCTGTGATCGATCGCATCCCGCCTCCGGTCGGCGATTCCGACGCGCCGTTGCAGGGCCTGATCTTCGATTCCCACTTCGATCAGTACCGCGGTGTCGTTTCTTCGGTCCGCATCATGAACGGAACGCTCAACACCGGTGCACGTTTGAAGTTCGTTCAAGCCGGAGCGATCTACAACGCGGAAGAGGTTGGCGTTCGCCGACCAGACCCAACTCCAGTTGCCTCTCTCGGCGCTGGAGAGGTTGGCTATCTCATTGCAGGCATCAAGGACGTTGGTGAGGCGCGTTCGGGTGAGACGATCACCAACTTGTCACAACCC
Organism: Actinomycetota bacterium; assembly: GCA_009699125.1. Lineage (GTDB taxonomy): Bacteria > Actinomycetota > Acidimicrobiia > Acidimicrobiales > Acidimicrobilacustridaceae > Acidimicrobilacustris. The sequence goes on from WLOT01000065.1 coordinate 4,575, forward strand.
GCCCCTGCGCTCGAGGGCTATGACGAACCGCGTCCCATGGTTTTCTGCGGTCTCTATCCAGTTGACGGCGATGAGTTCACGACATTGCGCGAGGCGCTCGAGAAGCTACGTCTCAATGACTCCAGTTATACCTACGCCCCCGAAAGCTCTGGCGCACTCGGATTTGGATTCCGCTGTGGGTTCCTTGGTCTGCTGCATATGGAGATCATTCGTGAACGCCTCGAACGTGAATTTAATCTTTCGCTGATCGCAACCGCTCCGTCGGTGCAGTACATCGTCCACAAAACCAACGGCACGACTCTCACGATCGACAACCCGAGCGAACTGCCTCCTGCCGACGAGGTCGATCACATTGAAGAGCCGTTTCTTCGAGCCACGATTTTGACGCCCACCGATTACACCGGAACGCTGATGGAACTGTGCCAGGGTCGTCGTGGCGACATGATCAAGCTTGAGTATCTCTCTCCCGAGCGTATGGAACTTGTCTACGAACTTCCGCTTGCCGAGGTCGTCACAGATTTCTTCGACCAAATGAAGAGCCGCACTCAGGGTTATGCAAGTCTCGATTACGAGCCCGCTGGGTACCGAGTCTCGAATCTCGTGAAGGTTGACATCCTTCTCAACGCAATTGCTGTCGACGCATTCAGCATGATTGTCCACAAAGACAAGTCCTATAGCTATGGACTTCGCATGACAGAGAAGTTGAAAGAACTCATCCCTCGTCAACTCTTCGATGTTCCGATTCAGGCTGCCATCGGTGGCCGGATCATCGCCCGCGAAACGGTCAAGGCGAAGCGCAAAGACGTGTTGGCAAAGTGCTACGGCGGCGACATCAGCCGAAAGCGGAAACTCCTCGAGAAGCAGAAGGAGGGCAAGAAGCGTATGAAGAACATCGGCCGGGTCGAGGTTCCTCAGGAGGCGTTCGTTTCTGCTCTCCGTCTCGACGACTGAGGCACCACCTGCTGGCACTCTCCGGCTTCGACTGCTTATTGCAGGGGCAGGCGGGTAGCATGAGAGCAATCTCGCCGGCCTTTTGGCGCCCCGATTATCGAGGACTTCATGCTTGACGAACGTAAAGCCACGATCCTGAGGGCGGTGGTGGCCGAATACATCGAGACGGCCCAGCCTGTTGGGTCGGGGCACGTTGCGTCGTCGGCTGAGGTCAACGTTTCTTCCGCCACCGTCCGCAACGACATGGCAGCACTCGAGGCCGAGGGGTATCTCGCTCAACCCCACACCAGTGCTGGGCGCATTCCGACCGAGAAGGGTTACCGATTCTTCGTCGATCAACTCGGGGGTCCAGGGAAACTCGGCGTTACCGAGTCCCAGCAAGTTCGAACGTTCTTCAATCGCACCCACGGTGAGATGGAACAGATGCTGTCGGACACAAGCCGACTTTTGTCATCGCTCACGCATTACGCCGCGGTTGTTGTTGGTCCTCAACACGAGGTCGCCACGATCAAGTCGGTGCAACTTGTGGCACTTTCTCCGAGACTGGTGCTTGCGGTGCTCGTGCTTTCGAGTGGCGCAATCGAGAAGCACAGCATTGAACTCGTTGCCGACACCGACGATCTCATTGTGAACGCTGCGGCTGTTCGCCTCTCGACGCTCATTGTCGGACAGACCCTTGCATCTGCAAGCACGATCGACGGTGATTCGCTCAGTTTGGGCGAGAGCCCTGACGTGTCAATTGTCCTTCGTGCCGCTCTTGCTGAACTTCGTGGTGAGCATCGCCACGACGATCAGGTTTTCATCGGAGGCACTTCCGACATGGTTGCGTCCTTCGACGCGGTTCGGACCGTTTCCGAAATTCTTCGGATTCTCGAGCAACAACTTGTCGTCGTGAGCCTCCTCGAAGATGTTCTCGACCGTGGATTGTCAGTCGCGATTGGTCGCGAGACCGGTAACGAAGCCCTGGCCGATTGTTCGATCGTTGTCGCTCCGTACATTGTCGATGGTGAGACTGCTGGTTCAATCGGTGTTCTTGGTCCAACGAGAATGCATTACGACCAAGCACTTTCAGCGGTTGCTGTTGTGGCGAATCGACTTGGTCGCACGTTGAGTGAAGGCTGAGCAATGGCCGATTACTACGAACTTCTTGGTGTGAGTCGAGGGGCAACTGCCGATGAACTCAAGCGTGCCTACCGCCAGCGCGCTCGCGAACTTCACCCAGACGCGAATCCAGGGAACCCCACCGCTGAAGCGCAGTTCAAAGAGGTAGCGCTCGCGTACGAAACCCTTTCTGATCCACAGCGACGCCGGCAGTACGACACGTATGGAGAGTCGGGTCCGCAGGGCGGATCCCCCTTTGGCGGCGGTGGTCTCGGCGACATCTTCGACATGTTCTTCAACGGCGGCTCGCCGTTCGGAGGCGGAGGCGGTCCGAGTGGTCCGCCACGCGGCGCCGATGTTGAAGCAATCGTCGACATCGAATTTGCCGAAGCAGTGTTCGGTTGTGAGGCCTCGGTGTCTGTTCGAACGGCCGTCACCTGCGGTGATTGCGACGGTACGGGGGCCGACCCGGGCAGTGGACCAGTGACATGTCCCGAGTGCGGGGGAGCAGGTCAGGTTCGTCGAGTTCGTCAGTCGATCCTTGGGCAGATGGTTACGGCCGGTCCGTGTGGCCGCTGTAGCGGCTTCGGCACCATCATCGAGCATCCCTGCCCTGTCTGTGCGGGTGAAGGTCGACACCTCGACGAGTGCGACTACACCGTCGATGTTCCTGCGGGTGTCGATACTGGTCAGACGCTTCGCCTCTCAGGTCGCGGAGCTGTTGGTCCTCGGAATGGTTCATCAGGCGACCTCTACGTCCATATCCGTGTCGCGCCCGATGAGCGATTCATACGTCGTGACGACGATCTGATCCATGAGTTGAGCGTCGCCTTCACGCAGGCGGCGCTTGGCGCCCAGATCGTGATCGAAACACTCGATGGTGACGAACTCATTCCGGTCGATCCAGGGACAGCGTCGGGCGATGTGATTCGCTTCCGAGGTAAGGGAGTTCCTCACCTTCAAGGTCGAGGTCGTGGAGATTTACTCGTTCGCCTTGTTGTTGAAACGCCAAGTGATCTTGACGATGAACAACGTGAGCTCCTTGAGAAGTTGGCGACTCTCCGTGGTGAAGTCATCGATCCGCCTGAGCACGGGCTGATGTCGAAACTCCGCGGAGCATTCAAGTAACGCTATGACTATCGATGCGGCTGACCTCCCAGAGAAACCGGGTGGAACTGCGCCACATGTGATCGTCGACAAGATCGATCATCCGGTCATGTGCGCCGAAGATATCCACCATCTGTCGAAGGTCCGGCGTTTGCGCAATGGCGATCTTGTGAGTGCTACCGACGGATGCGGTTCGTGGCGCTGGTGCGTCTACGAAGATGCGGCGCTCAAGGTCGTGGGGGAGATCGCATCCGAATCCGAACCTTCTCCCAAACTGACCGTTGGCTTCGCGCTTGTGAAGGGAAGTAAGCCGGAACTTGTCGTTCAGAAACTTACCGAGCTGGGGATCGACACAATCATCCCGTTCATCGCCGAACGATCAGTGGTTCGTTGGGACGACGCCAAGACCGAGCGACAAGGAGAGCGCCTCACAAAGGTTGCTCGAGATGCATCGATGCAATCACGCCGGGTGTGGTTACCAACCGTTGCGCCAGTCGCTCGATTGAGTGATCTGGTGTCGTTCGAAGGTGTCGTACGTGCAGATCGCGATGGCGACACACTCTCCTCAATTAATACAACCGTGCTGATCGGTCCCGAGGGCGGTTGGTCGGCGGCCGAAGCCGACTCGACCCCAGTCGTCGGCTTGGGCCGTACGGTGCTCCGAGCTGAAACTGCGGCGATTGCAGCCGCAACATTGATGGTTGCTCTACGCGACGGATTTGTCTCGTGACAACGCCCTTTGGTGTGTACATCCACATCCCGTTTTGTTCGCGACGTTGCGACTACTGCGCCTTCGCAACATGGAGTGATCGTCACCATCTCCAAGACGCCTATCTCGATGCGCTCACCGTTGAGATCGCACGTGAGGTCGAGCAAGGGATGCCGGTAGCAACATCGGTTTTTGTAGGTGGCGGAACCCCTTCCTTGGTCGACCCAGATCGTCTCGCTCAAATCGTTTCTTCGATACCCGTTACGGCTGGTGCCGAGATCACGATTGAGTGCAACCCCGAATCGGTTACTGATGAACATGTTGCCGCGTACATGGCCGCTGGCGTGGATCGTCTTTCGTTCGGTGTGCAGTCGCTTTCGGCCGATGTGCTCGTGTCCCTGGGGCGTGATCACAACCCCGACACTGTGGTGCGAGCGGTTGCTATTGCTCGCGCCGGAGGGATTCGTCGGTTGAATCTCGACCTCATCTACGGCGGAGCTGGCGAAACGATTGCCGATTGGCAGCACACCATCGAACAGCTCATCGAGTTGGAACCCGATCATGTAAGTGCTTATGCGCTCACTGTCGAAGCAGGGACGCCATTAGCGGACGATCCGTCGCGCCATCCCGAAGACGATGATCAGGCCGATAAATACCTGATCGCTGATTCGCTTCTCGCGTCTGCGGGCTACGAGAACTACGAAATCTCGAATTGGGCGAGGCCGGGACAAGAGTGCGCTCACAACCTTCTCTACTGGCGACAGGGGAACTATCGGGGCTTCGGTTGTGCAGCCCATTCCCATCAAGACGGGCGTCGCTGGTGGAACGTTCGCACTCCCGATCGCTACATCGATCTTGTTGCTGGCGATGAATCCGTCGAAGCGTCCGCTGAAGATCTTGACCCCGACCGGCGTCGAGTCGAGGGCTTACAACTGTCCCTGAGGACCCGCGAGGGTGTTCCGCGTCGGTCGCTCTCGGAGAGCGATATCGGCCTTCTCGACTCCCTCATAGTTGTTGCCGGAGACACGATCACACTGAGTACCGAGGGGCGCCTGTTAGCAAACGAAGTCGCTGTCAGGTTGCGCTAGGTCATGGCCGATCCCTCGCATTACGAGACGTTGGGGGTTTCTCGCAACGCTGATCGGGAAACGATTCGGCGGGCGTATCTCACGATCGCGAGGGCGAACCACCCCGATCGGCGTTCGTCGCAGGAGACGCAGCGTTCCGATGCTGAATCTCGAATCCGTGCCGCGAACGCAGCGTGGAACACGCTGGGCGACCAGGTGAAGCGCACGGACTACGACCGCACTCTCCCTGACCCCGTGCGGACGCAAACCCCGAAGGCAACGAGACCGAATCTCACAGACCCACGACCAGCGCCGCCATCGGGAATTGTTGTGTCGGCTCAAACGGCCTTGCTTTG
>WLOT01000066.1 GCA_009699125.1 Actinomycetota bacterium
GAGACGCCAAGATTCGGTCGACTTCGGCATCGGGGACATCGACATTCGGCTTCAACAGGAAGCGGCGCAGACGCGCGCGGCGCGTCGTGGTGAATTGCGACTGCGCGTCGTCATCAGAATCAGAAGCGATCACGTTCACGCCAGCAATGACATGCGGATGATCGAGTTGCTCGGACGGACGGAAGTTTGATCGATACAACGCGACTGCTTCACGAAGTTGATGCGGCGCGAAATGCGAGGCGAATCCGAATGGGAGGCCAAGCACTGCAGCGAGCTCAGCACCGAAAAGAGAGGAACCGAGGATGTAGATCGGGATGTGAGTTCCGCGGCCTGGAGTTGCGTTGACGCCCGGTACCCGCGTCGAGTCGCCGAGGTAGGCCTGAAGTTCAAGAACATCTTGGGGGAAATACTCCGAAGCACGCGGGTCGCGCCGAAGCGCTTGCACGGTGACTTGGTCTGTCCCTGGAGCACGACCAAGCCCGAGATCGATTCGATTGGGATGCAACGTCGCAAGCGTGCCGAACTGTTCAGCAATAGTGAGGGGCGAATGATTCGGAAGCATGATGCCGCCCGAACCCAAACGGATTGACTCGGTGTTTGCTGCCACATGGGCGATGAGTACCGCCGTTGCCGAAGACGCAACCGCGTCCATGTTGTGATGCTCGGCGTACCAAACCCGGCTGTAGCCATTCGCTTCTGCGGTCTTCGCTACCTCAACACATGCGTTGAGCCCATCGGCAACGGAATCACCTGAGCCGATGATGGCGAGATCAAGAATCGCAAGAGGAACACCCATTCCCTAAGCCTAGGACGACGGCGCCGAGTCGGGTCAGGCGGAACAACGATCGACGGGCCACAATGGGACATGCCCGCAGTTTCAATCCTCGACATCTCCAATCCCAGCGCCACAGCACGAGACGAACTCGGCACCGCGTGCCGCGACCATGGGTTCTTCCTCCTTGTTGGACATGGCCTCGATTCCGTCATCAGCGAAACGTGGAATGAAACCGAGCGGTTCTTCGATGCTCCCCGGTCAACCCGCACCGCAATCCGACGAACCGAGCAGAACCCCTTGGGTTGGTTCGATCGGGAACTCACCAAGCGCGTTCGAGACCATAAAGAGGTCTTCGATTTCGTTGACCCCTCTGTTGGCGATGCCATGAACCGCTGGCCCGAACTCTCTGGTTTTCGCGATGCGATGGTTCAGCACTTTGAGGCAATGAGTGACCTCGCGCAACGAACAACTGCACTTCTTCATTCGATCCTTGATCTCGGCCCCACCTCAAGCGACGCGCTCACATGCGCGCGCCAAGGAAGCACCGTTCGACTCAACCTCTATACGGTCGGCGATCCCGTTCCTGACGATGAGCGAGACGGGCTGGCCGACCTTGGTGACGTTGCCCTTGGCCATCACACTGATCCCGGCACCCTCACGCTCCTCCTTCAAGATGAAACCGGAGGACTGCAGACACTCGCATCCGATGGGAGCTGGATCGACATTCCGCCCGAACCGGGCACGATTGTGGTCAACCTTGGCGATTGCACACAAGCATGGACGAACGATCGCTACCGCGCTGCAATTCATCGAGTTGTTCCGATGACCAAACATCGCCGCTTCTCGATTCCGTATTTCGCGAATCCGCCACGCGAAGCAACGATTGAACCCATCCCCGAACTCTCAGAGTCCGGTCCGCGCTATCGGCCGTTTGCGTGGCGAGAGTTCATGGCCGCGCGGGCCTATGACAACTTCACCGATCTGGGCACCGAAGACACACAGGTCACCGACTACAGAATCGACGTACCGGAAGACGTTTCATGACAAGTCGCAAAAACGTTGCCATCGTCGGCGCCGCTGGATCGTGTGGTCGACAATTGGCCGTACAACTTCTTGATCGAGAAATTCTGTCTCCCGATGCTCGACTTCAACTCGTGGCTCATCATGGTGGCGCAAGCGAATACGAAACTCATGGACTTCGCGCTGATCTGCGGGACGCGTTTGCTGACACCGCCCCAACGATCGAACTCATCGACCAGCCGGAACAACTTGATGCTGACATCCTTGTGATGCTGGCTGGATCAACCGTCCCCACCGATCCCACTCAGAACGTCGACCGCGTTGCACTGGCACGGACCAACTTGCGGATCTTTACTGCATTTGCTGAAGAACTCGCACGGCGAGAGAGCACTCCGCCACTTGTCATTGTTCAATCCAACCCGGTTGAACTGGGTGTTGAAATTTTCTCTCGAGCAATTGACCGCCACCTAGTCGTAGGAGCAGGTGCCTATTCCGACTCCATTCGCTTTCGTCGTGAAATCGCTGATTCTCTTGGAGTTCGCCGCATCGATGTGAATGCGGTAATGCTGGGGCAGCACGGAGACAACCTCATCCCCGTATGGAGCCAGGTTGCCGTCGACGGAATTTCCCCAGATGTGTTGGCCTCTTGGATTGCCGAGCAGCGAGATGGCCGCTCACTCGAGCAACTCCCCGAAGAAATACTCGCCCATCGAGGCGAACTTCTTTCGATAGTCGCCAACCGCGACGTACATGGCGCCTTTGCACATGTCGCCCACCTTCCTCCAGAAATTCGCGCCGCAGTGAAACCATTCCTTGTTCACACCACCGCCGGTCACACGACCGAGATCGTTACTGCCCATTCCGTTGCTGACATCATTGACACAGTCGTCAACGGAGAGCCCACAGTGCTCCCGCTCCAGGTGATGCTCGACAACGACTACCTGGAACTCGCCGGTGTTGGCGGAGTTCCGGTCCGACTCAGTTCACAAGGATGGACCGAAGTTGTCGACCTCGGACTCGCTGAGGATGAAGTTGCAGCTCTTCGGCGAGCGTTCAATGCCGTTGCAACCGTTTCGGCAGCAGTTCAGGCTTCGTAGCTTCAGAACGGCGTTCCGTTCAGCACGCAGCCACCGCACCGTCGTAGATTGAATCCCGGGCCACTCGACCGGGAGGTGCGATGTCCGATTCGCGACATTCGTTGCGATGGATCGCCATCACTGGCTCCATCATCGCGGCCCTCGTTCTCATTCCGATCATCGTGCTGCTTTCGATGTTCGTCTTTCGTGACAATCCTGGAGCGAAGTCCCTCGATGACGCGCTACAGGCATTTCGCCAAGGAGACACCTCTGCCGTCGAATCGATTGGTGCTGTCGTCGTGCGGCCGCCCGCCGGCGTGTATCAAGCCGACGCATCAGGAAAGGCGTCAATCAGTTTTCCCCCGACAAGTCAGATTTACGGCGCGTCTGCACCCGTGACCGTGACCCATCAAGGCGACAACTGCTGGACAACCACGGTCGATTTCAATACGGCCTTCCAGCAGCGATGGAACTACTGCATCGAAAATGGTGTCCTTACCGAACACAGCAATCACACCGTCACCGGCTGGGATCTCGGCGCAACGTCAATCACCAATGTCTCCGAGTTCGACTGCTCGCCGCCTGGTGAAATCATCAAGACGGGCGAACGTCGTGACGAAATTTCGACCTACACCTGCACCGGAACCAGCGACAGCATTAGCGGGACAACGACGTCTGCGGTCACCTTCGAGTCACTGGGCGCCACATCCATTGAGATCGACTCAGTCGCTCTCCCAACCTTCCACTACCGCGAAAGTGATGTCCTTAGCGGTCCGCAAAAGGGAACGACCACGATTGAGTATTGGTATTCCGTCCAGGACATGCTGCTTGTACGAATGGAACGCCACATCAATTTGCGTACCGATTCACCCGTAGGCGAAGTCACCTACAAAGAAGATGGCGAGTGGCAGTTGTCCTCGCTGACGCCTGTTCGCTAAGCGATCCTTCGATTTAATCGCCAGATCACCATCGAGACCGCCGGCACTCGGCAAACTGTGGCGATGGAACATCTCTGGTTCTTTGTAGGAATTCTTGCGGGTGCTGCGGTGAGGTCACCGCTCGAGTACTTGGCGCATTCACTACGCGACCGCCGAGTCGTCACACCCAGCCCGACAGTCATCGTGTGGCAGTTATTCCTGATCGTGCTCCTGATCGAGTTCTGGATTGCATCCCTTTCGGTTTCCAAGGATGCAATGGGAATTGGCCAATTCCTACTTTTCCTTCTGCTTCCGTTTGGAGCAATGGTTTTGGCCACACTTTCAAAGCCCACGGTGAAACCCGACGTCGACCAATTCACTGAATTCGAATCTCAGCGCAATGTGTTCTTCTTCATCCTCGCGGCGCTTCCAGTCATCAGCCTTTTGCGCGAACTCGTGGCCGGAGAATCTATCCCCTTCGACGCTGATCTCGTCTATCGCATCTTGGTATTTGTCGGCGCGTTGCTCGGACTCTTCATCAAGAAACGCAGAACTGCATTCGTCCATGCGCTTGCGATGCTGGCACTGATCAGCACCTACCTCCTTGATGTGTACGCAACCGTGCCGGTCTAGCCGACGATCTAATCGGACCTACGGCCAGGCAAGTGGGCAGGCGTCGTTCAGAAGTTCGCCTTCGACAAGCGAACTGTGATGTTCCTTCATGGGTGAACCGGCTACAACCCTGAATCGCGTGTTGTCACCTGTGTAGCGAACGCTGATTGCCCTTCGGCGCTGGGTGCGGCTCAAGTTTCCGCTCGCTGCGTGAATAGTTCGTGCGTGATGAACAGTGAGATCGCCAGGTGCGGTGTCGAAACTAATGATTCGTGCTTCGCCCGCCTGCTTGTCGTAGTCGGGAACCTCTGCACCTTCAGTTCCGGGAATCGCGAGTTCCGAAACGAACATGCTCGGCCGATACTTCGTGGCATCGAGGTGAGAGCCGACGACAAATCGAACTGCTCCCATTTCAGCAGTGACAACATCGAGTGGGACCCACGTCGTGCAGACGAGATCGCCGTCAAGATGGAAATACGCCATGTCCTGATGGAATCCAGTCTTCTCCTGTGTTCCTGGTTCCTTCACCAACACACTGTCTTCGTAGAGACGCACCTCATCGCTTTGAAGAAGAGACGCGACAATTCCGGGTAACGGAGACCGAAGTGCAAACTCTCGGAATTCTTCTTGAACAAGCCAGTGATCAGTACCTGCCCTGAACTGCCCGCGAGGTGCTCCTGACGACGCCACCGAGTCATCAACAAGACGAGCTATGCCGCCAGATTCGAGCGCATCAGCCATCTCGGAGAGATTGGCCATCGCAGTGCCCGAGAGCGCGTCTTCAATAGGAGTCTCCATCGAAGCGACAAGATCAAGGGGAAGAATCGATCTCAAACAGACAACGCCGTCGCGCCAAAAAGTCTCGACTTCGTCCTGCGTCACTGCACGAGTTGGAGAAATGCGTTCCATGTCCTCATCCTGCCTCACGGGTACGACCTCTGCGCAAATGAACTACGCGATGAAGTCCCGAAGTGCACTCGCATCGGCAGCTGCCTGACGCTTTGCCATTGCGATGGCCTCGGGTACCGACTTTGGATCCATCAGTTTGTTGATGTCCATCGATTCTGGGCTGCGAAGAAACACGTTCGTGCCCGTCGCTTCAAGCGCCCCTACTTCGTTGGCGAAGTTGCCCGGCGACTGGGTCATTGCGCCAATCGGAGCCGGAGTTGTTGTCGTGAGACTCAGGACAACGGCACGATCACATCCGGCGAGAAGGTCAAGGTGTGTACCCGAACCGCTCACTCCCCCGTCCATGCACCGCCGATCGCCAATGGGCTGCGGACTGAAGATGCCTGGAACCGCGCTACTCGCGGCAACGGCGCGTTCGATTCGGACACCGGCATCGCGTGTGACAACACAACGTTCACCGGTGAGTGTGTCGACACAGGTGATGTGCAGTGCGTCGGCGGGCCATGAACGTGAGAGCAGCATCATCGAGACGCTCCGCGCCATCTTGTTCGCCGAAGGCGTTGATGCAGCGAGTGCTTCATGCCCAATGGCCCGAATCACTTCCGGTTCTGCATTTTGCGCCGCAACAAAAACATCGAGTGCACGCTGCTGACTTGGTTTCAATGAACCTGACGGCGCCAACATGCTGACAAGGGCCGGCGTCTTGGCGAAAAACGAAACCTCACGTTCGAAACGTCGAAGGTTTCCAGATTCAAGAATCGATGCAACCAGCGAGCCCGCCGATGTGCCGACAACACGAGCGGCTCCTTTGAGGTTCACCCCCAACTGTGCCAATTGCTCGAGATAGGTGACCTGCCAAGCGACAAAGAAAATACCGCCGCCACCTAATGACACTCCGAGGTGAATGCCGCTAGCGGAACGGGCAGAAAAATCGATCGGTCGAGCGAGTCCGTCGGGAGCCATCGTGAAAGCCTACCGAGCCTCTTTTGGCTTCGCCTTCAAAGAGAGGAGTTAGCGAAGGAGAGCGATTGCACCACTCGTTGCGAGGACAACCAGCAACGCACATCCCAAAAGCGCAAATTTCACGTCCCGAGCTCTGGTCCAATCCACGACCAGCCATGTCACCCGCAAAACGGGCGCAGCAATCAAGATGATGATGCAGGCGGTCCCGCTCCACTGACCCACCGTGCCCGGTATGAATGCGCCACCAAGTGCGCACGCAAATGTGATCACGAGCGCAACCATCAATATTTTCGAGAGCGTGTTGAGATCGTTCATCGGCGCACAATCAGCAAGACGCCAATGACGGCGAGGATGACGGACAGTCCGCGTCGTACCAACGGGGGCGGAAGTACGTGTTGGAGTCGAACGCCGACAGTGCCACCAACTAAACCGGCAGCCGCTACAAGCGCAGCGTCGGAAACCACAACGCGACCTTGTGATTCATAAACAAGAAGTCCGACTGCAGCCGTTACCCCGACCGTGAATGTTGACGTTGCCGCAGCGACCTTTACCGGAACATGCATGACTTCTGAAGCAGTCGGTGTCTTCACCCATCCGCCTCCGACTCCAGACAGACCTGAAATCAAACCGGCTATGCCCATTCCCAAGAGTCCGACAGGAAGACGCTTCGCCCTGTACGGAACAAACTCGTCGCCCAAGGGGTAGACGCCCGCGAGCGTTCCAGGTGTTTCACCTACATCGGCTGCAGTCAGAGATGGATCCGGGAGATTGCGAATTCCTTTGCGGCGACCGCCAGCAAACGCAGCGACTAACGCAACGCAACCAAGCAGGACAGCGAGCAGTGACTGGCCGATGAGACCCGAGACCAATGCGCCAACGAGCGCCGCCGAGGAAGCAACGATTTCCGTCGCAACGCCAAGGCGATGATTCACGACACGAGCGGTGAGTTGATGTGGAGCTGCCGCAAGAGAACCCGCAGCGACCGAGACCAGCCCCAGAGGCGCGGCGAACTTCGCTTCCATTCCCGACAACACAAGGATCGGAACGAGAAGGATTGCCCCGCCTAATCCACCAAGTGTTCCGATTGCTGCCGTGAGAAATGCAGCAAATGCAAGGGCGACTGGATTCACGGATCGAACCTAGCAAATCGGTTGTTGACGATTTGCTGGCTCGTTCCGATGATCGGCGGTATTAGCGCTTGATGCTGATGGTCAGGTCGGGTGCGCTGATCGTCGCCGTTGGGCCAGCGAACCATGATGCGTTCGGTGTGCCTGCAACGAATTCGTTGAGGAACGCAACGGTGAGCCCCGATGCCAATTCGAGATCGCGGGCATAAGGCATGAACCCTGCTCCGCAACCTTCGGTGGCTTGAGTCTTGATCGCCGTTGCAACCAAAGCCGGCGCATCAGGAAGCTTTGGAATCTCATCGAGGTACATGCACACATCGGTATATGACTGATGTGCAGCGTCGGTCATAACTGCGAGCACGACTGGCGGTCCGGTAATGAGGTCGAACGGGCGCTGCGAATCGAGTTCGAGCGGCGTTGTGATGTCCTTTGTTCCGACCATCAGCATCACCGGAATCTTGATGCCGGTGAGTTCTGCGTCGGAGAGTCGGCGGGTGTAGGGAGCCTGGCCAACAACGGCCTTGATGCGCGGATCGGGCGCAATGGTTCCGGCCGGACCGGTGTGTCCGCCAGCAGAGGCCAACACTGTGTAGCCGCCGTAACTGTGACCAACGAGGCCGATACGCGCTTCGTCAATTGCGCCCTTCAGCGCCGGATAGGCGGAAGCCTTGCCAGAAGACTGTGCAAGGGCCCAGTCGATCTCTGCCTTCACAACATTGGGGCGAAGGAAGTCATTCACGTCCTGTGAAACTGATGTTCCGAGAAGTTGATTGGCAGCGGTGTTGCCATCGTGATTTGCGGACAACACGACGTAGCCGTGACTTGCAATGTCTTCAGTGAGGAACGAGGCGACAAAACTTTGGCCACCACTTCCGTGTGAGTAGACAACGAACGGAAATGCACCAGAGCTATTGATCGGGGCGTCTTCGATCGCCACCTTTGAATCGAAATAGGCGGTGGGCAGCAACGAGTAACGAGCGAAGGCGCCCTTCGCTCCGTCGACGGCTGGGTACCAGATATCAGCGGTGATGGTCTTTCCCGTTGACGCATCGGGAATCGAGACGGTGTCGTGGCCCACTGCATAGGTACCCGACCGAGCGGGCATCGGGGTCGGTGTCGCTGCTTTCGAACTACTACTTCCGCCACAAGCGGCCAGAAGAAGGGCGCCAACAATGACGACGATTGCGGGCAGAGAAAGGGTGCGAGTGTGCTTTGACATGGGCGACACCCTCCCACACCAGACCCCACCACACACGGTTTAGCGATGCGGTTCTCGTGATTCCTCAGGAAATCGAGGCCACAAACGCCTCAATTTCAGAGGGGTGATCGGCGATTCCAGAAGCGCCAGCAGCCAGCAATTCCTCGTGGCTCCCGAAACCCCAGGACACTCCAACGAAGTGAGCCCCGAGCGCCGCTGCGCCATGGCCGTCGTGTTCCCGATCACCGATCATCACGACCAAGTGCGGCTCAGCAATCGCTAGCTGCTCAAACACCGAACCCATCACGACTGGTTTCTCGGCACCGGCACCATCACGTTCCGAACCAACGACGAGTTCAAAGTGCGAAACGAGACCAGCATGTTCGACGACTGGTTGCGCAAACGCAGTGCGCTTCGATGTCGCAATCGCGAGTCGGAAACCCGCGTCGTTCAAACGAGTCAACAATTCAGGAATACCGTCGTACACCGCGTACTCGTACATTCCGCCGGCGCCATAGTGCTCGCGATACACCGTGATGAGTGATTCGATCAGCGTTTCATCGGAAGTCGCGAATCCAAACCCTGTTGTCAGCGGAGGTCCAATGAACGACGAAAACTGTTCATCGGTAATCGCGGGAAATCCGTGATGAACAAGTGACTCATCAACACAACGACGAATACCAGGACTGCTATCGATCAGTGTTCCATCAAGATCGAACAACACTGTCGTGATTCCCATGCGTTCATTCTGACCCAACACGTAGCGAGCAAAACGCAAACGGGCCCCGACCGAAGCCGGGGCCCGTTGCAGAAACTGTCAATTAGGAAATGAACACCGGATTGATCGGCGAGCCAGTTGCGCCCGTGACCTTGAGCGGCGACACCGCGATGACGCCCTCGTAGTTTCCGTCTTCACAGGGTTGACGAAGGTCAAGGTGCTCAAGCATGTAGATGCCCGCCTGCACGAGAAGCATCTTGTGCACGATGAGGAAGTCGTTGTTGTCGAACGGAATGACTTCGACCGCAGCGTTGTCGGAACCAACTGCAGTGACGTCCTTGTCGGCAAGCCATGCAGCTGCATCAGCACCAATACCAGCCTGAGCGAAACCTTCGGGTTCGCCTGCAGCGTTGCCGGCCCACCACA
>WLOT01000067.1 GCA_009699125.1 Actinomycetota bacterium
GTCTCCGCTCGGGTTGTTGGCGCGGCCAAGGGTCCCAAGGTCATCGGCTTCACCTACAAGAACAAGGCCAACGAGCGTCGTCGTTGGGGTCATCGTCAGCACTACGCGACGATCGAGATCACCGGCATCAAGAAGGGCTGAGCCATGTCAAAGACCAAAGGTGGCGGTTCAACCCGTAACGGCCGCGACTCCCAAAGCAAACGTCTTGGTGTGAAGCGCTTCGACGGCCAGGCCGTTCAGGCAGGCGCCATCATCGTGCGCCAACGCGGCACTCGTATTCACCCTGGCGAGAACGTCGGCCGTGGCGGAGACGACACGCTGTTCGCTCTCACCGAAGGAACCGTCAAGTTTGGATCCCGCAAGGGCCGCAAGCTTGTTGATGTGCTTCCTGGCTGAGCGAGTCGTACAACATTCTGATCGAAAGCGGACCTGAGGGTCCGCTTTCGTCGTTTTCAGCCGTGAACGTCGATTCCCAGCGGACGGCGTTCGGCAGGCCAATCGAAAAGCCGCACCGCAGTATCGAAGGCGAATCGGTCGGTCATTCCGGCGACGTAGGTGACGGCTGCAGTCACCGATTCGGTGTCGGCGCCTTGCGTTGAAGGAAGATCTGCCGGGTTGGCGATGAAATGTTCGACCAATGCGGTGAGTACGTCGATGACTGCACGTCCCTGAGCGATTGAATCGGGACGGTTGTAGATGAACTCGTAGTTGAACGAGCGCAATGCAGAGAGCGCTGAGGCGTTTGTTGCGTCCATGCCGATAACTCCAGTTGAGGAGGCGCACTCAATGACAGCAACAATGAGCGAGTGAAGTTGCTCTCGGCGAGTTTGTCCGAGGATGTCCGTGACCTCGGACGGGAGTTCAGAAACACGAATGATGCCAGCCCCTAGGGCATCTTCGAGATCGTGGGCGCTGTACGCGCATCGATCTGCCCAACTCACGACGACGCCTTCTGGTGTCATCGGGGTTGGGCGGGACCATGAATGGTTGCGGATGCCATCGAGGGTTTCGAGACAGAGGTTGAGCGGCTCGAGAACGACATCGGCACCCCAAACGGCATGGTGATAGCCACCGGGGATGAAGGCATCGAAGGCGTCTTCGCTTGCATGGCCCCCTGGGCCGTGCCCGCAGTCGTGTCCGAGGGCTATGGCCTCGGTGAGGGCGACATTGAGCCCCAGCGCCCGAGAGATGGCTGTGGCCACCTGTGCGACCTCGAGGGCGTGGGTAAGGCGAGTGCGCTGGTGATCGTCGGGGAAGACAAAGACTTGGGTCTTTCCGGCAAGGCGACGAAATGCCGGTGAATGGAGAATGCGGTCGCGGTCGCGCTCGAAACAGGTTCGGTACTCATCGGGTTCTTCGGGAATGGCTCGGTTTCCGGCGCCAACAGCGTGAGTCGCCCCAGAGGCGAGAATCGAAGAAGTACGCGATTCGCGCTCAACACGCGAAACGGCATGGGCGGAGATGAGAGGAGGCGGGGCATCTCGGTGGGCGAGGACGAGATCGTCCGATGCCAGTGCCCCGTGCATCGTGCCCACCCACTCTTGCTGGCGTTGTGTGGTGTCCTCGAGTCGGTTGTTTGAGGGTGTGGGGGACAGCTGATCCATGTGGGCATCCTGCCTCATGGCTGCGACAGAGGGGCGGTCCCCGTAATCCATCGGCGGACAGCACCCCTCAAGCCCGTAGGCTCTCCGGTTGTGTCTGGATTCATCGATGAGTGCCAACTAAATGTCAAAGCTGGAGATGGCGGCGCTGGATGCGTTGCCTTCCGTCGTGAGGCGCATGTGGCCAAAGGTGGACCCGATGGCGGAGACGGTGGCCGAGGCGGCGATATCTGGCTCGTCGCCGACCGAAACATCTCTTCGCTCCTTGCCTTCAAAGACCATCCTCACCGTCGTGCCCAAAGCGGCGTGCATGGTCAAGGAAAGAAAATGCACGGGGCCGGTGCCGACGATCTGATCGTCTACGTCCCCGAGGGCACCGTTGTTCACGACCTCGAAGGCACAATGCTGGCCGATCTCGTTCATCAAGGCGACCGTTGGATGGCAGCCGCTGGTGGTCGAGGGGGTAAAGGAAACGCGCGGTTCCTTTCGAATATTCGCCGCGCCCCGTCCTTCGCTGAGCAAGGTGAAGTCGGCGAAGAGCAGTGGCTCAATCTTGAACTCAAGTTGATGGCCGACGTTGCTCTTGTCGGATTCCCGAGCGTGGGCAAGTCCACTCTCATTTCTCGCATTTCTGCAGCCAAGCCGAAGATTGCCGATTACCCGTTCACCACACTCGAACCAAACCTTGGCGTCGTTCGGGTGGAAGAGAATTTTGAATTCGTCGTTGCCGACCTTCCTGGTTTGATCGAAGGCGCTTCCGATGGTCGCGGTCTAGGACATCGATTCCTTCGTCACGTCGAGCGCGCTCGTGTACTTGTGCTGATGGTCGACCTTGCGGGTGGGCTCGACGGCATGACGGTCGAAACTCCCTCCGAGCAAGCAGCAGTCCTGCTCGCCGAACTCGGTGCCTATCGGCCTGAACTTCTCGATCGTCCCCGCATCATCATCGGTTCTCGTGCCGACCTCGTTCCCGGCGCACTCGCAATCGCTGAAGCCGGCGAGCCCTCAACGACCGATGACGGACTCGAACTCGATCTCACCATTTCTGCGGTCACGGGCGCTGGTCTTCAACGGCTCATTGGCAAGATGGCCGAAGAAGTCCGCGGTGCTCGCTCAGTCGAACCCGAGCTCGATGGCTTCGTGGTGCACCGTCCGATCGCTGAAGGAATTCGTATTGAGCGTGAAGACGACGGCGCCTATCGCGTTATTGGTCGCGCTGCTGAACGAGCAGTTGCTCTTTCCGATCTCACAAATCTCGAAGCACTCGACTTTGCGCACTCACGTCTCAAGAAGATCGGAGTCGACAAGGCACTCGCGCGCGCTGGCGCCACCGAAGGCGACACCGTACGTATCGGATCACTCAGTTTCGAATACGAGGAGGAGTGATGGTCGTTGTCGTAAAGATCGGAACGTCATCGCTCACCGACACTGAAGGCATCATTCGACGCGACGCGATCGAAAAACTCTGCCTCGAGGTTGCTGGAGCTCGTGAGTTGGGTCACCAGGTCGTGATCGTCACATCGGGAGCCATTGGCGCCGGTCTCCCTGCACTCGGTCTCGGTGGAGATCAACGGCCTCGTGACGCACAAACGTTGCAAGCAGTTTCTGCCGTCGGACAGTCGAGACTGATGGGCGTGTATTCCGAAGAACTTGATCGTCACTCGCTCATTGGCGGCCAGGTCCTGCTTGCACCGCTCGATTTCGTTGACCGCCGGCAGTACCTGCAAGCGAGGGGCACGCTTACGCGTTTGCTCGAACTCGGGGTCATTCCCATCGTGAATGAAAATGATGCAGTGGCCGACGACGAGATTCGTTTCGGCGACAACGATCGACTCGCGGCGTTGGTCTCCCACCTTGTCGATGCCGAACTGTTGGTGCTGCTCACCGACACCTCAGGTTTGCTTTCGGCCGATCCCCGCGTCGATCCCAACGCATCGCTCATCGAAGAGATCGTCGAATTCGATCAACAACTGAACACCATTGCTGGCGGACCCGGCACGCCCGGCGGTAGCGGCGGCATGGCTTCCAAAGTTTCCGCTGCGAAGATCGCAGCGTGGTCGGGTGTTCGTACCGTGATCGCCGCCGCTCATCGCGACAATGTTCTTCTCGACGCAATCAACGGTGTCGCCGGTGTTGGCACCACAGTCGCGGCTCATGTGCGCAACCTTCCCGCTCGCAAACTCTGGATCGCTTTCGCCGTCCGATCCTCGGGCATCCTCTCGGTCGACGCCGGCGCTCGCACTGCGCTTCAAAAAGGCGGTACCTCGTTGCTTGCTGCTGGAGTTATCAGCAGTCAGGGCGAGTTCGACGTGGATGATGCTGTCGAGATTGCCGATGATTCAGGCGAGGTTTTTGCGAAAGGGCTTGTGCGGATGAGCTCAAAAACGCTTACAGAAGCAGCTGGCCACTCGCGGTCTGAATTGCCATCTGAGGTTCCCGCACAGGTCATCCATGCCGATGACCTTGTGATTCTTCCTTAGTGGCGCACGAAGCGATTCATGACAGATTTCGCTTCGTCGATGCGAAGAACAACCAACATCGCTCCGTAGATCGCGACGCCGACGACACCAGCGAAGATGACCGTGAAGAGGTCGCTCATCGAGGTGGCGGCGAGCAATAGCCAGACACCCGCGCCCATGACGGTGGATGCAGCGACAAGTTTCGCGATCGTGTACACGGTTGCCGGATCGAGATAGCGACCAATTCGGCGATGTAAGAGTGCGAGTGCCACAACAGCGAAGACTGAGTAGGCGATCGAACCGCTGGCACCGAGCCCGACCACGCCAAACCGATCAACCACAATGAACGCGATGACGAGACCCAGCACTGTTTCCGCTGCATTTATGTAGAAGGGAAGTCGAGTGTCCCGTTGGGCGTAGAAACCGCGCATCGCGAAGAGGAACAACGAGAAGGCCGGAAGGCCGCATAAGAATGCGATGAGTGTGTTTGCGGTCGTGTCGGCGTTTGCTGACGTGAACTCGCCGTGAGCTAGCACCAGACGCACGATTGGGCCAGAGAGCAGGATCATTCCGATCGTTGCGGGAAGGGCGATGACCAGCACCAATCGGAGTCCAGCGCCAAAGCGAGTGCGTAGGCCGTTGACATTTGATGCTGCATGGAGCGCTGAAAGTTCTGGGGTGTAAGCCGTCATGACGGAGACCGTCCAGAGCCCGTAGGGCAACTGGAAGAACAGCCAGGCGTACGCGTAAATCGAAACGCCGTCGACGCCATTGGCGAGAGTCTGGATGACTCCGTAGGCGATCAGATTCGAGACGACGTAGCCGAAGGTCCAGCCCGAGAGTCGACCAACCTCACGAACAGCAGGATCCCGAAGATCGAAGTTCCAGTGAAGGCGGATACCTGCGCTGCGCATTGCTGGCCAAAGGACAAGCGTCATCGCTGCAAGCCCTGCGGTTGTACCAAAACCCAGGAGAAGAAGAAGGCCCGTGTCGTTCCGAACCTGATCGAACGTCAGTGCATCGCCGGTCGCCAAGTGGGGGAGTGCAAGAAAGAGGCAGATCACAACGATGTTGTTGAGAACAGGTGCGAAGGCCGGCACAGCAAAGGAACGTCGGGCGTTGAGTAGCGACGTCCCGAGACTGGTCAGTCCGTAGAAGAGAATCTGCGGCGCAAACATCATCAGGAGAGGAACCGCAACGGTTGCTTGCGTTGACGCCTCACTCTGTGATGACGAGAGGTTGTAGAGGTGGATGATGACGGGGGAGAGGGCGATGCCGAGAACGGTTGCCGCGACAAGAACCACACTGATCACGGTCGCTAATGCATCGATGCCACGATTGTCATCACGACCGGTGTGGGCGACGACGACCGGCACAAGCGTTGCCGAGAGGATGCCTCCGAGCACGAGGTCGTAGAGGAGGTTTGGGGTGTTGTTAGCCAGGTTGTAGGCCTCGGCCAGTGCCGTGGCACCGATGGCATAGGCCATGACGCCAACTCGGAGAAATCCGGTGAGACGGCTCAGTCCCGTGCCGACGGCGACAACAGCGCTCGATCGGACGAGGTGATACGTCCGCTGTGAGGTCGTGTCCTCGCCGGAGTTGCTCATCGGCCATCACGCTAGTTCCCGCATGCTGCGGCGCTTGTGAGGCCCGTTGAGGGCCGAAGGGAGCCGACTACCCTTTCGAACCATGAACGCGCATGACGCCACGACCCCCATCCCTGAACTTGGACGCCGGTCAAAGGCGGCCTCTCGAGTTCTTGCCACGGCCTCTTCGGCGCAGAAGAACGATGCACTCATGGCAGCAGCAGACCTTCTTGTGAAGTCGGCCGACACGATCCTTGCTGCGAACGCGGTCGACGTCGCTCGTGCCGAGTCCGATGGCGTCAGTCCTACTGTCGTCGACCGTTTGCGTCTTGATGAAAAGCGCATTGGTTCGATGGCCGGTGGGCTTCGTCAGGTTGCCTCTCTCGCGGACCCCGTTGGTGAAGTGATCGACGGTTGGGTGCGTCCAAATGGTCTACGCATCTCACGAGTTCGTGTGCCTCTTGGTGTCATCGCGATTATTTATGAGAACCGTCCAAACGTCACCTCAGATGCCGCCGGCCTTTGTTTGAAATCTGGAAACGCGGCATTCCTTCGCGGATCTTCCGGTGCGATCGACTCCAACATCGCAATCGAAGCAGTTTTGCGTTCAGCCATTTCCGGTGCGTCGTTACCTGCCGATTCAGTAATTCTCGTCGCCGATACCTCACGAGAAGCAGCCGTTGAATTCATGCGTCAACGAGACACGATCGATTGCCTTATTCCGCGCGGCGGCCCGTCGCTCATTGCATCGATTCTGGAGAACGCGACTGTTCCCTACGTGATCGACGGTGATGGCAACTGTCATGTGTATGTCGATGCCGATGCCGATCTCGACATTGCGATCAATGTCATCGTGAACGCAAAGATGCAGCGACCATCGGTCTGCAATGCGGCAGAGACCTTGCTCGTTCATCGTGCAGTGGCTGGCGAGTTCTTGCCCCGAGCTGCAGTTGCACTTGAGGGTGTCGAACTTCGTGCCGATCAGAAAGCCCTCGAACTTCTTCCGGGGGCTATCCCCGCAATCGATGAGGACTGGTCTACAGAGTTCCTGGATCTCACGTTGGCCGTAGGTGTTGTCGAGGACCTTGACGAGGCAATCGATCACATCGCCCGGAACAGTTCGGGACACTCCGAAGCAATTATCACTCGTTCACTCCGGGCCGCCGATCGATTCACGACAGAGGTCGATGCCGCTGCGGTGCTGGTCAATGCCTCGACTCGGTTCGTCGACGGTGAAGAGTTCGGATTTGGTGCCGAAATTGGAATCTCGACGCAGAAACTCCACGCTCGAGGCCCCATGGGGCTCCGTGAACTCACCACTGCCAAGTTTGTGGTCAGGGGCCAGGGCCAAGTTCGGGGCTAACCCGCCTGAATTTGGCTCATTCCCGGCCCCGTGGGTGCATCCCACCCTGCGGCGGACCGGTACTGTCGGGAAATGGATTATCGCTTCGAAAACCCCGCGGCTGTTCGTACCCGACTCCGTGAGGTCGACTACCTCTCCGACGAGGCCATTGCAGGTGTTGTGTTCCTCGCCGACCGTCTCGGCAAGCCGATTCTCGTCGAAGGTCCTGCCGGTACTGGCAAGACGCAGTTGGCGAAGTCGGTCGCTGAGATCCTTGGTGCTCGACTCATCCGCCTTCAGTGTTACGAGGGACTCGACGAGTCCAAAGCACTTTACGAGTGGAACTACAAGAAGCAGTTGCTGCGCATCCAGGCTGAGCGCAACTCGGATTCGAGTTGGGAAGACATCGAGACAGACATTTTCTCCGACGAGTTCTTGCTCACTCGTCCGCTGCTCGAGGCGATTCGCGCCGAGGATCCAGTCGTGCTTCTTATCGACGAAGTCGATCGCGTCGAAGTCGAGACCGAGGCTTTACTCCTCGAAATCTTGTCTGACTATCAGGTGTCGATTCCGGAGCTCGGAACGATTGAGGCTCGTCAGATCCCGATGGTGTTCCTCACGTCGAACAACACCCGTGAGCTTTCCGAAGCGTTGAAGCGTCGTTGTTTGTTCCTCCATATCGACTATCCCGACATGGATCGTGAAAAGGAAATCGTTCTCACCAAACTCCCCGAGATCAGCGACAGCCTTGCCGATCAGGTCGCCCGAATTGTTCGTTCCATTCGGCAGCTTGAGCTCAAGAAGTCACCGTCGGTGTCAGAGACGCTCGACTGGGCGAAGACGCTCCTTCTGCTCGGTGTCGAATCAGTGACAGAAGCGGAAGCGATCGAAACTCTAAACATCCTCCTCAAGTACCAGAGCGACATCGCAAAGGCGTCGAAGGAACTGCAAGGCGACGGCGGTGCCAGAAAGCCTGGCGTTCCGCGTACGAGCTGATCGGTAGATCCTGGCCACCATGACCACCACAGAGGCAACACCCTCTCCAATGCTCGAGTTGCTCTCGGGATTCATCGTTGAACTTCGCGCTGCGGGTTTGCCGGTGAGTCTGACCGAGAACCTCGATGCGATGGAAGCCATCACGCACATCCCGATTGAAGATCGTGATGCATTTAAGTACGCGCTGGCTGCAACTCTGGTGAAGAACAACTCGCATTGGCGAGCCTTCGAAACGGTCTTCGAGGTCTACTTCTCACTTCGCGGGAGCGAGTATTCGCTTGGCGGTGGCGACGAGCTGCCTGAGATCAGTGATGACGATGAGGTTCCGATGAACCCCGAGGCCGGGGGGGCCGGAGCCGGCGGCGGCGGGGAAGCAATGTCGCCCGAACAGATGGCCGAGATGCTTTTTCAAGCGATGCGTCAAGGTGACGATGCGCTCATGCGGGCCTTGGCGCGACAAGCCGTGACTCGATTCGCAGGCATGGAGCCTGGTCGCCCGGTTGGCGGCACCTATTACCTTTATCGAACACTTCGAAACCTTGATCTGGACGGAGTTCTCGAGCGCCTGATGGATGAGGCGCAGCAGCAAAGCCCTGATCCGCTGACTCCACTCGAAGAGCGACTCGAGCGTGACGAATTCGAATCTCGCATTGATCGAATGAAGAAAGAGATCGAAGCGGAAATTCGTCGTCGTCTCGTCGCCGATCGCGGTGTTGAAGCAATGGCCAAGACATTGCGCAAACCGTTGCCAGAAGATGTTGACTTCATGCACGCGAACCGTGAAGAACTTGTGAGTCTTCGCAAAGCCATTTATCCGCTCACGCGCAAATTGGCGGTACGGCTTGCTCGTAAGCGTCGTCACGGGCGCAAGGGCCCACTCGATTTCCGTGCAACAGTCCGCCAGTCGTTGAGTTATGGCGGTGTGCCAGCCAATCCGCAGTTCCGTTATCCGCGTCCTTCAAAGCCCGAGATCTTTGTCGTCGCCGATATCTCCGGTTCGGTTGCGGCCTTCGCTCGATTCACATTGCAGCTCGTGTACGCGATTTCTGGTCAGTTCTCTCGCGTGAGGTCGTTTGTTTTCATTGATGGTCTCGATGAGGTCACCCAGTATTTCGAAGGTGTCGAGGACATCAGCGTCGCAATTCACCGTGTCAACACCGAGGCCGACGTTGTGTGGGTCGACGGGCACTCCGACTATGGCCACGCATTCGAAGTGTTCTGGGAGAAATACGGCCGAGAAGTAGGACCAAAAACCACGGTGCTCATCCTCGGCGATGCGCGTAACAACTATCACGCGTCACAGTCTTGGACGATCAAGGAAATGCGCAAGAAGGCGCGTCACGTGTATTGGCTCAATCCCGAGCCGAAGGCCTACTGGGACACGGGCGATTCAATCGTGAGTGACTACGGAGCTCACACTGACGGAGTCTATGAATGCCGCAACCTCCGCCAACTCGAGAAGTTCGTCGACATTCTCGAATAGAGCCTCGCAGCTCACATCACATGCAGTCCGCACTCAGTCTTTGAACTTCCGGCCCAACGACCTGAACGTGGATCGCTCGGGTCGGTCGGCTTCTGTGTGCACGGCTGGCAACCAATCGAGGTAAAGCCGTCA
>WLOT01000068.1 GCA_009699125.1 Actinomycetota bacterium
ATGCCTTCAGCGGGGTGATCTTTGCGGCCTTCTTGGCCGGAACCTTCACGGTTGCACCGGTCTGCGGGTTACGGGCAAGACGCGGTCCGCGCTGCACGCGACGGAACTTGGCGAAGCCGGTAAGCACGACGTCTTCACCTGTGGCGACCGTATCGGTGATCGTGATGATGAACTCTTCGACAAAGGCCACAGCCTGCTTCTTGTCGATGTCGAGCCGCTCGGCGAGTTCAGCGGCCAGATCTCGTTTGTTCACGGGTTTCTCCTTGATTTCCGACGGCCACCATTGGTGGTGGCTCGTGACGACCGGGGATGTAAGCGTCGCGCAGTCTCAAGCGCGAATCGCGGCAATCGCGCAAAAAGATCAGAAATCTTCTGCCCGATTGTGTCGTCCGTCTCGTCGGTTCAGTCCTTCCAGTGACTCAAACCACGCGGAAATGACTCAAATAGTGAAAACGATCTTTCCGAACTGCTCTCCTTCGAGCATCTCGGCGAACCCGGATCGGGCCTCTGAGAGGGGCCGAACGGAGTCGATCACCGGACGAAGGCCAGTGGCATCGACCATAGAAACAAGGCGCTGAAGTTCACCCCGGGTGCCCATCGTTGAACCGATCACCGATCGTTGCAAGAAGAACACCTGCGTGAGGTCGGCCGAAGGGTCATCGCCGGTCGTGGCGCCCGAAACCACCACAACTCCACCGGGACGGACGGCACGAATCGAACTCGCCCATGTCGCACGTCCGACAGTTTCGATAACAGCGTCGACGCGTTCAGGGAGTCGTTCATCGGGAGCAAACGTTGCATGTGCACCCAACTCGAGCGCACGCGTCCGCTTTGCATCGCTCCGACTTGTCGCCCAGACCCGCAGTCCCGCAGCCCGAGCGAGTGCGATCGCAGCAGTCGAGACTCCCCCGCCAGCGCCTTGCACAAGCACTGTGTCTCCGGGACGAAGCGCAGCACGAGTGAACAACATTCGGTATGCGGTCAACCACGATGTAGGCAGGCATGCAGCTTCTTCAAATGTGAGCGACGAAGGTTTAGGAATCAGATTGCGTCGCGGTACCGCGATCTTCTCAGCAAGCGTCCCCGGGAAACGCTCAGACAAAAGCGAACGACGAGGATCAAGCGTTTCATCACCATCGCCTGCGTCGGGGTCTGCAATCACGGCGTGGACAATGACTTCGTTCCCATCAGCGTCGATGCCCGCACCGTCACAACCGAGAATCATCGGCAGTTGTTCAGACCGGAGCCCGACACCTTTCAGACTCCAAATATCGTGGTGATTTAACGCCGCAGCGCGCAGCGTCACAAGCACCCAACCATCGGGGATTTCGGGATCGGGCACTTCACCGAGCACGAGTCCAGTGAGAGGGTTGTCAGCGTCGAACGCGGTTGCCGTTACAGCGAACATTTACGCGAGAGTAACGGACTCGCGTGCGAGTGCATCGAGTTCCGCTCGGACTGAATCGGCTCCGGCCAATCGCACAATTACAGTTCCATCGGCATCAGCTCGAACAACGGTAGGAGCGCGGCGCACCTTGTAGACGCTCGCGAGATCAAGGTGTTCGGCAACGTTCAGCACGAGAACCGAATCGTCGGAGTGTTGGGTCGAGATTTGCTCGACCACTTTCGGGCACACAGCACAGAACTCTGTCGTGAAGACCAGCCATAGAGGCTGCCCAGTTCGATGAGCCACAGGGATAGGTGCCCAACCGCCCTTACGTTCCGGTCGCTGAGTATCGAAGAGTTCGCTTTCCTCGCGCTCAATGGTGACGACTCGAACCCCTCCTCGAAGACGAACGAGGAGGACGTACATTTCGCAACCGACGCAGATGCCGGTTGTTGCTGCGGCTGCTGCGAGCGCGGCGACGATCAGGGCGAGAGTCCATCCAAGCGTTGTGGCGCCGAAAAGAAATGCAAACGTCGAGGCTGCGAGAAAAACCACGCCGACCGCTGCAGCGAACCGTGGCGGACGGGGATCTTCAAGTTCATGAGGCGGCTTTAACCGCGGCCGAAGAACGGCACCGTAGATCCGCAGCACGGGCCCCCAACGCGGGCCAAAGGCTGCTCCCAGGAAAAGCACGACGCCAAAGACAGGGACGACCAACCACTGACCTGCAAGGAATCCGACAACAAGCGCGACCGCGAGAACGGCCTGGTTTGTGCGCGGACCTCGAGGATCGATTGGGGCGGGAGTGGTAGCCATGTCCCCAGTGTAATCCCGACCTATTCAATCAACAATAGGCAGTTAGGAACTCTTGACCCGATCGAGTCTGGTCACCACTTCAACGTGATGGGTGTGAGGGAACATGTCGACCACCACCGACTCGACCGGCTGGTAGCCCTCGGACATGAGGAATGCGACGTCGCGTCCGGCGGCGGCGGGATCACAACTCACCAGCAGGAATCGATCGGCCTCGGCTGCAGCAAGAACTTTGACGGCCTTTCGTCCCAGTCCTGCCCGCGAGGGATCGGCCACAACGATTTGGGCAGACGGAACTCGGAATCGCTCAATCGACGTGCCAACAACACGCACATCGAGATCGGCAAGATTCACTTTGGCATCGGCCACTGAGGATCGACCTCGTTCGGCGGCCACGCCCCTCCAGCCATCGCGACCGGCAAGCAGACTTCCGGCGAAGAGTCCGACTCCGCAATAGGCATCGACGAGCGTGGGCTGTGCATGTGTCGTGTCAGCGAGAACATCGGCAGCCATTTCGGCGACCACGCCAACCAGCGCTTCGGCCCCATCGGGTCGGGTCTGGAAGAAGGATTCGGCGGAGATTCGCCACGAGCGCCCGGCAACTTCTTCATGGATCCAGGCCCGTCGTCCGGATTTCAGTTCATCGACACCGATAACGAGTACGTCTGAGGGAAGTCGAACTCCGTCGGCGGTCGGTGTCACAACCGCGATTCGTTCGCCAGTGGCGGTTCCAACACGGAGGGTCACTTCTGTTGCGGTACCGAAGTCGCCATCGACCAAAAGTTCCTCAAGGAGAGGATGGGTCACCGCGCAAGAAGACAGCGAAAGTACGTCGTGGCTTGCTCCCATGCGAAGACCAGCGCGACCTCCGACGACAGCAGCGCGCAAGGTTGTCCGGAATCCCCACGGATCGAGTGACGCGCCGACACGGACCACGGGTTCTTTCCATCGGCCAAGTCGACGAAGGGCATCGGAGACGATGTCGACCTTCGACGTCAGCTGAGCATCGTGCTGAAGGTGAGCGAGATCGCAACCGCCACACCCTTCAATCACATGAGGGCACTCCGGCTCGATCCGGCCAGGCGACGCTGAGACCACCTTGATGATTCGACCGTGCTCGCTCCCCCGCCGCTCAATTACGGAAACCTCGAGGCGCTCGCCAGGCAATCCGCCATCGACAAGTACCACACGACCGTCCTCACGACGAGATAACCCGACACCGCCAGCGACCAATCGCTCGACGTCGACGACCACTGAACGATCGGACATGCGATTGGAAGGTCGATCATCACCAGAAAGGTCGGTCACCTGTGCAGCGTAGGCGGGTATCGTCGCAACAACGATCAACTCGAAGAAAGTTCGCCATGTCGACTCCTTCAACACCACGACCTCTAGAGATCTCACCCTCGGTGCTCACCGCCGATTATTCGCGCTTAGGTGAGGTTTGCGTCGAACTCGAGAAGGCCGGGGCCAACCTCATCCATTGGGATGTCATGGACGGCAACTTCGTTCCGAACTTATCGTTCGGAGCTGAAGTCATCGCCTCGATCCGTCCGCTTCTCACAATTCCGTTCGAAGCCCATCTCATGGTCACCGAACCAACGTGGATTCTCGATGCCATGGTGAACGCCGGATGCAGCACGGTGATGGTGCACCAAGAAGCCTGCCTGCATTTGCATCGCACCCTCGGCCGAATTCGTGAACTGGGCGCAACACCAGCGGTAGTTATCAACCCCGCAACCCCGCTCGAATCCATCATCGAAGTGCTCGACCTTGTCGGTCTTGTACTCATCATGAGCGTCAATCCTGGTTTCGGCGGACAGTCGTACATCGCGTCTGTCGAGTCAAAGATGCGCCGGCTCCGCGAGATCATCATTGAACGAGAACTCGATATCGACATCGAGATCGACGGCGGCATTGCGCCGTCGACCATCGCATCAGCAGCATCTGCGGGCGCGAACAGATTCGTCGTTGGAAGCGCGATGTTCCGTGACCCCGAAGGTTTCGAGCACGCAACCGCTGAACTCCGTTCGCTCGCTTCGGCTTCCGCAATCTGAAACGATGCCTTCTCCCCGACCGCGTCGTCGATCGGCGATTGTCTTTCTCATCGCGCTTTTGTTGCTTGCAGTTGCGGGCGCAGGTGTGTGGAAGCTGATTGATAAACCCCAAACACGTTCGGCCGAAGAACTGTGCGCACAACTCGGCCAAGTGACGTCGCTATCGAGTTCACTCGTCACTCTCGACCCCACAACCCTGGGCCCGCAGGTCGCTGAACTTCAACGGGCAACTTCTGTTGCTCCCTCAGACATTCAGGCGCAATTAAACGTGTTGGCTACCTTCGTTGACGAAATCGCTGAAGCGGTGCGAGCTTCGCCTGTCGAGAAAAAGGCAGCGCTCACTAGTGCACTGGCAGAACGTCAGGGACGCGTCGACGAGGTTACGG
Source organism: Actinomycetota bacterium (assembly GCA_009699125.1). GTDB lineage: Bacteria > Actinomycetota > Acidimicrobiia > Acidimicrobiales > Acidimicrobilacustridaceae > Acidimicrobilacustris. Next base: position 4,644 of record WLOT01000068.1, read on the forward strand.
CTGCAGGCCAAGCAGTCGAAGCGTGGACGATCAACAACTGTGGCGTTACCTTGCGTTCGACGACAACACAGAAATCATCAACAACGACACGTCGTTAACGATTCAGATCTGTTGAAGTGCGCAGAACGATTAGAGGAGTTCGCCGCGCTTCACGATCACGTTGTCGACGATGCCGTAGGCCTTGGCCTGCTCGGCGGTGAACCAACGGTCACGTTCAGAATCGGTCTGAATCTGATCGACATCTTGACCGGTGTGGAAGGAGATCCGCTCGGCCATAAGGCGCTTGATGTAGGCCATCTGCTCGGCCTGAATGGCGATATCGGAGGCCTGCCCCTGCACGCCGCCGAGAGGCTGATGCATCATGATGCGTGCGTGCGGAAGCGTGTGACGCTTGCCCGCTGCTCCGGCACAGAGAAGGAACTGACCCATCGATGCGGCGAGTCCCATACAGATCGTGCCGACATCAGGGGTAATGAACTGCATCGTGTCGTAGATAGCCATACCGGCAGTGATGGAACCACCGGGTGAGTTGATGTACAGCCAGATGTCTTTGCCCGGGTCTTCACCCTCGAGGTAGAGCAACTGGGCAACGATCTGGTTCGCCACGGCGTCATTGACATCGCTACCAAGGACCACGATGCGGTCCTTGAGGAGCATGCGGAAGATGTCTGCTCCCGGGTCTGCGATTGAGGCGGCCATAGCCACCTGCGGTGCGATCGGGGGATTCGACATCGGGCTCCTTCCAACGGACTGGGGCCGGCTCCAAAGAACCGACTCGGGCAGGTTACAGGGCCGATTGCCATCTCCGACGCGCTGAGGGTTCAGATCACAGATAGAGGGCCCCGAGCACCCCAACCGCGTTGACACACATGTGGGCAACGATCGATGGTCCGAGCCGGCCCTTGGCCCGAATCACCAAAAGTGCAAACACCGCCCCGTACGAAGCGGTGACGCCAACGATGAATGCGGCCTGTCCCCAGGTGTCTCCTTGGGCATGGAACAACCCAAACACCAATGACGAGATGATGACCCCAGCGGCAAGATTCCAGCGTCGACCGATAGAACGCAGGAAAAGTCCGCGGAAGAACAACTCTTCAACAATCGGAGTACAGATTGCGACGAGGAAGAAGATCGCCAACGCAGTGAACGCGCTCGGCCTCGTGGGAAGAAATTCGGTGTTCGAAGGCGACGGGTCACGTGACAGCAGCGCCCACAGAATTCCACCGAAGGCAGAAAGCACGAGGGCAACAACGCCGCCGAGCAAACCCCACGCGACATCGATTGGACGGATATCGAGCCCGAAGTCCAGTCGAAGACTGCGCTGACCTTTCCAATACGTCGCGACGATTGGCCAACCAAGAAATCCCGGCCAACCACACACGAGGCTGATGGAGAGTGCACCCAAACTCAGTTCGGTGATCGACGAGTTCGAGACATCGCCGGTAGCAATGAGGACTATCGAAGCGAGGATTCCGCCAACAAGCCAAAGAGCAAGCCCGATGAGCACGTCGCCGAGTCCCCAACGGATGACTGCACGTTGTGGAGCGACCTTGCCCGGTACTAACGGCTGCGGCGGCGTCGTGGGCGGCTGCTCGTGGGGAGGCAGCGGCGGTTCAGACGGAAAGCTCACGACAGTTCCAGAGCCAATAATCGCAATGCCCGACCGCGATGACTGATCTCATGTTTTTCGGAAGGATCCATTTCAGCGAATGTCCGACCGTCACCTTCATCGGGCGCAAACACAGGGTCGTACCCGAAGCCGCCTTCGCCTTGACGCTCAGTTGCAATCACTCCTGCAACGGTTCCCTCTGCGATGGTTTCTGAACCATCGGGCCAACGAATGAGAACAACGGTCCGGAACCTTGCGCGCCGCTGGTCCGGAGTAATTGCCCCGGCTGCATTGAGGTCGGCAAGGAGTTTCGCGATGTTTAATTCAGAATTACTGGGTTCCCCGGCATAACGAGCCGACCGAACTCCGGGTGCGCCGCCGAGCGCGTTGACCTCAAGACCCGTGTCGTCAGCAAGTGCAGCCGCGCCAGTCGCTTCGGCAATAGCAACAGCTTTCAGTCGCGCATTGCCTTCAAGCGTTGCCGCGTCCTCTTCAACATCGGGAATCGTTGGAGGACGTGGTTCTAGAACGACGCCACATGACGCGAGGATCTCGTTGATCTCGCGAACTTTGTCGGGATTCGCGCTCGCACATACGAGACGACGACCGACCACGTCGATCAGTCCCGGCGCGGAGGCGGATCGGAAAGAAGAAGCTTCTGCATGGTGAACAGTTCACGGATTCCGCCTTCGGCGAGTCCTAGAAGTTCGTCGAGCTCGCCGCGACTAAAGCTCATGCCTTCTGCCGTGCCCTGAACTTCAAGAAAGCGTCCGCTCTCGGTCATAACAACGTTCATGTCCACCTCGGCAGCAGAATCTTCGACGTACGGAAGATCGAGAACCGGCGCACCATCGACGATTCCGACAGAAATCGCCGCACACGCTTCAGTAAGTGGATGCTTCGGGATTCCGCCCGACTGCACAACGCGGGTGAGCGCATCGTGAAGTGCGACGTAGCCGCCAGTGATTGATGCCGTGCGAGTTCCGCCATCTGCCTGCAAGACATCGCAATCGACAACAACTTGACGTTCGCCAAGCGCTTCCATGTCGCAGACTCCGCGCAGTGAACGACCAATGAGTCGCTGAATCTCGTGAGTTCGGCCAGACGGAGAACCCTTGCTTACCTCGCGTCGCACTCGCTCAGGTGAAGCGCCAGGAAGCATCGAGTATTCAGCAGTGACCCAGCCTTTGCCGGAGCCCTTCATCCATCGCGGAACGCTTTCGTCGATCGATGCAGTGCAGAGAACGATCGTGCGACCGAACCGGATTAGCGCTGAACCCGTTGCGGCATCGGTGAAATCACGCTCAATAGAAATGTCGCGAAGTTCGTCTGGGCGTCGGCCGTCTGGTCTCACAATTGGTACCTCTCGTGGGGGGATGCAAGTACAACGGCAGAACCGTAGGCCGATTCTCCGTTACGGGCGTGCACCGCAAGGTCGGACTCTGGCCAAAAGTGGGTCAGCACGCATCGTTTCGCTTCCGCAGCGCGAGCCATCTCGCCTGCAACCCGAGCGGAAAGGTGCTTCATCCCTTCCGCTTCAGCATCAGTCCCATAGGTAGCTTCCACCAGCGCGAGGTCGACTCCGCGACCTAAACGTTCGATGCTCCATTCGGGCCCCGTATCAGCGGAATAGACCATCGAGCTTCCATCTGCCGATTCGATGCGCATTGCGTGGGTCTCGACGTAATGATCAGTTTGTTCGAGTCGAAACCGTAACGAACCGATGGCAAACTCGTCTCCGTCGCCAGTCACATGCCACTCGAAGGTGGGTTCGAGATTGCCAGGCATAAGCGACGCGATGTCACGAGTTTCTGCTGTCCCCCACACCGGGATGCCTTCACGTTCATAGCGATAGCGCGATGCCACGTGCAGTCCGGCAAGGTCGCTCCAGTGATCGGCATGAGAGTGCGACAACACAACGGCAGTCACTTCCGAAAGTTCGATGTGGCGTTGGAGAGAACTAAGGCAGCCAGGACCAAGGTCAACGAGGACATTCGTGTTTCCGTCTTGAATGAGGTAGCCGCTGCACGGGCAGTCCTGACCCGGGTAACTCCCAGAGCATCCAAGAACAGTGAGGATCATGGGCAAACGCTAGTGGGACTCTGCTTTCAACACGCAGAGCAGACAACGCCCGTTCTCCGATTCCATGCGAGAATGGTCGTATGCGCATTCCTGCAAGCGTTGACTACGCGATTCGAGCTATGGCCGAACTGGCCAGCAGAGGCGAGGGTCCAGTCACGGCAGAAGAATTAGCAGTGGCGCAAGGAATCCCCCTCAAATTCCTACGAGGCATCATGACTGAACTCAAACGGTCTCGACTCGTGAGTAGCCAACGGGGTCCCGAAGGCGGTTTTGTCCTGACTAGGCCGGCCAACGAGATTTCGCTAGCCGACATCTTTCGAGCAATCGATGGGCCACTGGCTACCGTGCGCGATCAAAGCCTCAGTTCGATGACTCACACGGGTGCCGCTGCCGAACTACCCACCGTTTGGATGGCCGTGCGCGCAAGCCTTCGCAGGGTGCTTGAAGTCGTCACCATCGCCGATCTCGCTGAGGGTGCACTACCTCCAGCGGTCGCCGAACTTGCATCGGAATATCGAACCGAAACTGAGTCACGTCACTCGTAGAGCTTCGTGGCTGGCAGCAGCTCAGTCGATGAATCCGCGTTGACGGAGAAAATCAATGATGGTGTCGGCCGCTGCTTCTGGCGGCAATGTCGTCGTATCAACTGTGAGCTCTGGAGATTCCGGAGCTTCGTAGGGTGAATCGATTCCGGTGAAGTTTGCGAGTTCACCGCTACGGGCCTTGAGATAGAGCCCCTTTGGATCGCGCTGCTCGGCAACTTCAATTGGCGTGTTCACGTACACCTCGATGAATTCGCCGCTTTCGACGCGCTCACGGGCCATGCGTCGCTCGGCGATAAACGGCGAGATGAACGACACAAGGACGATCAAACCAGCGTCGACCATGAGGCCTGAAACCTCGGAGACTCGGCGGATGTTCTCCACTCGGTCGGCATCGGTGAAGCCCAAGTCTTTGTTCAGACCGTGGCGCACGTTGTCGCCATCGAGAAGATAGGTATGGCGACCTTGTTCGAGAAGTTTCCGCTCAACGATGTTCGCGATCGTTGACTTACCGGATCCAGAAAGGCCCGTGAACCAGACAACACACGGCTTCTGCCCCTTCTGTAGAGCGTGAGCGTTTTTGTCAACTTCGATGGCCTGCCAATGCACATTGTCAGAACGTCGAAGTGCGAAATGAAGAAGACCGGCTGCAACGGTCGCGTTGGTAAATCGATCGATAAGGATGAAACCGCCCATGTCACGGTTCTCG
>WLOT01000069.1 GCA_009699125.1 Actinomycetota bacterium
GTGCGGTTTCACCCGCAGCTCTGGCGATGGCAATCATCACGCCAGAAGTGATGCCACCGAACGAAGCTGGCAGAACCACCGTGAGAATCGTGCGCCACTTGCGATTGCCAAGGGCGTAACTGGCCTGACGAAGCTCGTCGGGAACGAGACGCAACATTTCCTCAGTCGTTCGGATGATGATCGGGAGCATCAAACAGCCGAGTGCGAGCGAACCACCGAAACCGTTGAGGCCAAACGTGAGCGTCCAAACGGTGTAGACGAACAGACCCATCACGATTGATGGAACACCGGTCATGACGTCGGCCATGAACCGAATCAAGCGCGCCGTGCGACCTTTGCCGCCGTATTCATGCAGATAGATCGCACCGAGAATTCCGAGCGGAATTGCCATAAGTGCTGCGACGAACGTGATGAGCAATGTGCCAACGATGGCCGGGCCCATACCGCCGCCGGCCTTCCGTGTAATCGTCGGAAGGTCGTCGGTGAACCACGCGACCGAAATCTGACCGATTCCCTTGAGCAGCACGTAACCGATGACTAGCGCCAAGGGGATCACGGCGACGAGAAGCGCACCGAGCATCCAGATCGATGCAAGGCGGTTCTTGATTCGACGCGACCGACTGGTTGTCGCGTCGAAAAGCAGGTTCTCCACATCGGGAGACATCAGATCTGTCATCTCATGCCCCCTGGCTACGGCGATCGAATCGACTGACGATTCCACGGGCAGAAACATTGACGATGATCGTGACGCCGAACAGCACAACACCCAAACCGATCAATGCAGCTCTGTGCGTACCTGACGCCTCACCGAATTGATTCACGATGACTGCAGCCATCGAGTCGCCCGCTTCGAAAAGGTGTGTTGTGATTTTTGCCTGGGAGCCAATCACAAGCGCAACCGCGATGGTTTCGCCCATTGCTCGACCAAGTCCGAGCATCACGGAGCCGACGATGCCTCCGCGGCTCCATGGCAGAACTGCGGCTCGAATCATTTCCCATCGAGTAGCGCCCATTCCGTAGGCAGCCTCTCGTTGAGCAGAAGGAACAGTCGCAATCACTTCGCGGCTCAGCGAAGTGATGATCGGCGTAATCATGATCGCCAAGATGATTCCGGCAGTCATATAACTGCGACCACTCTCGCCGTTGAAGAACCATCCAAGGACAGGGATGTCGCCAACTGCGCCACTGATTGCTTTGTACACAGGCTGGATCGCGGGGGCGAGCACGATGATGCCCCAAAGTCCGTAAACCACCGAAGGGATCGCAGCCAAGAGATCCATGACGTACACGACCGGTTTACGAAGCCGACGCGGTGCGGCTTCGTTTGCGTATAACGCGATGCCCAGGCTGACCGGCACGGCCAACACGAGCGCAAGAACAGACGACAACACCGTGCCGTAAATAAACGCAAGAGCGCCGAACTTGTTTTCAGCAGGAATCCAAGTACTCGACGTGACGAAGCCAAAGCCTTCCTGCTTGAACGCAGGCCAGGCTTCCTTCGTCGTCGAGAATGCAATCAGTCCGAGGATCGCAAGAACGACGAGGCCAGCAACAAGCGCTACGAGCTTGAAAGCTGAGTCACCTCTACGCCCTGATGTTGGTTCGAGCAATGACGAAGCGTCGCCCCCACCTGCGGGGGCGACGCTGTCGTCATGAGTAAGCAAAGTCACGTGGACGTTCTAGCCCTGAATCTGGGTGATCTGCGCAAGTGCCTTGTCACGAAGAGCCGTCGGCAGCGGAGCGAAGTCCACGTCCTTGGCGAGATCCTGACCGGCGGTCAGGAGGTAAGTGAGCCAGCCCTTGATGGCCGAGGCGTTCGACGCCGGCGTCGCGTAGACGAGGACGTAGGTGCCGGCGGTGATCGGGTAGGCCTCTGCACCAGCGGTGTTGAGGGCGGAGTAGGTCAGATCGTCCTTGACCGTTGCGTTGGCAAGAGCTGCAGTCGCGCCTTCGAGCGTCGGGGCGACGAACTTGCCGTCCTTGTTCTTGATTGAGGCGAACGAAAGGCCAGTTGCCTTGGCGTCGGAAAGATCGACGTAGCCGATGGCTCCGGGGGTGTCCTTGATGATCTGCGCTACACCAGCGTTGCCCTTACCAGCCTGAGCGGCGGGCCATGCGACGGTGTCGCCAGCAGCAATGGTGAAGTCAGTCGGAGCGGCCGCAGCGAGGAACTTCGAGAAGTTCGAGGTGGTGCCGGAACCGTCGGAACGAACAGCAACGGTGATCTTGGTGCTCGGAAGCGTCACACCGGAGTTTTCAGCAGCGATTGCCGGATCGTTCCAGGTGGTGATCTTGCCGGTGAAGATCTTGGCCAGTGTGGAGGCGGAAAGGTTGATGCTCTTCACGCCCGAAAGGTTGTACGACACCGTGATGGGAGCGGCAACCGTGGGGAAGTAAAGGAACGGTCCCTTAAACGTGGCCTTGTCAGCATCGCTCACGAGGCTGTCAGAACCGGCCCAGTCGGAGGTGCCAGCGGCGAGATCCTTCTTGCCCTGACCCGAACCAACAGCGTTGTAGTTGACGGTCGCGCCAGAGGCGACCTTCTTGAAGCCAGCGATGGTTTCTTCGTAGAACGCCTTCGGGAATGTTGCGCCCGAGCCGTTGAGGGTTCCCGTGAGGGACTTGTAATCAAACTTCGCCGATGCACTTGTGGTGTTCGACGATGAGTCCGAAGAGCTCTTGCCACATGCGCCGGCGACAAGACCGACTGCGACAAGAACGGCCAAGAGCCAAGCAAGGCTCCGCTTAGATGAACGCAAGGTAATTCTCCCTGTAACAGATGGTAACGGCGTGCCCGATCGAGCAGCCGAGATGCACCGTACGGAAGCAAAGTGACCAGTTCTGGCTCGTTAGGTGTACAGGAGGTGAACGGGAAGGGAAATCCTCGCGCGTTGATTCAGTGCAACCGAGAGGCAAGCGAATCGAGACGCTCAGACACCGCTCGGTACCAGACCCAGACCCCCCGCTTCTCTCGCTCTACCAGGCCAGCCTCAAACAGGATCTTGAGGTGATGGCTCACCGTTGGCTGCGATTTGCCTGTGGGCGTGACCAAATCACATGCGCACACTTCGCCATCTGGCGCAGAACTGATGATCGAGAGAAGTCGAAGACGGACTGGATCAGAAAGTGCAGCGAAGACCGACGCCAGCTCGGCGGCATCGCGTTCGCTGAGCGGAATGTCGCGAGCAGTGCCACAGCACACTTTTGTCTCTAACTTCGATTTCGTTGACTTCACAGTTCTCGTCGCCACGAACCCTCCAAACGTAAAAGGATATTGACAAGTATCGATATGCTAACGATAGTACGTATCGAAGTTCATCGATACATCGTTTGATACTTGCGCCCAAGACATCTACCGAGTGGCCCTTTCGATGCGCCGCTACACCATCCATTGAGGAGCCCACGTGTCCCGAGTTCAACTTGCACTGAACGTGTCTGACATCAACGAAGCAATCGCGTTTTACTCGAAGATGTTTAATACAGAGCCGTCCAAGGTTCGCAAGGGCTACGCAAACTTCGCTATCGCTGATCCCCCTCTCAAACTGGTCCTCATCGAGAACGCTGTCGCCGAACGACTCAACCACCTTGGGATCGAAGTCGAATCCACAAACGAAGTCGCTGAAGCAACGAGTCGCTTCGACCAGATCGGTTTCACTACCGACGTCGAGGAACAAACCACCTGCTGTTACGCCGTTCAAGACAAGGTGTGGGTGCGCGATCCTGACGATGCTCGCTGGGAGGTTTATACAGTGATTGCCGACTCCGTCGACTTTGGTTCGGCCCCAGTCGATGGTGGAGACGCGTGCTGTGCCACCTCATCGCCCGTCGAGTCGGTGAGTCTCACCGCGAAGCCTGGCTGCTGCTGATGTCACCACTGCTCCGAAAGTGCGTCGCTGAATTTCTTGGCTCCGCATTCCTCATCGCCACGGTGATCGGGTCAGGCATCATGGCCACCAACCTCACCGACAACGTTGCCCTCCAGTTGCTTTGCAACACTGTTGCAACTGCAGGTGGACTGGTTGCCCTCATCGCCGCATTCGGATCAGTTTCCGGCGCGCACTTCAACCCAGTGGTAACGATTGCTGACCGTGTGTTCAAAGGAATGCCGACACGCGACGTACTTCCCTACATCGCGTCTCAAATTCTCGGAATGGTTGCCGGCGTCATAGTTGCGAACCTCATGTTCGGCCTCGCTGCCATCAACCTCTCGACCAAGACACGAACTGGCGGCGGGCTCTGGCTAGGCGAAATCGTTGCGACGCTCGGACTACTGCTCGTGATCTTCGGCGTTGTTCGATCGGGAAAATCGACCCTCGCCCCATTCGTCGTTGCGGGTTACATCACCGCGGCCTACTTCTTCACCTCCTCGACAAGTTTCGCCAATCCGGCCATCACGATTGGTCGCTCTCTTTCCAACTCCTTCGCTGGTATCGCTCCGAAATCGGCACCCGGATTCATCATCGCCCAGTTCGTCGGCATGGCCCTTGCGCTCCTCGCAATTCGTATCGTGTTTCCCGATGCTGATGAGTTTGCCGATGAACTACTCATGCACCACGAGGAAGACAAATGACAACGACCAACCCCACGGTTCTCTTTGTCTGCGTGCACAACGCCGGCCGTTCACAGATGGCCGCTGGTTTTCTCGATCATCTGGCCGGCGATCGCATCGAGGTGCTTTCTGCAGGAAGTGCGCCGGCCAACACACTCAACCCCGCCGTGATCGAAGCAATGAACGAAGTAGGCATCGACCTCGTTGAACGCGGTGCGCACCCAAAGATTCTCGATTCAGCGGTTGTTGAGCGCTGTGACGTCGTCATCACGATGGGTTGCGGTGACAACTGCCCGTTCTTCCCGGGTGTTCGCTATCTCGATTGGGTCCTTGAAGATCCCGCTGGCCAAGGGGTCGAAGCGGTGCGGCCGATTCGAGACGACATCGAACGACGAGTTCGCGAGCTCATCGCCGAACTCACTGCCTAATTGAGCGCGGCTTACTCGTCGTGTCCGAGCGAAAGAAATGCGGATAACACGTCGACATCGTGGTCGTAGGTGAGTCGCTCCCCTGCTTCGACGGGGCGTACCCACTGGAGTACATCAACTTCATCGTTGGCCTCAAACGCGCCGGACTGAACACTCATCACCCAGTAGCGAACGATCTTCGAACGGTCTTTGTGGTCGCGATATGTCACCGAGGGCAACTCTTCGCCGAGTTCGCAGTCGAATCCTGTCTCCTCAAGGACTTCGCGATGCGCGGTCTGTTCGTCGGTTTCGCCGGCCTCGGCCTTGCCCTTCGGGAAGGTCCAGTCGTCGTAGCGAGGACGGTGAACGATCACGATTTCAGGTTCCGCGAGTTCACCGCGATAAATCACGCCACCCGCAGCGCGAACGTCGAACGATTCAGAGCCCTCGTCAATTTTCTCGCGGGCCGACATGCTGAATCAGACGCGACGTTCGAGCGCGATTGCTTCGAAGCGACGATGCGTGTCGAACTCATCGGCGCCGCGCACACGACTCCAGGTTGCATCCGGTCCGAGTGCCCATGCGAGACAATCGTCTTCAAGATTGACCGCAAGGATCTCGTGCAGACGAGCCTGTAACAGCGGGTCTTCGACTGGAACCAACGCTTCAACACGACGATCGAGGTTTCGAGGCATGAGGTCGGCAGAACCGATGTAGTAGACCGCCCCGCCTCCGGACCCGTGGGCAAAGTGATAGATCCGCGAGTGTTCGAGATAACGACCCACGATTGAACGCACGTGAATGTTTTCGGACAATCCGGGAACACCCGGGCGCAAGCAACAGATACCGCGCACAATGAGATCGACACGAGTGCCCGCTTGCGATGCGGCGTAGAGCGAATCAATAAGCGCGGCATCAACGAGGCTGTTCATCTTGAGAACGATGTGACCCTCGGCGCCAAGCGCTGCTTCGTTGGCAATGAGTTCAGTGATACCCGGCCGAATTGTGGTTGGCGAAATCAAAAGTTTCGAAAAATCAGGATCGCGAGCAAAGCCGGTAAGCAGATTGAACAACTGAGTGAGATCAGAACCAACTGCTGGGTCGGCGGTGAGAAGGCCAACGTCTTCATACAGACGAGCAGTCTTTGGGTTGTAATTGCCGGTTCCGATATGGCAATACCGACGGATGCCGTCGTGTTCTTCGCGCACAACAAGGGTGGTCTTTGTGTGGATCTTCAAGCCCATAAGGCCGTAGATCACGTGAACGCCAGCTTTTTCCAGTTCCTTCGCCCAACCGATGTTCTTCTTTTCGTCGAAGCGGGCTTTGAGCTCAACCAGTGCAGCAACCTGCTTGCCGCGCTCAGCAGCACGTACCAGCGACTTAATGATTGAGGTGTCCGATGACGTGCGATACAGCGTGAGCTTGATGGCGAGAACGGAAGGATCGACCGATGCCTGGCGAATGAACTCCTCGACAGAGGTTGAGAACGATTCATATGGGTGGTGCATCAGCACATCGCGATCACGAATTACCGAAAAGATGTCGACCGGTTCGTCGGGATCGGTACTCGAGAGGCGTGGCTGCGTGATGGGCGCCCACGGTTCATCCTTGAGATCGGGACGATCAAGGCTCATCAACCCAAAGAGGCCACCCAAATCGATTGGGCCTGAGAACGTGTAGATATCGGCGGCATCGAGGTCGAGTTCTTCAGTGAGAAGTTCGAGAATCTCATCAGACACATTCGCGTCGATCTCGAGTCGAACAGCGCGACCAAAACGGCGACGGCGAAGTTCGAGTTCGATGGTTTCGAGAAGATCGTCAGCCTCTTCTTCTTCCACCGTGAGGTCAGCATTGCGAGTGACTCGGAAGGCGTAATGCGTTCCTGGCTCCATGCCTGGGAACAGCACGTCGAGATGCGACGCGATGACCTGTTCGAGCGGAATGAATCGCTCGCCATCGGGCATCACGACGAAACGAGGAAGCAGATTCGGAACCTTGACGCGAGCAAACCGATGTTCGCCCGTCACCGGATCGTTGACCACGACGGCAAGGTTCAGCGAAAGGTCAGAGATGTAGGGAAAGGGATGACCCGGATCGACCGCGAGTGGCGTAAGGACAGGGAAGATGCGGTCTTCAAAGACGGTGTCGAGATACGCGCGGTCGTCATCGTCGAGATCGTCGTACGACGAGAACACGATGCCGACACCAGCAAGCGCTGGAACAAGTTCGTCGAGGAACACGCCCTCGGCCGTCGCAACAAGTGCCGCAAGTCGCTCACGAATTTCACGCAATTGCTGTGCGGCAGTTCGACCGTCGGCAGTTTGCTTACCCAGCCCAGCAGCAACCTGATCTTTCAGACCAGCGATGCGTACCTGAAAGAACTCATCGAGGTTCTGCGAAAAGATCGCTACGAACTTTGCTCGTTCGAGAAGCGGAACATCGGGATTGGATGCAAGGGCGAGAACGCGCGCGTCGAAATCAAGCCACGAAAGTTCTCTATTGAGGAAGCGCTCAGGCGATGCCGCGAGTTCGGCGGGCGTGAGATGCACCACCGGTCGCGACACACCGAGCGACATGTTCAGTCTTCCGGAATGCCGAGATCCCAGACGAGCGTGAGGTTCTCGCGCTCGGCATCACGAGCGACGCGTTCCTTGTTGCGACGGAACTGCGGGTCGTGAGGGGGAAGAAGGAGGAGTCGAGCCATGACGCGGTTGCGGAACTCGTCGACCAGACCACGGACCTCGGAATCGCCTTGAACGTCCCAGTGCGGGGCAACCGGGCCGAGGTAGATCACTCGGACACGGCCACGAGGCGGCTGTTCGGTTTCGATTTCGGTCATCGACATGGCGGCACGGCACTTTCGTCATCTGGGCCCATGAGCGGCCCGGCAAGGTGGGTCAGCCTAGCGGCGACCCGCCAAGAGCCCCCAATGAAGGTCCCCCTAGGGAAAAGGTTCATTTAAAGGAAACCGGAGGTTCTCCTTACCCCTGCTTTCACCCCCCATCCGTACCTTCCGGGACATGGATACCCCCACCCCCTGGATGAATGACGGCAACTGCAAGGACCAGCCCCCCTCCACCTTCTTCCCGAGCGATGGCGTCGGTGTCGAAGTGGCCAAGCGCATCTGCGCCTCCTGCCCAGTAGCGGCAGAGTGCCTCAGCTACGCCCTCGACAACCGCATCGACCACGGCGTGTGGGGCGGCACCTCCGAGCGGCAACGACGCCGGATGCTGAAGGGCCGACGTAGCCCCAGCCACTTGCTCACTGTCTGATCACCTCTCCGATCGCGCACCAAGCGCAGCCAATGCGTTGCACTGCCAACCACGACCTGCCCCGTTCATCTCCACCTCCCGGAGTTGGATGGGGCAGGATCGCGTTTGTGATCAATCGTGATTGAGTGCGTCATCAACATCAGCGAGGGCCGCGACTTCGATCTCGTCGACGAAATCGCGCGCGCTGCCGGCAGCGACCTTCTTGATGTGCACCGCGATGCCGATCACAATCGATCAGTCATCACGGTTGTCGGCGCCGATGCTCCCCCGGCCGTAATCAAGGCGGCCGTTCAACGGCTCGACCTGCGCACTCACAGCGGTGTCCATCCCCGAATCGGAGTCGTTGATGTTGTTCCGTTCGTGCCGCTCGAAGGTTCGACCTACGACGACGCGGTCGATGCTCGCGACGAAATGAGCGTGTGGATCTCTAACGAACTCCACATTCCCGTCTTCCTCTATGGCCCCGAGCGCACGCTGCCCGAAATTCGACGCGGCGCATTCACTTCGCTCCTGCCCGACCTCGGGCCCACCGAACCGCACCCAACCGCTGGTGCCGTTGCAGTTGGCGCTCGGGAACTGATGCTGGCGTGGAATTTGTGGCTTTCTGAGCCCGACCTGGACCTAGCGAAATCCATCGCGACGTCGATCCGCGGACCCGGCGTGCGGGCACTCGGCCTTCAGGTGGGCGATCAGGTGCAGGTGTCGATGAACCTCATCGACCCGCTCAACGTTGGCCCCGTCGAGGTCTACGACCGCGTGGCTGCGTCAGCCCCAATCGAACGCGCCGAACTCGTTGGACTCGCGCCACAAGTGTTGTTGGACGCGGTCAGTGAGAGCCGCTGGGAACAACTCGACCTGTCGGTCGAATCAACGATTGAGTCTCGGTTGCAACACCGCGCAAACGGCGGCGTTTGAGCTCAGGCGGTTGCAGTACGAGCCGGCGCAGCTGCGGCTGCACGGGCCAATGCACGCTGGCGGCGGATGCGACGACGCTCACGCTCGCTCATGCCGCCCCAAATGCCGAACTTTTCGCCGTTGGCCAGTGCGTACTCGAGGCAATCGTCACGCACGACACAGCCCTTGCAGACCTCTTTGGCCTCGCGGGTGGATGCACCACGCTCTGGGAAGAAGAGATCGGGGTCGACACCAAGGCAGTTGGCCATGTCCTGCCAGGACTTGTCCTCGCCTTCGAGTTCGACGGCCGGTGTGCTCTGGGCTGAGGTGAGAGAAATCGATTGCGGCATGCTGGGGGTCCTCCTGGACTCGAACAGCTTCCCCCGGAAGCGACGGTGCTCCACGGGTGTAATTACAAC